>NZ_JBEZMS010000023.1:0-100097 GCF_040652815.1 Micromonospora sp. NPDC048169
GCGCGGCGGCCCCCCCCCCGCCCGGCCGCCGGCCCCCCGCCCCCGCGCCCCCCGCCCCCCCCCGCGGGCCCCCGCCGGCGGCCCGACGCCGTGCTCAGGCCGAGCGGCCCGACGTCGTGCTCAGGCCGGCTGCGCGCGCCCCGGCCGCCGGCTGTTCAGGCCGCGCAGGCCACCAGCTCGCGGGTGCGGCCGGGCAGATCCGGCGTGCGGTCGGAACAGCGCACCGGGACCACCCGGTGCAGGCCGGTCACCCGCAGCACCCGGGCCACCACCGGGTCGGGGTCGGTGAGCACCAGCTCGCCACCGCGGGCCCGCACCCGCAGGTGGGTGGCGACCAGCGCGCGCACCCCGGCGGCGGAGAGCAGCCGCACACCGGACAGGTCGACCCGCAGCACCGGCCGGGCGGGCGCCGCCCAGAGCGCGGCCCGGAACGCCGTCACGGAGGCGATGTCGATCTCGCCGACCGGACGCAGCTCGACCATGTGATCGTGCACGTCAGTCACCACGTGGAGGCGCTCAACGCTGTGTACCATGCGGCCAAACCTACCCGCCCCCACCGACATTTCCCGACCTCACGGCCGGTGGTTCCGGGTACTGTCCGGGACCCGACCCCGAGCCGTCTCAGGGTCATCCCGCAGTCCCCCGCCACGCCCCCCTGGCCGGGGCGAAACGCCGTCGAGGGCTGCCGCACGCGGCGCCGCCGGGCCACAATGAGCCGATGGCCGTCCCCCGCCCGCGTGCCCCACTGCTGATCCGGCCGGTCCGCGAGCCGGCGACCGTGCCGCCACCGCTCACCGGCCCCTGGGCACCCGCCGACACCCGGCTCGACCGGGCCGACCTGCTGCCGCTGCCGGCCGGCGGGCACGGCCCGGAGGACGTCGTGGTCGACGGCGAGGGCCGGGTGGTCAGCGGCGACGAGGACGGCCGGCTCTGGTGGTGGCCGGCCGACTCCCCGCCCGGCACGCCGCCCACCCTGCTGGCCGAGACCGGCGGACGACCGCTGGGCATCGAACGGGATCCGGTCGACGGCGGGTTGCTGGTCTGCGACGCGTACCGGGGGCTGCTGCGGGTCGACCCGGCCGGCCGGGTGCACGAGCTGACCGGGGCCGCGCCGCCGGTGCACCTGGCCGACAACGCGGCGGTGGCCCGCGACGGCACCGTTTACTTCACCGACTCCTCCGACCGGTTCCCGCTCTCGCACTGGAAGCGCGACCTGCTGGAACACCGGCCCAACGGGCGGGTGCTCGCGTACGACAGGCGCACCGGCCGCACCGACGTGGTCGCGGACGGGCTCTACTTCCCCAACGGGCTCGCGCTCACCCCCGACGAGTCGGCGCTGATGCTCGCCGAGACCGCCACCCACCGGCTGCTGCGGGTGGACCTGCCCGGCGGGCGGGCCACAGTGCTCACCGACCTGCCCGCGTATCCGGACAACGTCTCCGGCGTCGGCGACGGCACCTACTGGGTCGCGTTGCCCAGCCCTCGGCTGCGGGCCATGGAGCGGCTGCTGCCGCATCCCCGGGTCCGGCAGATCGTGGCCCTGCTGCCCGGCGCGGTCCAGCCGCAGCCGCGCCGCTACGGGCTGGTCGCGCTTGTCGACGGCACCGGCCGGGTGCTGCGTACGCTGCACGGCCCGAGCGGGGCGTACCCGATGGTCACCGGCGTGCGGCAACACGGCCGCCACCTCTGGCTGGGCAGCCTGACCGCGACCGGCGTGGCCCGCGTCGACCTGGACTGAGCGCGGCGCGGGACCGGCCCGCGCGGACGCGGGCCGGCCCCGGGGCCGTTCCTCCCCAGGTTCAGCCGCCGCTGTTGCTCCGCGAGGGGGACGGGGCCGGTGACGACCCGCCGGCCACCGCGCCCGGGTGCGGCGTCGGGCTCTGCGTGGGCTTCAGCCCCGCCGGTACGGGCAGCGCGCTGCCCTTGGCGAACTCGTCCCAGCCGACGTTCCAGGCGGTGAAGCCGTTGCCCTGGTCGAGCTTCACCTCGGTGCCCTTGACCGTCACCAGGTCACCGACCTGCGTGAAACCCATCAGCCAGTCCGCGGCGGTGGCCGAGACGTTCGTGCAGCCGTGTGAGGTGTTCGTGGAGCCCTGCTCCCCCTCCGACCACGGCGCCGAGTGGATGAACTCGCCACCCCAGGTCAGCCGCTGGGCGTCGTCCACGTCGACCACGTAGCCGCCGTTTGGTTCGCCCCGCGTGTCGAACGTGGTGTGCTCGTGCTTCTCCATGATCACCATGGTGCCGCTGGACGTCGGCGTGCTCTCCTTGCCGAGACTGACCGGGATCTTCTTGACCGCCTTGCCGTCCTCGTAGACGGTCATCTGCTTGGTCCCGTTGTCGATGTCGAGCGTCACCTGCCGGCCGACCTTGGCGCTCGCGACCCGGTCGGCGTCGCCGACCGTCTCCTTGCCGATGGGCAGCCCCTCCAGTGCGCTGCGCACACTGATCTTGGTGCCCGGTTTCCAGCGGTCCGGCGCCCGGTACTCGGCCTGCTTGCCGTCGGCCACCCAGGACCAGGTGCCGGGCTGCGGCGGGTCGGTCTTCACGAACAGCCGGCGCTGCACATCCGCGCGGGCCTCCTTGGGAATCGGCGGGTCGAATCCGAGCACCACGGGCATCGCCGTCCCGTACGTCTGATTCGGCCGGAAATACAATTCACTGGTGACTGCCGGTTTGGTGGATTTGGCCATCGTCGTGAACGTCGTCTTCTGCGTGGCGGTCCTGCCGGAATCGCCGGTCGCGGTCACCTCGGCCGTGTACGTCCGGGAATTGGCGAGCGGCCGGTCCGGCACCCAGCCGGAGCCGTCCTCGCGGGGCTGAGCCGGCACGGCGTTGCCCTTGTCGTCGGTCAGCTTGACGGCTGTCACCTTGCCGTTGCTCACCCTGGCACCCACCTCCGCGCTGATCGGCACGTCCCGGGTGCGATCGGCCGGCGTCACGGCGACCGACGGCGGCGGGGCCGCCTCGGCCCGCTTCGCCATCGACTTCGGGCCGGCGGTGCACGCGCCGACCGCCAGCGGTGCGGCTGCGACGGTCATCGCGAAAAGCGTCAGTCGGCGCCTCGCAAACATATTTCGCCCCCCATTTCCGAACCCTCTCGCCCACATTCTGTAGGCCCGGGATCGCGCCGTGGCACCTTCGGCGGAATTGCTCGGAAACGGCTGCGCGAATCATGCCGGACAGGCGATACCCGTCCCCGGTTGCGCCCCACGCGCTCTCCGCCCCGGTCCGGCCGCCGACGGTCGATCATGAAGTTACCGGCGCACGGTGTCCGGTTCCTCCCCGTCAACCTCATGATCGACGGAGCGAGGGCGGGAGGGCCGGAGAGATCTTGGTACGAGACGGTCCCCATAGGGGCACTTTCCTACCAAGATCCGACCCGCCCCACTGCGATCTCGCAGTTGCGGCCCTCGAGAAGGGTGCGAGTCGGGCACATCGTGGGCAGCAAGTGCACGATCGCGGGCCGAGGGCGGGGCGGGGGACGCGCGCGGCCCCGGCCCTCAGGGGGCCGGGGCCGGGGGGCGGACGGTCAGACGTTGGCTACCAGGAGGGCGGGCTGCTCGACGCAGTCGGCTACGTGGCGCAGGAAGCCGCCGGCCACACCGCCGTCGCAGACGCGGTGGTCGAAGGTGAGGCTGATCTGGGTCACCTTGCGGACGGCGAGCTGCCCGTCCACCACCCACGGCTTGTCCACGATCCGGCCGACGCCGAGCAGCGCCGCCTCCGGGTGGTTGATGATCGGCGTCGAGCCGTCCACGCCGAACACGCCGTAGTTGTTGAGCGTGAACGTCCCCCCGGTCAGCCGGGCCGGCGGCAGCGTGCCGGCCCGGGCCGCCGCGGTGGTCTCGGCGAGCGCGGCGGCCAGCTCCCGGGTGGTGAGCCGCTGCGCGTCACGCAGCACCGGCACGACCAGGCCCCTGTCGGTCTGCGCGGCGATGCCCAGGTGCACACCGGCGGACTGGATGATCCGCTGGCCCTCGGTGTCGACGTGCGCGTTGAGCTGCGGGTACTTCCGCAGGCCGCTGAGGCAGATCCGGGCCAGCAGCGCCAGGATGCTCACCGGCGTGTCAGGCGTGGCCGCGTTGATCGCGGCGCGCGTCTCCAACAGGCCGGTGGCGTCCACGTCGACCCAGATGGTCACCTCGGGGATCTCCCGCCGGCTGCGGGAGAGCTTGTCAGCGATCACCTTGCGGATGCCGGTGAGCGGGATGACCGTGTCGCCGTCACCGGCCGGGGCGAGCCCGACGTGGGCGGCCGGGGCGTCCGGCACCGCGGCCAGCCGGGCAGCCGGAGCGGGGGCGGCCACGGCGGCGTCCAGGTCGGCCCGGCGGATCACACCGCCCGGCCCGGTGCCGCGCAGCGACGCCAGGTCGATGCCGTGCTCCTTGGCCAGCCGCCGCACGATCGGCGAGATGACGAGCGGCGCCACCGCCGGTCCGCCGGTCTGCGGCGACTCAGCCGCGCGGTCCGCCGAGGCGACCGTGCCGGCCTCGGGGGCCAGCGCCAGGCGCGGACGGCGCCGCCGCCGACCCGTGCCGCCGTGGCCGGTGCCGTAGCCGATCAGGACGTTGCCGGAGCCGGCCCGCTCCTCCTCGCGGTAGGTGGCGTGCGGGTCGGGCGCGTCGTCGAGCGGGGCGATGGTGATCAGCGGCTGGCCCACCGGGCGCACCTCACCGGCCGCGCCGTGCAGGGCCACGACCCGGCCGGCGTACGGGCACGGCACGTCGACGACGGCCTTGGCGGTCTCCACCTCGACCACGCTCTGGTCCACCGTCACCACGTCGCCGACGGCGACCCGCCACTCGACGATCTCCGCCTCACTCAGCCCTTCCCCGAGGTCGGGCAGGAGGAAGTCCCGGTTCCCCACAGCCGTGGTCATGCCGTGCTGACCGGGCATGCCCTCACGGCCCTCGCTCCGCTCGGTGCGTTCGGTCATGCTGAGCCGGCCGGGCATGCCCTCACGGCCCTCGCTCCGCTCGGTGCGTTCGGTCATGCCGCCACCCACCGCGTGTCGGGCTGGTCGTCCCACTGGAGCCGGGCCACGGTGTCCAGCACCCGGTCGACCGAGGGCAGGTGGGTGTGCTCCAGCATCGGCGCCGGGTACGGGATGTCCAGCCCGGACACCCGCAGCACCGGGGCGTGCAGCGCGTGGAAGCAGCGTTCCTGCACCCGGGCGGCGATCTCCGCGCCGACCCCGGCGAAGCCCTGCGCCTCCTGGATCACCACGCACCGGCCGGTACGGCGTACCGAGGCGGTGACTGTCGCGTCGTCGAACGGCACGATGCTGCGGACGTCGACGACCTCCAGGTCCCAGCCCTCCTCGCGGGCGGCCTCGGCGGCAGCGAGCGCGACAGGCACCGCCGGCCCGTACGCGACGAGCGTGGCGTCGGTTCCGGGGCGGCGCACCACGGCGGTGCCGAGCGGCGCGGTACGGGCCGGCAGCTCCGCCTCGGCGCTGGTGAAGTAGAGCTTCTTGGGCTCCAGGAACACCACCGGGTCGGGGTCGTCGATGGCGGCGCGCAGCAGCGAGTACGCGTCGTCCACGGTGGCCGGCGTGACCACCTTCAGGCCGGGGGTGTGCGCGTAGTACGCCTCGGACGAGTCGCAGTGGTGCTCCACGCCGCCGATGCCACCGGCGTACGGCACCCGGATGACGATCGGCACGCTGAGCGCGCCACGGGTGCGGTTGCGCAGCTTCGCCACGTGTGAGGCGATCTGCTCGAACGCCGGGTACGCGAACGCGTCGAACTGCATCTCCACCACCGGCCGCAGCCCGGACATGGCCAGGCCGACGGCGAACCCGACGATGCCGGCCTCGGCGAGCGGGGTGTCGAAGCAGCGCTTGTCGCCGAAGCGGGCCTGCAGCCCGTCGGTGATCCGGAAGACGCCGCCGAGCTGGCCGACGTCCTCGCCGAACACGACGACCCGCTCGTCGTCGAGCATCGCGTCGGCGAGCGCCGCGTTGAGCGCCTTCGCCATGGTCATGGTGGCCATCAGGCGTCCCCCTCCGCGTCGGCGGCCAGCTCGGCCCGGACCATCTCGCGCTGCTCGACGAGTTGCGGCGTCGGCTCGGCGTACACGTGGTCGAACAGGCTCAGCGGGTCGACTGTGGGCTGGTCGTCCATCCGGCGGCGCAGCGCGGCGGCGTACTCCTCGGCCTCCGCCGCGACGGCCGCGACGGCGGCGTCGTCGAGCGCGCCCTTGGCCCGCAGGTACGCCTCGAGCCGGGCGATCGGGTCGCGGTCGCGCCACGCCTCGACCTCGTCGGCGTCGCGGTAGCGGGTCTGGTCGTCGGCGTTTGTGTGCGGCTCCATCCGGTACGTGTGCGCCTCGACCAGGTAGGGGCCCTTGCCGGCGCGGGCGTGCGCGACGGCGCGTTCCAGCACGGCCAGGACGGCCACCGGGTCGTTGCCGTCGACCTGCTCGCTGGGTACGCCGTAGCCGACGCCCTTGTAGGCGAGGCTCGGCGCGGCGGTCTGCCGCGACAGCGGCACGCTGATCGCGTACTTGTTGTTCTGCACCAGGTAGACCACCGGCGCCTTGAACACGGCGGCGAAGTTGATGCCCTCGTGGAAGTCGCCCTCGCTGGTGGCGCCGTCGCCGATGAACGCCAGCGCCACTGTGTCGCGGCCCTGGTACGACTCGCCGTAGGCCAGCCCGGCGGCGTGCACGCACTGGGTGGCAAGCGGCGTGCACTGCGGCGCGGTACGGGTGGCAGCCGGGTCGTACCCGCAGTGCCAGTCGCCGCGCAGCAGCGTGAGCACCTCGACCGGGTCGAGGCCGCGCGCGGTGAGCGCCATCGACTCGCGGTAGGTGGGGAACACCCAGTCGCTGTCGCGCAGCGCGAGGACGCCGCCGATCTGGCACGCCTCCTGGCCACGCGCGGACGGGTAGACGGCGAGGCGGCCCTGCTTGGTGAGCGCGGTGGCCTGCACGTCGAAGCGGCGGCCGACGACCATCCGCCGGTACATCTCGCGCAGCGTCTCGACCGGCGGCTCCGGGTAGTCGTCGCGGGCCGGCAGCGGGGTCCCGTCGGGTTCGAGCAGCCGGACCGGCTCCCGCTGCGGCATGAAGCCCGCCGACGGGTCGGGTGCGGCCGGGGTGGACTTCCGGCGGGTGCGCGGGGATGCCCTGCGGACCGCCTGGGGTGTGGTCGTCACGGCGGGGACCTCCTGGACGTGTGGTGGCCCTATGCTCCCGGTCGTGGATGATTGACTCAACAAGCGGGATGAACGCGGGACGAATGGCATGGGAGGGTGGCCGAGGTGAGCCAGGAGACCGGCGCCACACCGGGCGCGGCGGGCGGAACGGGACGTTCGGCCGGGCCGCTGGACGAGGTGGATCGGCGGATCCTGCGCGAGCTGGTCCGCGACGCCCGCACCTCCATCCGTACGCTCGCCGAACGGGTGCACGTCTCGCGCACAAACGCGTACGCCCGGGTGGAGCGGCTGCTGCGCGACGGGGTGCTGACCGGGTTCACCGCGCGGGTCGCGCCGGAGCCGGCCGGGCTGGGCACCTCGGCGTACATCGCGCTGACCATCGAGCAGAACACCTGGCGGGAGGTCTCCGCCGAGCTGGCCCGGGTGCGCTACATCGAGCACGCGGCGCTGCTCAGCGGCGAACACGACGTCCTCGCGCTGGTCCGCGCGCCGGACAACGCGACGCTGCGGGACGTGGTGCTGGACCGGGTGCAGAGCATCGCCGGGGTGCTGTCCACCCGCACCTGGCTCGTGTTCGAGGAGTTCGACGGCACGCAGAGCCCCTGGGACTGACCGCCTCAGCGTTCCGGCGGCGGCTCCAGCCCTTCGGCGTCGGCCCGCTCCAGCAGGGGTGCCAGCGAGTACCGCCGCCCGTCCAGCCCGGCGTGCGGGTCGCCGCGCCCAGCGAACCGCGCGGGCATGCTGACCACGTCGAAGTCCTCCGGGCGGGCCTCGTCCAGCTCGGACCAGTCCAGCGGCGCCGAGACCAGCGCCGCAGGTGTGGGCCGGATCGAGTACGCCGACGTCATGGTGTGGTCGCGTGCCATCTGGTTGTAGTCGACGAAGACCGGCCGGTCCCGCTGGTCGCGCCACCAGGTGGTGGTGACCAGGTCGGGCAGGCGGCGCCGCATCTCCAGGCCCAGCGCCAGCACCGCGCGCCGGCACTCGCCGAAGCTCCAGCGCGGCTCGATGGAGACGTAGACGTGGATGCCGCGCCCGCCGGTGGTCTTCGGGAAGCCCTCCAGGCCCAGCTCGGTCAGGAACGCGCGCACCTCGTGGGCCACCGGCACCACCTGCGCGAAGTCGACACCCGGCATCGGGTCGAGGTCGATGCGCAGCTGGTCGGGGTGTTCCACGTCGTCCCTGGACACCGGCCAGGGGTGGAAGCGCAGCGTGCCCAGGTTGACCGCCCAGATCACCACCGCAAGCTCGCTCGGTGCCACCTCGTCGGCGGTACGGCCACTGGGGAACGTGATGTGCGCGGTGCGCACCCAGTCGGGCGCACCGGCCGGGAGCCGCTTCTGGTAGAACGCGTCGCCCTTGTTTGTCTGCCGGGTGGCCACCTTGGCACCCTCGAAGACGCCGCGCGGCCAGCGTTCCAGCATGGTCGGCCGGTCCCGCAACGCGCGCAGGATGCCGTCGCCGACGGACAGGAAGTAGTTGACCACGTCCAGCTTGGTCAGCCCGCGCTCCGGGAAGTAGGGCTTGTCGGGGCTGGAGACGCGGACCAGCCGCTCCCCCACCTGGATCTCCTGCGCCGCCGTGGTCGCCACCGTCACACCGTAGCGACCGGGCGGGACGATGGGGGCCGGCTCACCGGGACTCCGCCGTCACCGACAGCCGGATCCAGGCGTCCACCCAGGCCCGTACCGCCGATTCGCCGGGGTCGGCGCCGAGCATTCCGGCCAGCCCGGCCAGCGTCGAGCCGCAGCGGTCCAGACCGACCCCGGCGAGCCCGGCCGCCGTCGCGCGCAGCCGGTCCGGGAAGGCCACCGGCAGGTGCCGCAGACCGGTGTGCGCGGCCTGCGCGAGCAGCGCCGACGCCGCACCCAGCGCGGCGGCGACCGGGTCGGGCCGGGCGTCGACCGCGCCGGCCAGCCGCCCGTCGCCCACCCCGGGTGCCAGATCGGGTACGACCACCGCGTCGGCGACCACCGCCAGTGGCTCGACGACGAGGCCGTCCGCGCCCCGGCGCACAGTTCCGCTGACATAGCGCGGCGGTCCGTGTGTGCCGTCCAGCGCGGCCGCGAGCGCGTCGAGTGCGCCAGGGGCGGCGGCGTGATGGGTGGCGGTGACAGTCGCCGTGCCACCGTCGGCCCCGGTCACCGTGGCGTCGAGGCGCTGCTCACCTGCCGCGTACCCGATGGCACGCACCTCACCGAGCGCGAGCACCCGCACCGCCTCGGCGGCGGTGCGGGGGCGCAGCAGCCGGGGTGGCCGCCCGGCCAGCTCGGCGGCGAGCGCGTCCGGGTCGCGGGCGACCAGGCCGGGCGGCAGGCCGGACCACTCCCCCGCGCCGGGCGTGACTGTGGTGCGGGACAGCCGGCCGGCGGCGAACCGGAGCCGGTGCGCGGCGCTGCGCACCGCCGACTCGGAGACCACGTTGCCGGTGGCGAGCGCGCCGAGCGTGGCGCCGGTGACCCGCCGCCCGGCCAGCTCGTGCCCGGTGGGCGGGCCGTCCTCGGTGACCGGGTAGGCGCGGCGCAGCACCAGCACCGAGACGGCCGCCGGGTGGGCGAGCACCACGTCCACGCCCACCTCGCCGCCGCCGCACCGGACCCGGGCGCCGAGGCCGGTCAGCCGTACCCGCCGCAGCGGCGTCTCCGCCGGCTCGTGGGTGCCCAGCACCCGCTCCGCCGGGGTGGCGCCGGCGTTCACCACCGCGCGCCGCCGGGCGGGCAGCTCGGCAAGCAGGTCGGCGAACGTCTCCGGCCGGTACCGGGCGCCGCGTGCCGCGTACGCCTCCAGCTGCCCCGCGAGGTCCTCCACCGCCAGCAGCGGCCAGCGCAGACCGGCCGCGTCGAGGTCACGCCGGACCGCAGCGAGCCGGGCGTCCACGCCGGAGCCCAGGTGCGCGGCCCCGGTCAGCAGCACATCCGAGGCGAGCGCCACAGCCGCGTCCAGCGCCGGATGCTCCGTCACGGTGACGGTGCCGCCGACACGTACCTGGGCCTCCTGACGGTCCGGGTGTTCCCGGTCGGCCGCCCGGCACGCCCACACCGCGAGCGCGATCGACTCGCCGCCGTCGTCGGCCGCGTCGCCGCGCGCGTACCCGATCTGGCCGGGCACCAGGAACCGGACGGTGCCGGCGGGCAGCTCCACGCGCGGGACCGGGTCGGCGGCGTCCGGCCGGTGGACCACGGCGGTGTAGCCGCGCCGCAGCCGTCGTCTCGCGGCGGTGAGAGCCGGGGCGCCGATCGCGGCGGCCAGTTCCTCGTCGGTGACGTCGCCCGGCGACCACCGCCACGGCTCGCCCCCGGCCCCGGCGTCCTCCCGGCCCGGTGGGGCCTCCCGATCCGGGGCGGCGTCGTGGCCCGGTGCGGCGTCCCGGTCGGGCGCGGCCCCGCGACCCGGGGCGTCGGCGTGCGTGCGCTGGTAGGTCAGCACGACGGCGAGCAGGTGCCGGCACACGCCCGGCGCGGGGCAGGAGCAGGTCCCGGCCGCCAGGCCACCGCCCACGGGCAGCGTCAGCGTCACCCCGTCCGGGTACGCGGCGCGCACCGCGCCGTCGGCGTCCTCGGTGAGCGCCGGCCGCTCACCGGCGTCGACCTCCCGGATGGCGCGTTTCACCAGGCCACGATTGCTCAGCGCGGCAAGCACGTCCGGGGTGAGCGCGATCAGGTCGTCACGGGTCATCCGGTCCCCCTACCGGCCCACGTGTTCGGCCACGAACGCGGCCAGCTCACCCGGCGTCATGGCGCCTACCGCCGCACCCACGTCGGCCAGCCGTTGCGCGGTGGCCCTGTCGTACGCCGGGTCGGCCTCCTCGTCCAGCGCGGCGAGGGCCAGCACGTGTGTGCCCTGCTCCACGAGCTGCCGCACCGACCGGACCAGACGCCCGGCGTCGCCGCCCTCGTAGAAGTCGGACACCAGCGCGACGATGGCCCGGCGCGGGTTCTCCACCAGTTGCGCCCCGTACGCGACCGCGCGGGCGATGTCGGTGCCGCCTCCGAGCTGCACCTTCATCAGCAGCTTTACCGGGTCGTCCACGTCGGAGGTCAGGTCGACCACGTCGGTGTCGAACGCGACCAGGTGGGTCCGCACGCCCGGCAGCCCCCACAGGCAGGCGGCGGTCACCGCGGCGTGGATCACCGAGCCGAGCATCGAACCGGACTGGTCCACCAGCAGGATCACCTGCCAGCGGTCCAGGTGGCGGCGGGTGCGGGAGAAGAAGTGCGGCTGCCGTACGTGCAGCCGGCGCTCGTCCGGCCGCCAGTGCGCCAGGTTCGCCCGGATGGTGCGCCGTACGTCGAAGTTGCGGGCCTGGCGGAACCGGCTGGGACGTCGCGCCCGCGGCCCGGCGAACGACTGCCGCACCTCGGCGGCCAGCCGCTCCACCAGTTGCCGCACCACCGTCTCGACCAGCTTGCGGGCCAGCCGCAGCACCTGCGGGTCCATCAGGTGCTTGGTGCGCAGCACCGCGCGCAGCAGCGTCGGGTTCGGCTCGACCCGGGCCAGCACCGCCGGGTCGGTGACGACCTCGTGGATGCCGTACCGCTCGACCGCGTCGCGTTCCAGCCGCTGCACCGTCTCCTTCGGGAACAGCCGGGTGATGCCGTCCAGCCAGTCCACTGTGGTCAGGCTGGACGGGCCGGACCCGCCGCGCCGCACGTCGCGGCGGCCGAGTTCGGCGTCCCGGCCGTAGAGCCAGTCCAGCGCGGCGTCCCGGCCGGCCGCCTCGGCCGACAGGCCGCCCAGGCTGTCCTGCGCGGCGTCGCCGAGCACCAGCCGCCAGCGTTCCCGCATCGGGTCGGTCACGTCCGGTCCCCCTCCCACAGCCCCTCCCGGGTCAGCACCGCGTCGACCCGCTCCTCCACCGCGCGGGCGGCGGCCACCAGCAGCGGGTCGGCGTCCAGCCGCAGCAGGTCACCGGAGGGCGCGTCTCCGCCGTGCAGCGCCTGCACGTGCCGGGCCACCTCCGCCCGCTCCCGGGGCGGGAACCAGCCGAACGCCTGCCGCAACGCGGGCAGCGCCACCAGGAAGTCGTGCGCGCCCATCGCGGCGAGCAGCTCGTCCACCACTGCCAGCAGCGCCGCGTCACCGGACACGACCTCCTCCCGGGCCAGCGCGAACAGCCCGGACAGCCAGTCCCCGAGCGTGTCCGGCGCGGCCACGGCCCGGACCGCGCGGGCCGCGTCCGGCACGTCCCCCAACGACCAGGCCAGGCCCAGCGCCGCGCCGCGCAGGTCCGGCGGGGCCGCCGCGTCGGCCGCCACCCGCCCCGCCACTGCGAGCGCGCCGTCCCGGTCGAGCCCGAGCGCCGGTCCGGCGTGGCGGACCGCGTCGCGGACCGCGACGAGCGCGGTCAGCCGTCCCGGGTCGGCCGGTGCGGCAGCCGCCCGCACGCCCTCGACGAGCCAGAGCGCGCGGCGTACGGCGGCGGTGATCAGCGCGCCCAGCGGGGCGGTCCCGGCGCTGCCGAGCAGCCCGTCGTGCCGCCACAGGGCCAGCGCCACGGCCAGCGCCCGGCCCAGCGCCCGCAGGTCGGTGACCGAGCCGGTGGCGCGGGCGATCGCGGTGAGCGTCCGGGTGGAGTGCTCGGGCAACCCGGCCAGCGCGGTGTCGAACAGCGTCGTGGCGAGCGCGTCGACGTCGGCGCCGAGCAGCGTCACCCGCTCCTCGATCCGGGCGGTGACGGCGTCCAGGACGGTCGGCCCGTACCCGCCGGCCTCGATCACCCGGGCCAGCCGGTCCGCCGACGGCGCGGGCGACCAGCGTTCGGTGAGCAGCGCGTCCGCGCCCACGCGTGGGCCGTGCTCGCGCGTGTGGCCGGGTACGTCCAGCAGCCGCAGCCGGTGCAGCAGGCGGCTGCGGGCCAGGTCGTCGGCGACTGTCAGGTCCAGTTCGACCGCCTCGTGCGGATCGATACGGTGCCGTTCCAGTTCCGCGTCGACGTCGTGCACGAGCGGCGGCAGCGGCGTGTCCGGATGCAGGCGGCCCACCCGGTCGCCGCTGAGCGCGGCCACCATCTCCACGACCACCGGGTGCGCGCCGGGCGTCAGGGTGCCCCGGGTCGCCCACGGCAGCGGCTGGTCGAGCGCGTCGGTGACCAGCGCGGAGACCAGCCCGTCGAGCACGTCGACGCGGCCCGGGTGGGCGTGGCCGCGCAGCCGGGCGAGACCACCGGCCATCGTCCGGGCGGCGATCAGGTCGGCGGTGGAGACGGGCTGCCGCCGGGCGCGCAGCCGGGCCGCCACCACCTCGGTGAGCGCCTCGGCGGCCCGGCGCGGGCCGTCCTCCCAGACCCGCTGGTAGTACGCCGGGGACGGCATCCCGGACTGGTATCCGACGAACGCGTCGAGCCGCCGGAACGAGTACGGCACGAGGTAGCTGCCCGCCACCGCGTCAGGCGCCGGGGCGGGCACCTCCGGCCAGTCGTCCTCCTCCGGCCCAGCGCTGTTCGGGCCGGCGCTGTCCGGGCCGGCGCTGTCCGGGCCGGCGGTCAGCCGGACCAGGGCGGGACGGTGGAAGCCGCCGGTCACCACCAGCACCGGACGGCCGGCGGCCCGGCGGCGGGCGGCGCGTACCCAGCGGGCCATGTACGCCTCGCGGGCGGTGTCGTCCTCCCCCGCCGCCGACTCGCCGCGCAGCACGTCGAAGTACGTGTCCAGCCGCTCGGCCAGCCCGTCGTCGGGGCCGATCTCGAACAGGTGGTCCCAGAGCGCGTCCACGTTGTCCACGGCCAGGGTGGCGCAGAGCCGGCGCACCGCCTCGGCGTACCGCTGGTCGGCGTCGGCGTACCGGTTGGCGCGGTCGCTCAGCGCGGGATGCCACGCGGGCAGGTCGATGAAGCGCACCCGCGCGCCCACCTCCCGACCGGCGGTCAGCGCCACCCACTCCGGCGAGTACGCGCAGAACGGGCTCCAGGACGCGTGCCGCCGGGTGCCGTCGCGGTACGCGGTGAACACGGCGATCGGCAGCTCGTGGTCTCCCAGCAGCTCGTCCATCCGCCCGTTCAGGTCCGCCGGCCCCTCCACCAGCACGTACGCCGGCCGCAGCCGGGCCACGGTCTCGGCGACCAGCCGGGCGCAGGCCGGACTGTGGTGCCGGACGCCGAGGAACGTGACGCCGCCGGGCGCCTCGACGGCGCTCACCCGGGCAGCAGGTGCCGGGCGTCGTGCACCGCCCGCCACTGCGCCCCGGAGCGGCGGGACACCTGCTGCTCCAGGTAGCGGCGCAGCCGGGCCAGGTCCTCCGCGTCGTCCTTCGCGGCGGTGCCGGCCAGGCAGGCGACCAGGTCGGCGGCGTCACCGGGCTCGCCGCGCAGGAACCAGCCGCGCAGCCCGACCGCATGCGCCACCGACACCGCCTCGGCGGTGCTCATCACCGCGGACAGCCGTTCCATCGCGTCGCCGCGCTCGGTGACCCCGGTCCGCAGCTCCCGGAACGTGGTGACCAGCACGTCCAGCAGGTCCCGCCGGGGCGGCACCGTCACGCCGGAGCGGCGCAGCAGCTCGCCCGCCTCGGCCTCGACCAGCTCCAGCTCGGTGCCGAGGTCGGGGATCGGGAAGACGGTCTCGAAGTTGAACCGCCGCTTCAGCGCGGCGCTCATCTCGTTGACGCCCCGGTCCCTGGTGTTAGCGGTGGCGATCACGTTGAACCCCTCGCGGGCGAAGACCATGGCGTCGGCGCCCGGCAGCTCCGGGATGGCGAGCACCCGGTCGGACAACGGGGAGAGGAGGCAGTCCTGCACCTCCAGCGGACAGCGGGTGATCTCCTCGAAGCGGACCACCCGCCCCTCGGCCATGCCGCGCAGCAGCGGCGCCGGCACCAGCGCGCGCGGCGACGGGCCGTCCGCCACCAGCAGCGCGTAGTTCCACGAGTAGCGGATCTGGTCCTCGGTGGTCGCCGCGCCGCCCTGGATGGTCAGCGTGGAGTCGCCGCTCACCGCTGCCGCGAGCAGCTCCGACAGCAGCGACTTCGCGGTGCCCGGCTCGCCGACGAGCATCAGCCCGCGGCTGGTCGCCAGCGCCACCAGCGCCCGGTCGATCAGCGACGGGTCGCCGACGAACTTGCGCCGGATCCCGGCCGCCGGGTCGCCGAGGATGAAGCGGCGCGCGGCGCGCAGGCTCAGCCGCCAGCCCGGCGGGCGCGGATCGCCGTCGGCGGCGGCCAGCGCGGCCAGCTCGTCGGCGTACCGCACCTCGGCCGGGGGGCGCTGGGCCCGCTCGGCGGCCGGGTCGAGCGCGGTCACCGGGTCACCTCCGCCAGGTCGCGCAGCACCTCGGAGACGGTGACGTCGTCCAGGTCGCCGAGGCGGACCTTGCCGTCGCGCTGGAACCAGCCGCCGCGTGGCACGTCGTTGACCCAGATCGCCTCGATCTTCTGGTCGGGGAACATGTCCACCAGGCCGACCGCGATGCCGGGGTCGAGGTCGATCACCACGGCCCCGCCGCCGGGGACCTCGCGCTCCAGCCAGCTCTGGATGCCGGCGTCCTGCGGGTCGCCGCGCCGCCAGCCCCGCCGCTCCAGGCTGAGCAGCCGCCCGGCCGGGACCGTGACGCCCGCGTGCCGCCGCAGCAGCTTCTCCGCGCGCTCGGCCTCGTCCAGCCGGTGCACGTCGCGGCCGAGCTGCGGGAACGGCTGGAGGATCTCGTAGTCGGCGAACACCTCCGCCCAGGCCGGCACCGCCGCGCCGAGGCGCAGCGGGTGCGCGATGGTGACGGTGGCGTCATCAGGCAGCGCGTACGTCTCGTCGTCGACGTCGGCGAGCGTGCGGTCCTCAGCGACCCGGAACGCGGTGACCACCTGACCGGTTTCGTCCACAGCGGCCCAGACCAGCCGGCGCACGACGTGCCAGAGCAGCGGGTGGGACAGGAAGTAACGGCGGAAGTCCGCGGCGGGCCAGCGCCGCCCGGTCACCATGGCCGACTCGAAGCGGCGGATCTGGTCGGCGGCGAGCGTGCGCACGTCCTTCTTCAGGCCGGCGAAACGCTTGTGCGCGGCGGGCGCCAGCTCGGCGTCGTCCCGGGCGCCGGGCTTGGGCAGGTCCTTGCGGCGGGCGCCCGCCCCGTCCACCACGTACGGCTTGAGCTGCTCGTCGAAGCCGACGGTGAACCGGCGCGGCCCGTAGTCGAGGACCAGGCTGCCGTCGGCGTCCAGCCCGAGGTCGGGCACCAGCCGGTCGCCGAGCTGCTCGGGCGTCAGGCCCAGCCCGTCGGCGACCTCGCCGACCTTGCGCGCCGCCTGCTCCCGCAGGCCACGGAACTTCACCTTCTGCGAGATGCCGTAGAGGTGCATCAGCGCCACGTCGGTGCCGATCTGCGCCAGCACCTCCAGGCCGGTGACCGCCCGCGCGTGCTGGCTCTCGCCCGGCCAGGCCCGCACCAGCGGCGCGAGCCGCCGGGCTGTCGAGTCGTCGCCGAGCAGCCCCAGCGCGGTGAACACCCAGCCGTCCTTCGACGGCGCACCGGCGCCCTGCCAGCTCTCGAACAGCCCCCAGACGAGCTCCGCCAGGGAGTCGGCGTCGCACACCGCGCGGACGACCTCCACTCCCGGGTACGGCTCGCCGGGCGCGGAGATGGCGAGCATGGTGCAGAGATGGCGTACCGCCTCGGCGGGCAGCGCCGCCGAGCGGTCCCGCAGCAGCACCTGCGGCAGCACCGCCGGGTCCAGCCACGCCGGCAGGCTCGGCATCCGGGCCGGGAGCTGGACCAGCGGGTCGGCGTCGAGCATCGCGGTGGCGGCGGCGAGCGCCTCCTCGCCGTGTTCCCGGGCCACGCCGAGGAGCATGTCGCGGTGCTCCGCGGCGACCAGGCGCAACGCCCGCTCGGCGGCCCGACGGCGCGGCCCGGGCGTGCCCAGGGCGGCCGGCAGCAGCGCCCGCGTGGCGTACTCCGGGTGCCGCCGCAGCCAGGCCCGGGCGACCGGGCGGGCCGTCTTGAGCCGGTCGAGCCAGTCGGCCATCAGGTCGGCCACCTCACCGTCGGCGTACGGCAGCAGCACCTCGCCGACGCTCTTCGGCGCGGTACGGGCCAGGTGCAGCGCGGTGGGCAGCGCGTCCAGCTCGTAGCGCCCGGCGAGGCGGGACATCCACTCGTCGGCGCCCCAGGACTCGGTGGGCCGCCAGGCCGGCAGCAGCGGCCGGGCCAGCTCCTCGGTGGCCCGGACGAAGAAGTGGATCATCGCGTGCCCTCCGGCTCGCCCGGCGGCGACCTCGGCGGCCAGCACGCTCAGGTCGTCGCCCCGCCACCAGCCGGACCAGCGGGGCACGACAGCGGCCCACCGCTCCCGCTCGCCCGGCAGCCAGGCCGTGGCGGACCCGGCGGGCCGGCCCAGCCCGTCCACCACCGGCGGGGTGGTTCGTGAACGCCGCACCGTCCAGGGCGGGGACACGAGCACCGGCGGCAGCCGGTCCGGCCCGGCCACGGGCAGCGCGGACGCCTCGTCACGGACCCTTTTGAGGAGTTCCCGCCGCGCCGGATCCAGCGCTGGCAGCGCCGCCTCGACGGCGGCCGGATTGGCCAGCACGTGGGCACGCAGCAGGGTGGCGGCCTCCCGCGAGGCCGGGCTGCGCCCCTCGGCGGCGGCGGCCAGCAGGCGTACGCCGCGCACCGGGAAGCGGCGCACCATCTCCAGTACGGCGGGCGGGACGTATCTGCGGTCCAGCCGGTCGAGCAGCACCGTCATCGGCTCGTCGCCGGGCAGGGCGGCGAGCAGCGACACGAGCATCCTGTGCCCGTCCGAGCGGGTGTGCTCGTGGTCGAACCACCCGCCCAGCACAGGCGCTATCGGCGGTCCGACCGCTTCCGTGGCGGTGACCGCGAACGCGTGGTCCTGCGTCAACCGGTACACCGACAGCGAGTCGGCGAGGGCGTGGATCGCGTCCGCGTCGTCGACGGCGCACACCAGCAGCCCGGCCAGCGTCTGCCCGCCAGCCCGGGACACGGCGGCGACGTCGTCGGCCACCCACTCCCGTTCGGTGGGCAGCAGGAAGGACGTGACCACCCGTTGCGGCAACGAGCCGGACCGGTACGGGGCGAGCGCGGCGCGGGCCGCGGCGTAGTCGGCGTCGCCGGCCGCCGCGAGGTGCGCGCGGACCCGGCGCAGCACGGCCTGGCGCAGGTGCCAGTGGCCGAAGTGTTCCGGATCCTTCTTCTCCGCGCGGCGCAGCGGAAGCGAGGGCGTCGACCCGCCTGTCACCATGCTCACGGTGATCTGCTCGGTCGCGGCGACCGCCGCGCCGGCCGGGCCGAGATCGGCGACGAGCAGGTCGGCGAGGGCCACTCCCTGCTGGCTGCGGCCGTGGTAGCCGAGCCGCGCGACCACTGCCACCACCAGCGCGGCCCCGCCCAGCGGACCGGGCTCGCCGTCGAGGTAGCGGCGCAGCGCCGGGCCCAGCTCCGGGTCGTCGGTGTCCCGCGCGGTGACGGCGACCGGGTCGGCCACCGAGTCCAGCACCTTCCGGCCGGCGGCGCGACCCTTCGCGGCGGACGGGAGGGCCGGGCCGGGCGTGCCGCCCCGGCGCGGGATCAGCATCCGCCGCCAGGCGGCCGGAACCTCGAACACGTCCTCGTCCGGCAGCCCGCCTGCGGGCGACGTGGCCGGCGACGCCCCGGCCGGGCCGCCACCGGTCGAACCCACACCGGCCGCTTCCGGGTCGTGGCTCGGCTCGGTCGGTTCGGCGGCGGGCACTCCGGTCTGCCCGGCGGCGGGCGCGGCGCTCGTCTCGGCGTACCCCTTGCGCAGTTTCTCCGCGATCAGCCGGTCGGCGTGCGCGGCGGCCTCGGCCGGCGAACCCAGCTCCTTGACCTGTGTGCGGCCCTGCGCGTCGAGGGATCCATAGCGGACCGTCACCGTCGCGTCGCGCTGCCCGACCGCCCAGAACTTGGCCGAACCGCCGCCCACGAACTCGAATCTGCGCACACCGTCTCCTTGATCGCCCGCAGTGTGCGGGGACCATAACCGGCCCCACCGACACCCGTGACGCCGCCGGGCGCGCTACTCGCCGCGCTGGGCGTCGCGGTCCGGGTCCGGGCCGCCCACCCGGCCGGCAGCAGTGCTCCCAGCACTGCCGTCAGCGGCCCGCGGGCCTCGTGAGTCCCGGTTCGCCGGAGGACTGAACGGCCGGGCGGCGCCACCCGTCCGGCACGGTTATCCCCGGTCGAGCCCGGGTACCGGGTGCCGCATGGCGGAGTTGGCATCGCTCTGGATCATCCGGCACGGCGAGAGCACGGCGAACGTGGCGGCCACGGCGGCCGAGACGTCCGGCGCCGAGCTGATCGACCTCACCCACCGGGACGCGGACGTGCCGCTGTCGACGACCGGCGAGGAGCAGGCGCGGGCGACCGGCCGCTGGCTGGCCGGGCTGCCGGAATCGAGGCGGCCGGAAGTGGCGGTGGTGTCGCCGTACCTGCGGGCGGTGCGCACGGCCGAGCTGGCGCTCGACGGCACCGGGATCCCGGCCCGCGTCGACGAGCGGCTGCGCGACCGGGAATTGGGCATCCTCGACGGGCTCACCGCCCACGGCGTGACCCGGCGCCACCCGGAGGAGGCGCAGCGGCGTACCCGGCTGGGCAAGTTCTACTACCGACCGCCCGGCGGCGAGTCGTGGACCGACGTGGCGCTGCGGCTGCGGGCGCTGCTCGGCGACCTGCGCCGCGACCACGACGGGGGCCGGGTGCTGCTGTTCGGCCACGACGCGCTGGTCTTCCTGCTGCGCTATCTGGTGGAAGGGCTCACCGAGGCGGAGCTGATGGCGCTGACCCGCGAGCACGTGATCGCCAACTGCTCGGTCACCGGCTGGCACGCCGACGACGCGGGACGGCTCGTGCCGGACGTGTTCAACGACATCGACCACCTGCACCGGCAGGGGGCGAAGCCCACCAGGGAGGACGAGGTAAATGCCGAGCCGGTCTGACGTGATCACCCCCGCGCTGCTGCGGGACTGGGCGCTGCCGGTGCCCACCGGCGGCAAGGAGGCGCGCGGCACCGTGCTGGTGGTCGGCGGCTCCCGGTTCACCCCCGGCGCGGTGCTGCTCGCCGGGGTGGCCGCGCTGCGCGCCGGGGCCGGGGTGCTCCAGCTCGCCGCGGCCGAGTCCACTGCGGCGTCGCTGAGCATCCAGGTGCCCGAGGCACTGGTGGTCGGCCTGCCGGAGACCGACGACGGCGCGGTGCGCGGTGACCCGGGGGACCGCCTCGGCGGCCTGGTCGCCGAGGCGGACGTGGTGGCTGTCGGCCCCGGGCTGAGGGACATCGACGCCACCGGAGAGCTGCTGCACCTGGTCCTGGACGCGGCCGGCCGGGAGACCGCGCTGGTGCTCGACGCGTACGCGCTCGGCGCGCTCAGCCACGCGCCGGACCTGCTGGCCGGCTCCGGCCGCAAGGTGGTGCTCACCCCCAACCTCACCGAGGCCCGGCACCTGCTGGGCCGCGACCCGGGCGACGACCTCGACGCCGAGGCGGTGGAACTGGCCGGCCGGTACGACGCGGTCGTCTCGCTGTACGGCCACATCGCGACCCCGGACGGCCGGGCCTGGCGGGAGGAGAGCGGGGACGCCGGCCTGGGCACCTCGGGCAGCGGCGACGTGCGGTCCGGCCTGCTCGCGGGCCTGCTCTCCCGGGGCGCCGACCCGGCGCAGGCGGCCTGCTGGGCGGCGTTCGCGCACGCGGTGAGCGGTCAGCGGCTGGTTCCCCGGTACGGGCGGATCGGCTTCCTGGCCCGGGAGCTGCTGGACGAGATCCCCTACACGATCGCCACCGTCTGACGATCCACTTCACCCCGCTCGCGCGGCGTGTAACACCCCGGAGGGTGGCGGCGCTGGTCCGGGCGAGGCCGGTACTTCGCCGTGCCTCCGCCCGGACCGCAGCCCGCCGAGGGATGCGGTCCACCCGCACGAACCCCTGGGAGTCTGTGTGAACAACCTCCGTCGCAAGACACTCGCCGCGGCGTCGGCAGTGACGCTCGGCGCCGGGCTCGCCCTCGTGGGCGGCACGGCACCGGCCGCGGCCGTCGGCCCGGAAACCTCTTATCTGGTGCTCGCCCCGCAGGGCAACAGCACCGCCAAGGCCGCCGCCCGCGTGGCGGCCGCCGACGGCACCGTGGTGGCCGCGTACGACAAGATCGGCGTGCTGGTCGTGCGCTCGTCCGCCCCGGACTTCGCCACCCGCGTGGCGGGCGCCGGCGTCGAGTCGGTCGCCTCCACCGCCGGCCTGGGCACCGCCCTGAACGAGGGCGAGACGGTCGAGGTGCCGGCCGCCGCCGTCGCCGCGGCCACCGGCGACCCGACCGCCGAGCCGCTCTACGGCCAGCAGTGGGACATGGACATGATCCGCGTCCCGCAGGCGCACTCGGTCACCGGCGGCAGCCCGTCGGTGGTCGTGGGTGTGCTGGACAGCGGCATCTCCAGCAGCCACCCGGACCTGGCGACCCAGATCGCCAGGGACAAGAGCGCCTCCTGCGTGGGCGGCGTCCCGAACACCGCCGAGGCCGCGTGGAACCCCACCACCAGCGACCACGGCACCCACGTCGCCGGCACCATCGCCGCCGCCGTGAACGGCGTCGGGGTCACCGGTGTCGCCCCGGGCGTCAAGGTGGCCGCCGTCAAGGTGGTCAACGACGACGGCTACATCTTCCCGGAGGCGGCGGTCTGCGGGTTCATGTGGGCCGCCGAGCACGGCATGCGGCTCACCAACAACAGCTACTACATCGACCCGTGGGAGCTGAACTGCCGCAACGACGCGCGTCAGCGCCCGGTGTGGAAGGCCGTGCAGCGGGCCCTGCGCTACTCGCAGTCCCAGGGTGTGCTGCACGTCGCGTCGGCCGGCAACTCGAACTACGACCTGGCCCACAAGATCACCGACACCGGCAGCCCGAACAACGGCACGCCGGAGGAGCGGGAGAACCTGACGAACGCCTGCCTCGACCTGCCGGCCGAGGCCCCGGGCGTGGTGACCGTCGCCGCCGTCGGCCCGACCGGTGAGAAGAGCTACTACTCCTCGTACGGCCAGGGCGTGATCGACGTGACCGCGCCGGGTGGCGACACCCGGTTCCGGACCCAGGGCGCCCGCTCGACGTCCACCGACGGCATCCTGTCCACCACCTTCAACACCGTCACCCGCACCAACGGGTGGGGCTACAAGCAGGGCACCTCGATGTCCGGCCCGCACGCCACCGGCGTCGCGGCGCTGGCGCTGTCCGCGCACCCGGGCATGACCCCGGGTCAGCTCTCCTCCTTCCTGGAGCGCACGGCGGTGGCGAAGCCCTGCCCGTCGGGCGTCTACAACCCGGTGCCGCTGATCCCGGCGGGCCCGAACGCGTACGACGCGACCTGCTCCGGCGGGAACCGCAACGGTTTCTACGGCGCCGGCGTCGTCGACGCGTACAACGCGGTCAAGTAACCCGAACCCGCGTGGACCGGGCCCGGCGAGCACGCCGGGCCCGGTCCGTTTGTCCTGGTCGGGTGCCGGGTAGGGGGGCACCGTCAGCCGACTTAGGAGGTAACCGGTGTCCACCGACGCGATCGTCCTGCTCAAGGAGGACCACAAGGAGATCCGCCGTCTGTTCAAGGCTTTCCAGGAGGCCGAGGAGGGACCGGCGAGCAAGCGCGGGAAGATCGTCAAGCAGATCCTCGAAGCCCTGACGGTGCACACCTACCTGGAGAACGAGGTGATGTACCCGGAGGTCCGCAAGCTGGTGCCCGAGGTCGAGGACGACGTCCTGGAGTCGTACGAGGAGCACCACGTCGCCGACGTGCTCTGCTTCGAGCTGTTCACCATGGACGCCGACGACGAGCGGTACAACGCCAAGACGACGGTGCTGATCGAGAACGTCCTGCACCACATCGAGGAGGAGGAGCAGGAGTGGTTCCCGAAGGTCCGCGAGGCGCTCGGCCGTAACCAGCTCCAGGAGATCGGCCAGCGGATGCTGGACCTGCGCCCGAAGGCCCCGAAGACGCCGACCGCCCCCAAGGCGCTGAAGAAGTCGCTGGACGCCGTGGTCGCCTGACACCGGCACCGCGAGGCTAGCGGGACCGCCAGCTCGTACCCGATGCCGCCGGACGCGCCGGTCACCACGGCGAGCGGCCGTCCGGTGCTCGGTGTGGTCATGGTCGTGTCTCCTCTCCCCGGGCCGGGCCGGGGCCGACGGGCGGCCCAACCCCGCAGCTCCCGGCCGGGCCGGTAGGATCGGCACGGGCCGTGACTGGCGCGTGGAGATGGAGCACCATCGGGGAGCGGCCTCGTCATGAGGACGCATGCCGAGCGCCTGGGCCTTCCGCACGTCATCTGGAGGTCGCATGTCGCGCAACGCCGAGTCCACCGCCTTCCGCAGCGCGCTCGAGGTCGTCCGCGGCGTCGAGCCGCGTGTGGCCGACGCCATCGCCGCGGAACTGGCCGACCAGCGCGAGTCGCTCAAGCTCATCGCCAGCGAGAACTACGCCTCCCCCGCGACGCTGCTGGCCATGGGCAACTGGTTCAGCGACAAGTACGCCGAGGGCACCGTCGGGCGCCGGTTCTACGCCGGCTGCCAGAACGTCGACACCGTCGAGGCGCTCGCCGCGGAGCACGCCCGGGAGCTGTTCGGCGCGTCCCACGCGTACGTGCAGCCGCACTCGGGCATCGACGCCAACCTGGTCGCCTTCTGGGCGATCCTGGCCGACCGGGTCGAGTCCCCCGCGCTGCGCAAGGCGCAGGCCCGGCAGGTGAACGACCTCACCGAGGCGGACTGGTTCGCGCTGCGCCGCGAGCTGGGCAACCAGCGGATGCTCGGCATGTCGCTTGATGCCGGCGGGCACCTCACCCACGGCTTCCGGCCGAACATCTCCGGCAAGATGTTCGACCAGCGCAGCTACGGCACCGACCCGGCCACCGGCCTGATCGACTACGACCGGGTGGCCGAGGCGGCCCGCGAGTTCAAGCCGCTGATCCTGGTCGCCGGTTACTCCGCGTACCCGCGGAAGGTCAACTTCCGGATCATGCGGGAGATCGCCGACTCGGTCGGCGCCACCTTCATGGTCGACATGGCCCACTTCGCCGGGCTGGTCGCCGGCAAGGTCTTCACCGGCGACTTCGACCCGGTGCCGCACGCGCACATCGTCACCACCACCACCCACAAGTCGCTGCGCGGCCCGCGCGGCGGCATGGTGCTCTGCGGCCCGGAGCTCGCCGACCAGGTCGACCGGGGCTGCCCGATGGTGCTCGGCGGGCCGCTGCCGCACGTGATGGCCGCCAAGGCCGTGGCGCTGGCCGAGGCACGCCGCCCCGACTTCGCCGACTACGCCCAGCGGATCGTGGACAACGCGCAGGCGCTCGCCGACGGGTTGCTGCGGCGCGGCGCCACGCTGGTCACCGGCGGCACCGACAACCACCTGGTGCTCATCGACGTGTCCGGGTACGGCCTGACCGGCCGGCAGGCCGAGCAGGCGCTGCTGGACTCGGGCATCGTGACCAACCGCAACTCGGTGCCGCAGGACCCGAACGGCGCCTGGTACACCTCCGGCATCCGCATCGGCACCCCGGCGCTGACCACCCGAGGGCTCGGCGCCGCCGAGATGGACGCCACCGCCGAGCTGATCCACACCGTGCTCAGCCAGACCACGCCGGGCACCGGGCCGGACGGCGCGGCGTCGAAGGCGAAGTACGTGCTGGACCCGGCCGTCGCCGAGTCCGTCGGCAAGCAGGCCGCCGACCTGCTCACGCCGTTCCCGCTCTACCCGGCGGTCGACCTGGGCTGAGCGCCCCCACCGACACGAAGCGGCGCCCCGGGAGAACGAGTCTCCCGGGGCGCCGGCGGGTCACGGGTGGTCAGCGCAGCGGGCGCTTGAGGTGGTAGCGGTGGACCTCGGTGCTGCCCTGCACGTTGTTCACGTCCTCGGCGGCGGAGACCAGTTCCCAGCCCTCCCGGCCGACCCGGTTGAGGTGGGCGATGGCGGTGTCGCCGTACGCGGTCACGTCGGTGCGTGACCCGTCCGGGCCGTACCACACGAACGAGACGTGGAAATTGCGACCCTGCCCCTGATACCGACGAACGAGCAACGCGTACTCCCAGGCAACCATTCGTCCATTATCAACAGTCGAACGGGCTCAGGAAACACGGACGGTGCCGGAAGGCTGACACTGCGGTGCCACCTGCGCTGCGATGGTGTCGGTGACCAGCGCGGCGAGCCGGTCCAGCCCGAGATCGATCGACTCCGGTGTGACAGCGCTCACCGACAGCCGCAACGCGTTCACCGGTGTGCCCGCGTCATAGAAGTGCGCCATCGGGGTCCAGAGCACGCCGTACTCGCTCGCCGAGCGGTGCAGCAGCGCGTCGTCGACGGCGAACGGCACGTTCACCACCACGAAGAACCCGCCCGCCGGGACGGTCCAGGTGACCGGACCGCCTTCCGGGAAGCGCCGGGCCAGGCCGTCGACCAGATGCCGCAGGTTCCGGGCGTACGCGGCCCGCTCCCGCACGTTCGCGGCGACCAGCGAGCAGTCGTGCGCCAGCAGCGCGCCGCCGATCACCGCCTGGCTGATCGGTGACGTGTTCACGGTGACCATGCTCTTGATCTTGGCGAGGTGGTCGGCGAGCGGCACCACGGTGCCGTCGGTCTCGCTGACGCGCTGGTCGGCCACCACGTAGCCGACCCGCGCGCCGGGCAGCACCGTCTTGGCGAACGAGCCGAGGTAGACCACCCGGCGCGCGGTGTCCAGCGCCTTGAGCGTGGGCCGCCGCGCGGTGCCGCCGGCCGGGAACAGGCCGTACGGGTTGTCCTCGATCAGCAGCAGGTCCTCCTCGGCGGCCAGGTCCAGCAGCCGCCGCCGCTGCGCGGTGTCCATGCTGACGCCGGACGGGTTGGCGAAGTCGGGCATCACGTAGCAGCCCCGGGGCCGCAGCCCCTCCGCGCGGGCCCGGCGCACCCCGGCGCGCAGGTCGGCCAGGTCGACGCCGTCCGGCCCGCCGGCCACCGGGCGCACCGGCAGGTCGACCAGGCGGGCCGCGCCGGTGAGCCCGACGTACGTGGGCGCCACCGCGAACAGCACGTCGTCCGGTCCGGCCCGCAGCGCGCGCAGCACCAGGAACATCGCCTCCTGGCAGCCGACCGTCACCACCATCGACTCCGGGTCGACGGTGAGGCCCTCGTCCACGGCGAGGTGCCGGGCGATCAGGTGGTGCACGATGCCCTTGGTGCGGCCGTACTGCAACAGCGTCCGGTCCACACCGGCCCGGTCCAGCCCGACGTCCTCGGTCAGGTGGCGGCGGAAACGGTCCAGGTGCGCGTGCAGCAGCGTGGAGTCGAAGAACTCCTCGTACGGCCGCCCGGCCGCCAGCGACACCGCGTCCGGGTAGTGCTGCGCCACCTCGTTGAGGAAGTTCATCGAGTTCAGCGCCGGGTCGCCGACGCTGCCGTGCAGCGCCGTGACGGCCAGGTCGACGGGTTCCACGTCAGCCTCCGATCCGGGTACGCAGCCGCCGGGCCGAGGCCGGGTCGGGGCAGCCGCTGAGGATGAGCGCGTCGCGCAGTTCCGCCGCGAGCAGCGCGAGCGCCGCCTCGGCGCCGGCCCGGCCGCCCGCCGCGAGCGCCCAGAGCAGCGGCCGGCCGAGCAGCACGCCGTCCGCGCCGAGCGCCAGCGCCCGCAGCACGTCGACGCCGCCGCGGACGCCGCTGTCCAGCAGCACCGCGCAGCGCCCGTCCACCGCGCCGACCACCTCGGGCAGCACGCTCACGCTGGCCGGGGCGGCGTCGAGCTGCCGTCCGCCGTGGTTGGAGACCACCACGGCGTCCACGCCGGCGTCCGCCGTGCGGACCGCGTCGCGCGGGTCCAGGATGCCCTTCACGAGCAACGGCACCCGGGTACGCGCGCGCAGCCACTCCAGGTCCGCCCAGCTCAGCGCCGGGGCGAACACCGCGCCCGTGTGCACCGCCACCGCCGAGACACCCGGGGTGCCCTGGTGGGCCAGGTCGTCCCGCCCGCCGGGCAGGTTCGCGGCGGTGACGTGCGGCGGCAGCGCGAAGCCGTTGCGCGCGTCGCGCAGCCGCCGCCCCAGCACCGGCACGTCCACCGTCACCATCACCGCCGCGCAGCCGGCCGCCTCCGCCCGGTCCAGCAGGTCGGCCACCAGTGCCCGGTCGCGCAGCCAGTACAGCTGGAACCAGGCAGTCGCGCCGGTCGCCGTGATCTCCTCGATCGGCGTGCTGGACAGCGTGCTGATCACGTACGGCACGCCCGCCGTGCGCGCCGCCGCCGCAAGCGCCGGCTCGCCGCCGGGGTGCAGCAGCCGCTGGTACGCCATCGGCGCGACAGCCACCGGCAACGCGGCCCGGCCACCGGGCAGCGTCGCCTCGGTGGACGGGTCCTCGACCCCGGCGAGCATCCGGGGCAGCACCGCCACCCGGTCCAGCGCGGCCCGGTTCGCGGCCAGGGCGGTCTCGGTGCCGCTGCCGCCGTCGACGAAGTCCCACACGTCGGCCGGCAGCACGGCCCGGGCCAGCCCGGCGAACTCGGCCAGGCTGGCCGGCGGCACGAACCCGTCCGCCGGGTCGCCGGCCGGCCGCGTGTCGCGGGCCGGGTCAGCCATGGCCGTCCGAGCCCACAGCGCTCCCGGCCGCCACCGGTCCGGCCGGCTCGGGCACCGCGCCGTCCGGGCCGGACGCCGTGTCGAGCCCGAACGAGCGGCGCAGGAAGGCGGCGGCGCGTTCCTGGGCCTCCCGGCCCGCGTCGAACACGCCGGGCATGGCGAAGAACCCGTGCACCATGCCCGGGTAGTCGACCGTCTCGGTGGGCACGCCGTCCTCGCGCAGCCGAGCCGCGTACCGCAGGCCCTCGTCGCGCAGCGGATCGTGCCCGGCGGTGATCACGAGCGCCGGGGGCAGGCCGGACAGGTCCTCGGCGAGCAGCGGCGACGCCAGCGGGTGGGCGGCGTCGCCGGGGTCGGCGAGGTAGTGGCCGCGGTACCAGCCGACCGAGTGCTTGTTGAACAGCAGCGGGTCCTCGTCGCCGGCCGGCCGGCGCCCGGGCCGCTGGTCGGTGTTCGGGTAGACGAGCAACTGGGCGGCCAGCCGGGGGCCGCCGTCGGCCCGGGCCAGCAGCGTGACCACGGCGGCCAGGTTCCCGCCCGCGCTGTCGCCGCCCACCGCCAGCCGGTCCGGGTCGACCCGGAACTCGGCCGCGTGCGCCGAGAGGTGCCGCAGCGCGGCGTGGCAGTCCTCCACCGCCGCCGGGAACGGGTGCTCCGGGGCGAGCCGGTAGCCGACAGTCACGGTCTGGGCGCCGGTGAGGTTGACCAGCCGGCGGCAGATCCCGTCGGCGGTGTCGACGCTGCCGAGGGTCCATCCACCACCGAAGAAGTAGACGAGCGTGGGCAGCGGGCCGTCACCGTCCGGCCGGTGGATCCGCACCGGCAGCGGCTCGGCCGGGCCGGGCACCGTCGTGTCGCGTACCTCGGCGACCGGTTCGACCGCGCCGGAGCCGGCACGGATCGCGGCGAGGTCGGCGGCGCGGGCCTGCTCGAGGGTCTGGGTGTAGAGCGGCACGGTGCCGGCGGCGGCCCGCGCGGCCCGCCACGCGACCACCTGTGGATCGAGTGTCATCAAGCCTCCCCGGTGGTGACGAAGAGTTTGTCGATACCGCGCAGGAACAGGCTCCCGCTGTACGTGTAGGGCTGGGTGACGGCGAGCCGGGGGAAGCGCGCGAACAGGCGCGGCAGCGCCAGCCGGCCCTCCAGCCGGGACACCGCCGAGCCGAGGCAGAAGTGCAGCCCGACGCCGAAGGCCAGCGACGACGGCCCGTCGCGGTGCGGGTCGAAGCGGTCCGGGTCGGGGAACCGGGCCGGGTCGCGGTTGGCGGCGGCGATGAGCAGCAGCACGTTGTCGTCGCGGCTGATCGGCACGCCGCCGAGGTCGACGCCGGCCGGCGCGGAGCGGGCCAGGAAGTGCACCGGGCTCTCCATCCGCAGCACCTCCTCGACGCAGCCGCTGGCCAGCGCGTCGTCGCCGGGCAGGGCGGCGGTCACGTCCGGGTGGTCAAGCAGCAGCGGCAGGCCGTTGCTGAACATGTAGACGGTGGTGACGAAACTGGCGTTGAACAGCACGATCAGGTTGCTGATCAACTCGTCCTCGGTGAGGTCGACGCCACCCGCGTCGAGCACCTCGACCAGCCCGCTGATCAGGTCGTGCCCGGGCGTACGGCGCCGGTGGGCGATCAGGTCCCGGTAGTAGACGCGCAGCTCCTCGGCGGCCTGGTTGGCCCGGGCCAGCCGCTCCGGCGTCTTGCCGGCGACGTCCATGTACTCGTCGATCCAGTCGACCCGCTGCCGGTACCACGCCAGGTCGGCCGCGGGCAGGCCGATGAACTCGGCCATCACTAGGGCCGGGACCGGGTACGCGAAGTCGGCCACGAAGTCCACCTCGTGCCCGCCCGCGCCCGCCTCGGCCATGTGGTCCAGGCGTTCGGCGACGATCCGCTCGATCACCGGCTCCAGCGCGCCGAGGCGGCGCGGGGTGAACGTCTTGGCGAACACCGCGCGCATCCGGGTGTGGTCCGGCGGGTTGACGAACATCATCGAGGTGAGGAACGTACGCAGGATCTCCTGCTCCTCCCAGCCGGGCGGGAAACCCTTGTACCAGCCGGGATCGCGCAGGATCTGGTCGACCACGTCGTACCCGCCCGCGACCGCGCTGACAGTGCTGTGCTCGGCCCGGGCCGGAACGGCGCTTATCGGCCCGTGCTCGTGCAGGGCCGTATAGAAGGGATAGGGGTTCTGCCGGCCCTGTTCACTGTAGAGCCCGGTCAGGATCTCGCTGACGTCCACTGTCTTTTCCTCCCCAGGAAACGGCGGCGGGGGCGGCGTCGTGTCGACCGCCGCCCCCGCCCGGTGTCACAGTCCGAGCAACTTCAGTGGCACGGCGTTCGCCATCGCCGCGGCACCCGTGTCGTTCGGGTGGATGTGGTCACCCGAGTCGTACGCCGGCAGCAGCCGGGTCGGCTGGGCCGGATCCCGCATCACCGCGTCGAAGTCGACGACGCCGTCGAACTCGGCCCGGCCGGGCCCGCGCAGCCAGGTGTTGACGGCCTGACGGGTGGCGTCCTTCTCCGGCGTCCACACGCCCGGCCCGCCGTTGCCCTCGTACGGCATGAGCGTGCCGGCGATGCTGGTCAGGCCGCGCGCCTGGACCTGCCGGTTGATCTGGCGCAGCGAGGCGATGATCGCCTCGGGGCTGTCGCCGTTCATCCAGATGTCGTTGATGCCCAGGTGGGTGATGACGGTCCGCACCCCGGTCTGCGGGAACACGTCCTCGTTGAGCCGGGCCAGCGCGTTCGGGCCCAGCTCGTAGTAGCCGGGGAAACCGCCCGCGCCGGGCTCGGTGCCCTCGTGGTTGAGCCGGTTGCCGGCCAGGCTGAGGTTGAGCACGCCCGGCGTACGCGGATCGGGCCGGGCGTCGATCAGCCGCTTGGCCAGGAAGTCCGGCCAGCGGCGGTCGGCGTTGACGGTGCTGCCGTTGCCGTCGCCGATGGAGTCACCCAGCACCACCACGGAGCCGGGCGTCACCTTGCGCTCCACGTCGATGCCGGACAGGAACATCCAGCAGCAGTTGGGCCGGATGGTGAAGCCGGCGCCGTCGGCAGCCGACGTGAGGTCGGTGGCGCCGATGAAGTTGGTGACCTTGGACTGGCCGTGGAACGTGACCGGCCCGGTGAGCACCGGGAAGTACAGCGTGACGACCAGGTCCTCCTGCTCGGCCACCCGGAAGTCCACCGGATCGCTGAGCAGTTCCGCGCCCTTGTTGATGGTCGCCGAGCCGCCACCGGAGAACGTCAGCTGGCGGACGCTCGCCGGGACGATGTCGGACAGGTCGTCGGGGGTGGCGGTGTTCGGCCGGGCGATCGTGGCGCGGCCGACCTGGACGGCCTGCTGGCCGTACAGGTTGGTCAGCCGCACCCGCAGGCGCGGCCCGCCGACCGAGGTCTGCACTGTCATCCGGATGCTCTGGTTGTTCAGCCCGGTCTCGGTCAGGCCCACGTTGTTCCCGCGGGTCACCGCCGCGGCCCAGGTTCCGGCCCACTCGGCGCGCCCGTGCCCGGCGCCCTCGTTCCCGGTCGGGCCGGCGCTCGCGGTGACCGCCGGGGTGGCGGCGATCAGGAGCGTGACGGCGGAAGCTATGACGTGCCATCTCTTCGGGGTCGGCATCGATCCTCCATGGTCGGCAGCCCCGGGCGTGACGCGGTCGGCGACACGGCCCGGGCGATGGACCGGAAACTAGCTTCCGGCCGTGACGAGCGTCAATCAACCTGATCGACATGATCAAATGCCCGCGGGACGGGACGCGACGACGATCGGCTCTGTCCGCCGTGGACCGCCGCTGCCTAGGCTCGGGGCTGGCGGCGGTGCGGTCGCCGACTCCGGCACCTGCCGTCATGTCCCGGCCCTGACCTGGCCGGACGCCGCTCGCGGACCATGATGGGGGCTGCCCGATGACCGACCGGCCGAACTACGTGCACGAGGCGCTGGAGCTGTTCGCCGGGTTCGGCGACCGGGAGGCGCTCGTCGGCGGCGGACGCCGCCTGAGCTACCCCCAGGTCGCCGCCGAGGTGCGCGGCCTGGCCGCCGCGCTGCGCCACCACGGGGTACGCCCCGGCGCGGCGGTGCTGGTGATGCTCGGCAACACGGTTGAGGGCCCGCTACTCCAACTGGCCCTGCACCTGCTCGGCTGCCGGAGCATGTGGGTCGCGCCGGTGACCTCGCGGCGGGAGGTGGACGAGTTCGTCGCGCTGTCCGCGCCGGAGGCGTTCGTGTACGACGCGCGCGATCCGCAGGCGGCGCAGGTCGCGGCGGGGCTGTCCGGCGTACCGCTGCTCTGCCTCGGTCCCGGCGGTGCCGGACCGGACCTGAGGGCCGAAACCGGCGAGCCGGCGGCGGAGCTGCCCGCCGGCGTGCCCGCGCCGGAGTCGTTCCTGCAGACCAGCGGCACCACCGGCACGCCGAAGCTGGTACACCACCGGGAGAGCTTCTACCGGCAGGTACTCGCCCTGGCCGCCGACTTCCGGGGCGCCGGGTTCCCGCTGCTGCGGCACCTGTCGCACTCCCCGATGTGGCTCGCCAGCGGCCAGATCACGACGCTGTTCAACCTGTTCACCGGCGGCGTGCTGTTCCTGCGCGAGCAGTGGGACCCGGCCGCGTTCATCGCCACCGTGGACGCCGAGCGGCTGACCTCCACGTTCGTCACCCCGCCGATGCTGTACGAGGTGCTCGACCACCCCGACCTGCCGGGCGCCGACTTCTCGGCGATGTTCATGTTCAACGTGGGGGCCGGGCCCGCCGCGCCGGCCCGGCTGCGCCAGGCCATCGCCCGCTTCGGCCCGTGCCTGCGCATCGTGTACGGGCTCAGCGAGGCAGTGGTCATCTGCGCGCTACCGGGGCTCACCGAGGACCCGGAGCACCCGGAACGGCTGCGGTCCTGCGGCCGCCCGTACGGCGACGTGACGGTGCAGATCCGCGACGCCGACGGGCGGGTGCTGCCGGCCGGCGAGGACGGCGAGGTGTGGGCGCGCACCAAGCTGAGCTTCGCCGGCTACCACGGACAATCCGAGCTGACCGCCGACACGCTCGTCGACGGCTGGGTCCGCACCCGCGACATCGGGCACCTCGACGCCGACGGCTACCTCTACCTGGTCGACCGGTTACAGGACCGGATCCTCACCCGGCAGCGCAGCTGGCCGATCTACTCCCGCCCGATCGAGGACGTGCTCGCCGGCCACCCCGAGGTACGCGCCGCCGCCGTCATCGGCGTACCGGACCCGGTGGCCGGGGAGCTGCCGCACGCGTACGTGGTGCCCGCGCCGGGCGCGTCGGTGACCGGCGAGGAGCTGATCGCGCTCGTGGTCCGGGAACTCAGCGAGACCTGGGCGCCCGGCGCCGTGGAGTTCGTCGACGCGCTGCCGCTCAACCGGTCGGCGAAGGTGGACAAGCGGGCGTTGCGAGCCCGGTACGCGGCCGCACACCCGGCCGGCGCCGACCCGATCGGCAGTCCGGCGTGAACCCGCGCCGGGAGTTGTACACCCTGGTCGGCGCCGACCTGCTGTCCAACCTCGGCACCCGGATCTCGGTGGTCGCCATCCCGTGGCTGGTGCTGGAGACGACCGGCAGCCCCACCAAGATGGGCCTGGTGGCGGCGGCGGAGACGCTGCCGTACATGCTGTCCAGCGCGCTGGCGACACCGTGGGCGGACCGGTTCGGGATACGCCGTACCTCGGTGTTCGTGGACGCCGCGAGCGCCGCCGCGATGGCAGTGGTGGCGCTGGCGCCCTGGCTCGGGTTCGGCGCGTTGCTGGTGCTGGTGGCGGTCGCCGGCGGGCTGCGCGGCATCGGCGACCGGGTCAAGCACGTGCTGTTCAAACCGGCCGCCGAGCGGGCCGGGGTGCCACTGATCCGGCTCACCAGCGCCTACGACGGCCTGGCCCGGGGCATGACGCTGTTCGGCGCGGTGCTCGGCGGGCTGCTCATCGACTGGGTCGGGCTGACCCGGGCCATCTGGATCGACGCGGCCACGTTCGCGGTCTGCGCGCTGCTGATCGGCGTGCTGGTCCGGCCGCCCGCACCGGCCGAGCCCGCGCCCCGGGAGCCGTACCTGCGGGCGCTGCGCGGCGGCTTCGCGTACCTGCGCACCGACCGGACGTTGATGACGATGCTGCTTGTGGTGTCGGTGTCGAACATGTTCGCCAACGCCAGCGTCGCGGTCTGGATCCCGCTCTGGGTCAGCCAGGTGCTCGGCGACCCGGCCGGGTTCGGCCTGCTGCTGGGCGTCTTCTCGGCCGGCGCGCTGCTGGGCAACCTGCTGTTCACCATGCTCGGCACGCGGCTGCCCGCCGGGACGACGTTCGCGCTGGGGCTGACGCTCAGCGGCGCGCCCCGGCTGCTCGCGCTGGCGCTCAGCGACGACCTGGTCGTGGTGCTCGTGGTGACGTTCCTGTCCGGCATAGGCATCGCGGCGGTGAACCCGCTGCTCGGCGCGGCGCTCTACCAGCGGGTGCCGGGCGAGTTGCAGACCCGGGTGCTGGGCATCTCCGGATCGGTGGCGTTCCTCGGCCTGCCGGTGGGCGCGCTGCTCGGCGGCTGGTCGGTGGCGCTGCTCGACCTGACCCCGGCGCTGCTGGTGATGTCGGTGGTCTGCCTGGTGCTCACGGTGGGACCGCTGCTGCTGACCCGCGCGTCCCGGCGCCCGGCAGTGGAACCGGCCACTCCCACGCCGGTCTGAGCCCGCCGGTCGGGGCCTGCCGGTCGCGGGTCGCGGCGTCGGGGGGCGGCGGTAGGGTCTGGGCCATGGCGACCTGGGACGACGTGCGGCGCATCGCGCTGGCCCTGCCGGAGACCACCGAGCGCGGCTCGCACGACGACCTGCCCGCCTGGCGGGTGCACGACCGCGCCCCGAAGCGGCTCGCCACGGCACACCGGGCCGGCGCCGCATGAGCCGCACGGTGGACGCGATCGTGTTCGACATGGACGGCACGCTCGTCGAGTCGCACGCGGTGGTGCCCGCGGCCTACCGGGCGGCCGTGCGGGCCGGCGGCGGCCCGTCGTACACCGACGCGGAGGTCATCGCCGGCTACTCGCTCGGCTCGCCGGCGGACCTGCTGACCCACCTGCTGCGGCGGCCGGCCTCCGGCGAGGACCTGGACCGCTACCACACCGAACTGGCCGCGCTGGCCGGGCGGGTGCGCGTCTACCCCGGCATCGCCGACACGCTCGCCGAGATCGCCGCCCGGGTGCCGGTGGGCGTGTTCACCGGCGCGAGCCACCGGGCCGCCGAGATCCTGCTCGACCGGGCGGGCCTGCGCGGCCACTTCGGGGTCGTACTCGGCGGCGACCAGGTCGACCGCCCCAAACCGGCGCCCGACGGCGTGGAGGTGGCCTGCCGCCGGCTCGGCGTGCCACCCGGCCGCGCCGCGTACGTGGGCGACTCACCGCTGGACGTCCGCGCCGCCCGGCACAGTGGCGCGATCGCGGTCGCCGCCGCCTGGGGCCACCAGTACGACAGCGCCGAGCCGGCCGACCTCAGCCTGAGCCGGCCCGGGGAGCTGCTGGCCCTGCTGCCCTGATCCCCTTTCCCCGCTCACCCGGCTCAGCTAGCCTGCCGGGCATGCCATCGACGTTGACCGAGGCGACCGACCCGTGGTGCCTGCGACCGGGAGAGGCCGCCGAGCTGCTGCGCGGGCACCGGTGGCGGCGGTTCGTGGTGCTGGGTGACAGTGTCGCGGAAGGGCTGTGCGAGCCGGCCGACGGCTATCCGGATCTCCAGTGGGCCGACCGGGTCGCCGTCGAGCTGCGCGCGATCCGGCCGGAGCTGGCCTACCTGAACCTGGGCCGGCGCGGACTGCGCGCGCACGAGGTCCGGGCGACCCAGCTCGCCGACGCGCTGGCCTTCGAGCCGGACCTGGCCCTCGTGGTGTGCGGCGGCAACGACGCGTTCCGGTCCGCCTACGACCCGGACGCGGTCGACGCCGAGCTCACCGCCATGATCACCGCCCTACGGGAGGCGGGGGCGGACGTGATCACGGTGGGCATGTTCGACGTGTCGCACAGCCCGGCGGTGCCGGACGCGCTACGCGCGGGCCTGGGCGAGCGGATGCGCCGGCTGGCCCGGCACACGAGGGCGGTGGGCGAGCGGCTGGGCACGCTGCACGTCCACCTCACCGACCATCCGCTGGTGGCCGACCCGTCGCTGTACAGCAGCGACGGCCGGCACGGCAGCGCCCGCAGCGACGCCGTCGCCACCGCCGAGACGCTGCGTGTCCTGGCCTGCCGCGGCACGTCCGGCTCCCCGGAGAGGAACCCCGCGCAGACGCCGGGGCGGGGCGCGGCGCGTGGCGTCTGATCCCGCCACCGCCGTTGAGATCACGGCAGTTCGATGACACGGTCCGGGCCGGTGAACAGTCCCCGGGAGGCCGCGGTGCCGTTCCGGTCCGTGCCCGCGGAGCGCGCTCTCGCTACAGCGTCAACTGAGATCAAACGGCTCGGCCTCACGGCGCGGACGGAGGTGCTCGGCCCGGCCGAGTCGCCCACCATGCGCGTCACGCTGTTCCAGGGCGGGGCACGGGTCGCCGTGGGTGCGGGAAAGGGAGCGGGTCCCCAGGGCGCGGCGAGCGCGCACTTCGAGGCCCTGGAACGCCACCTCATGTCTGCCCGGGACAACCGCCGATGGACGGCGGACGCCACGAGGCTGCTGCCGGCGAGCATCGTGGCCGGACAGTCCGCCCTGGATTCGGATCTGGTCGTACAGCGGTGGGCGACGGAGTTTCCGGACTCCGTCGCGGCATGTGCCTCGTACGGCGGGGTCCGTTATCCCACCTTCCTCACGGACCCGCGCTACTACCGGTGGCCGGTGGCGGGTGACGACGTCCGGCCGTACCGCAGCCTCCTGCGATACTCGTCCAGCCTGGGCACAGCGGCCGGCGTCGACGTGGCGGAGGCCGTCTATCACGGCCTCTGCGAGCTGATCGAACACGACGGGCTCGGGCAGGCGCTGCTCCGGTGGTACGTCGCCGGAGTGCCGGACGTCGACCTCGTGCCGGCCGGGGACCTGCCGGACCAGCTGCGCGCACTGCACGCGCAGGCCGTACGGGCGGCCGGCGCACCCGTACATCTGCTCGACGTCACGACCGACCTGGACGTGCCGGTGTACCTGGCAGTCAGCCCGGCGGCCGGCGGCGAGCCGACCCGGCTCGGGGCCGGCGCATCGCTCTGGGCCACCGACGCCGCGTCGCGTGCCCTCGGCGAGCTGATCCAAGTCTGTGCGCTCTCCTCACCGGCCCCCGGCTCGCCCGCGGTCCAGCGTCTGGCGGCCTGGCCCGCACTGCGACGATGTGCCCTGATGCCACTCGACGGGCTGCTCTCCGGGCCGGTGCGCGCGGTGCCGCTACGCGCGGACGTAGCCGACGACGGCAGCCCGGGTTGGGGGCTGGAGCACGTCCGGCGGGCTCTGGCCCGTCGAGGCGTCGACCACCACGTGTGCGAGGTCACGGCGGCCGGCTCACCGATCGTGGTGGCCACCACGATCGCCCCGGGGCTGGAACGCTTCAGCCTGGTGCGACACGGGGTGCCCGTCGTCCCGACCGGACGGGGATGGCACTTGTGGCCGTCACCGGACCGGGCGATCATCACCTGACCACATCCAGTCCAAACGATATGAGGACACATGTCTACTGAGGAGAACGGCTTCGCCCCCGGTGGTGGCAGCCTCTGCTTCCACCCGGGTGACGACGTCGAAGAGCCGATGGCTCAGGATCTCGGCATCGGCCCCGGTGGCGGCACCCTCTGCTTCCACCCCGGCGACGAGGAAGGCGCGTCGACGCTTCGCCTCGCCGACGATCTGGCAGCGGACCTGCACCTCGCGCTGACCAGCATCGACGACCGCCACCTCGCCGTGCTGGCCTGAAGGAGGTCGTGACGCGGCTCGTAGAGACAGCCGGCGTCGACGGGAGCCGGCTGTTTCACCGTGACTTCTCCCTCTGGTACCTCGCCCGGTCGATCTCCGTCGCCGGGACCGCCGCCAGCGCCGTCGCGCTGCCGCTACTCGTCTACCGGACGAGCGCGTCCCCGACGCTGACCGCGGCGGTGGTCGGGCTCGAAGCCCTGCCGTACCTGCTGTTCGGGCTCTTCGCCGGGGCCGCCGCCGACCGCCTGCGACGTAAGCGCATGATGATCATCGCAGACGTGTGCTGCGCACTGCTGATCGCCACCGTGCCGGTCGCCGCGTTGTTCGATGTGCTCGCCCCCTGGTACCTGCTCGTCGTGGCGTTCGGCGTGGGTTGCGGTTTCTGCTGGTTCGACGCGGCGGCGTGGGGCGCCTTCGTGCGCATCGTCGGCAAGGCGGGGATCACCCGGGCGAACAGCCTCATCTGGTCCACCGAGATCGTGCTGGAGATCGCCGCGCCCGCCGCCGCGGGACTACTTGCCGCTGTCGCCGACCCCACCCTGGTGCTGGCCGTCGACGCCGTCACCTATCTGGTGTCCGCCGCGCTGCTCGCCCAGATCCGCGCCGGGTTGGACCCGGGGCCGACGGGAGCCCGCCGGGTGCGGGCCGAGATCGCCGAAGGACTGCGCCACCTCTGGCGGACGCGGGTCCTGCGGACGTTGACCGCTGCCGGTTTCGGGCTCAACGTCGCCGCCGGCGGCGTGCTGGGCCTGCTCGTCGTCCACGCCGACGAGGTGCTCGATCTGAGCCCGGAGGACCAGCGCCTGGGTCTGCTCTTCACTGCCGCCGCGGTCGGCTCACTGGTGGCCGCCGTCGTCCTGCCCAGGGCCAGCCGGTGGGCCGGCCAGGGGACGGTGTCCATCACGGGGCTCGTCATCTTCGTCGCGGCCCTCATCGGCCTGGCCGGCACGTCGGTGTTCGCCCTGGCGTTGGCGTGGTGGACGATCTGGGCCGTGGCGCGCCTGACCGTGAACGCGAACGGCATCACCGTGCGCCAACTCCTCACACCAGATGCGCTGCAGGGCCGCGTCAACACCACCGGGCGCATGCTGGCCTGGGGCGGCACTCCGTTCGGCGCCCTGATCGGAGGGCTGGCCGCAGACACCGTCGGGGTCCGGGTGGCGTACCTGATGCTGGCCGTGCCCGTCGTGCTCAGCCTCGCCCTGGTCATCACCTCACCGGTGCGCGGCCTGCGCATCACGGCCGACTAGCCACGCACCCCGCACCCCTGCCCCGCCCTTTCCTCCCCCGGGCCTGCCCTGCCCGACGATCCGCCCGTCGATCAAGGAGTTTGTGTCAACGGCAGGCCCTGGTGAGGACACAAACTCCTTGATCAACGCGCCCAAGGGGCGGGGGTCAGTCGGTGAGCAGGATGCCGGTCAGGAGGACGCCTCGGGCCAGGTTGAGGACCTCGTCGCAACCCGGGTAGCCGACCCGGGCCAGCGCGCCGGATCCGGTGCGGTCGAACAGGTACGGCGCGAGGCTGTACGGGACGTCGGCGGTGACCGTCTCACCGGTCTCGATCTGCACGAAGTCCATCGCCACCCGGTCCGCCTCGTGGTAGCGCTGCAGGATGTTGCCGCCCTCGGCGATCGCGGCGCGCACCCCGTCCGCCCATGCCACCGGGTTCATCTCCCGGCCGATCAGCACCCCGTGCCCGGCCGATCCGCCGGCCGGCTTGGCGACCAGGTCGGCCTGCTCGGCGAGCGCCCGGTCGAGCTGGTCGGCGGTGAGCGCCACGGTGTGCGGCACGTACCGGCGGATCAGCGTCCGGTCGTCCTCCGGCAACAGGTCCAGGTCTTCCCAGAGCCAGGCGTAGTTCAGCTTGTTGCTGAGCAGCCAGGCGGCGCTGCTGACGAACATCGGCAGCGTGCCGGCGGCGAGCGCCCCGGACACCGCGTCCAGGCCGGCGCTGGGGGTGACCCGGTTGGGCACGAACAGCCGGAACAGGGCGTCCACCGGGGCACCGCCGACGACCAGCCGGTTCCGCGCGTCCAGCGTGGCGGTGGCGACCGGGGCGATGACCAGGTCGATGCCGAACGGCCGGGCCTGGTCGATCAGCGGGGACAGGATCCGGATGAACGTCTCCGGGTCGTCCAGCCCCGGGTAGTCGGCGTCGAAGTCCATCAGCAGCGCCACCCGGGCGCCGTCGGGCAGGCCGAGCGTGTCCCGGATGGCCACGAACCGCTGATCCAGCAGGGACGGCGCGGGCCGCGCGCCGTCGAGCAGGTCATGGGTACGGTAGAGCTCGGCGTACCGCTGGATCACTGTGTCGGCGTCGAAGCCGCCGCCGAGGCTGCTGTCGATGTTGTACTCCACGATGCACGGCACGCCGCCGGAGAACAGCACGTCCGGCCGGTACGCGGCGAGCAGCCCCTCGTGCAGCTCCTCGTCCGGGTCGAGCAGCCGGGTCTCCCCGTCCGGCACGTCGAGCAGCAGGCGCAGCTCACCAGCGGTACGGGCGCGGCGCCGGCAGGCTTCCAGGATGAGCTGCGCGATGCGGTCGCAGACCTCGTTCAGCTCGCGGAACGCGTCGGCGGTGAACACGGGCGGGCGGGCCAGCCGCCACTGCTTGTTGTATGTGGCCCGGCCGTGGAAGACCTTCTCCCACGCCGCGGCGCCGGTGGCCACCATCGCGGTACGGGTGGACTCGGGCAGGTCGGTCCACGCCTGGCCGAGCGGCGGCCACGTGTAGTTCGGGTCCATCGTTCATCCGTCCTTGAGGGTCAGTTGGATGGCGGCGGTGAGCTGGTCGCGGCCGGGTTGCACGGCCCGGTCCAGGGCTGGCGCGAACGGCAGCACCGCGCCGTCGGGGCGGGTGACCCGCCGGGGTGGCGCGGCCAGCCGGACCCGCTCGACCACCGTGGCGATGATCTCCCCGGCGATGCCGCAGGAGCGGTTGCCGTCGTCGACGACCACCAGCCGCCCGGTGCGGCTCACCGACTCGACCAGCCCGTCCCAGTCGAACGGGTAGATCGTGCGGGGGTCGAAGACCTCCACCGACGCCTCGTCGGCCAGGTCCTCGGCGACGGCGAGCGCGTCGTGCACCAGGTGCCCGACCGCCACCACTGTCACGTCGGTGCCGGCGCGGCGGACGATCCCCCGGCCCAGCGGCACCGGCGCCGGGTCGGTGACGTCGGCGCGCAGGTCGAGGGCGCCCGCCGGGGCGAAGACCACCACCGGGTCGTCGCAGCGGATCGCGGACACCAGCAGGCCGTACGCGTCGGCCGGGGTGGCCGGTACGACTGTTGTCACGCCGACGTGGGCGAACAGCGCGTACGGGTGGTCGGAGTGCTGCCCGGCCCAGCCGGTGCGGGAACCGGAGCCGGGCACCACGTAGGTGACCGGCACCGCGCACTGGCCGCCGGTCATCAGCGGGAACTTGTGCGCGTGGTTGACGATCTGCTCGAAGACCAGGAACAGCAGCGACGGGATCTGGAACTCCACCACCGGGCGGGCCCCGGCCAGCGCCGCGCCGGTGGCGAAGCTGGTGAACGCCTGCTCGGACAGCGGTGTGTCGCGGACGCGTTCCGGGCCGAACTTCTTCAGCAGGCCGGTGGTGACGTTCGCGGCGGCCACCCGGATGTCCTCACCGAGCACCACCACCGAGTCGTCGCGGGTCATCTCGTCGGCGAGCGCCCGGGTGAGCGCCCTGCGGTAGGAGAGCCGGGGCATCAGCCACCTCCGGTCCGGGCGGTGAGCCCGCTGGCGTACAGATGGTCCAGTGCGGTCGCCGGGTCGGGGTGCGGCCCGGCGAGCGCGTAGTCGACTGCGGCGTCCAGCTCCGCCTCGACCGCGGCGTCCACCTCGGCCCGTACCGCCGGGTCCAGCCGCGCTCCGGCGATGTCCACCGGATCGCGGGACCGGCCCTCGGCCACCTCCTCCGGCGGCCGGTAGTCGAGGCGTACCTGATGTTCGAAGGTGTGGTGGGCGTCGAAGCGGTATGTGCGGGCCTCGACCAGCTCGGGGCCGCCGCCGGCGCGCATCCGCGCGACGGCGGCGGCGGTGACCTCGCGTACCGCCTCCGGGTCCTGCCCGTCGACGGCGGCCGCCGGCATGCCGAACGCGGCGGCCCGCCCGGCGATGGTGCCGGCGACCGCCCCCTCGACCGGCATCGTGGTGGCGTAGCCGTTGTTCTCGCAGACGAACAGCACCGGCACACGCCAGAGCGCGGCCAGGTTGAACGCCTCCAGGAGCATGCCCTCGTTGACGGCGCCGTCACCGAAGAAGGTGGCGCCGACGATGTCGGCGCCGCGCCGCCGGCGCTCCCACACCGCTCCGGTGAGGATCGCGCCGGCGGCTCCGACGATGGCATTGGCGCCCAGGACGCCGACGCCGAAGTCGGCGGCGTGCATCGACCCGCCCCGGCCCCGGTTGAGCCCGGTGACCCGGCCGCACAGCTCGGCCAGCATCCGGGCCGGGTCGGCGCCCTTCGCGAGCACGTGCCCGTGCCCGCGGTGGGTGCCGGTGACCAGGTCCTGCGCGGCGAGTGCCGCGCAGACGCCGGCGGCGATCCCCTCCTGACCGAGGTACGGGTGGATGCCGCCGACGATCTCCCCGGCGCGGACCAGCTCGATCGCGCGCTCCTCGAAGCGGCGGATCAGCCGGACCGTCCGGTAGAGCCGGAGCGGGTCGGAGCCGGTCACGCCGGACGGCCCTCCTTGACGGCGGCGAGGATGTCGTCCCAGAGGCGGGCGCGGGCGGCCAGCGCGGCGTTCACCGTGTCGGCGCACTCCTGCCACTTGGTGTCGTCGTCGCCGCACAGGTCGGCGAGCATCTGCATGGCCATCGGGGTGTGCTGCTCGCCGTCGACCTCGATGTGGCGCTCCAGGTAGTCGACGAACTTGTTGAGCCTGTTGCTGCGCTCGTTGACGGCGACGACCTGGGTGAACATCTCCGGGATCAGGTCCTCGCGGCCGAACGCGAACGCCGCCGCCTGGCAGTGCACCGGGGTGGTCTCGATGATCCGCCAGGTGGTGCCGGCGAACGCCGCCGAGGCCGCGGGGACGCCCGCCGCGCCGAGCGCCTCGGTGACCGGCGTGCCGTTGCGCAGCAGGTCGACGAGCTTGTTCACGGCCGCGGTGTCGGCGCCGGCCTCGGCCATGCCCTGCACGTACAGCTCGAAGTGGCTGATGTAGCCGTCGCCCAGCTCGTCGCTCTCCTCGACCATGACGATGTCGTTGATCAGGCGGCGGCTGCCGGTCGGCCCGGTCGGGATCCACGGCACCGTCACGCAGGTGAGCTGCCGCTGCAACGACTTCAGCAACGACATGAAGTCCCACACCGCGAAGACGTGGTGCTCCATGAACGTGACGAGCGCGTCGTGGGTGTCCAGGTTGGCGTAGAGGGGGTGCTTGACCACCACGTCGCGGCGCTCGGTCACCGCCCGCTCCAGCCGCTCGATGCCCGGGTGCGTCTTACCCCAGTCGTACCGTGACATTGTCAGCCTCCCTGCTGGGCGCGGTCGCGCCAGATGACCGGGCAGTAATCGGGGTCCGCGTAGTCCGGCCGGCCCTCGTGGTTGCGGCGGACCAGCACGTCGTGGTTGTACGCGGCGAGCGTGCCGTCGGAGAGCGGATACTCCCGCCAGGCGTTGTCGCCGTCCTGCAGGTGCAGCGAGACGGCCCGGCGGGGCCGCCCGCTGACGTTCGCACCGCTGCCGTGGTAGATGCGGCAGTGGTGGAAGCTCATGTGTCCCTTCGGGATCACCATGGGGATCTTGCGGATCTGGGCGCCGTTGTACGCGGCGTTCTCGGCCAGCATCGCTTCGAGCTGGTCGCGGTCCCGGTCGGCGAAGTGCCGCACCACCGTGTCGTCGGCGCCGATCTCCCGCCAGCGGTGGGAGCCGTCGACCATGGTGATGGTGCCCATCTCCTCGCCGCAGTCGTGGAACGGGATGAACGCGGTGAGCATGTTCTCCGACGACGAGGACGCCCAGTAGTGCTTGTCGAAGTGCCACGGCACGATGTTCGACGGCTCGCCGGCGATCGGCGGCTTCCAGATCAGCGTGGACTGGAAGATCCGGATCTCGGCGGCCCGGGCCAGCCGGGCGGCGACCGCGCCGATCAGCGGCTTGCGCAGGATGCGGGCGATGCCGTCGTGCTCGTGGTGGACGTAGTCGTTGTGCCGCTGCACGTCACCCCGGGACGGCTCCCAGTAGGCCAGCTTCGGCGGCCGTACCGGCAGCAACCTGTCGCGTTCCCCCGCGTAGTAGCTGTCGGTGGCGGCGACCAGCTCGTCCACCTCGTCGTCGGTGAGCAGCTTCTTCGACAGGTACCAGCCGTGCTCGGCGTAGTGCCGGACGTCCTCGTCGGAGGGCAGCAGCGCCTCCTCCTCGGCGGTCAGTCCGGGATCGATGGTGGTCATGCCGAGCCGACCGGGCATGGCCTCACGGCCCTCGCTTCGCTCGGTGCGTTCACTCATGCCGTACCAGCCCCTCCGGCCGCGACAGCGGAGGTCGCCCCCGCCGCGGCCAGCTCGCGTTCCTTCGCTTCGTAGAGCGCCTTGATGTTGCCGCTGCCGAAGGTGCGCGCCCCGCGCCGCTCGATGAGTTCGAGGAAGAGGGTGCGGCGCACGTGCATCGACTCGGTGAAGATCTGCAGCAGTTGCCCGTCGTGGTCGGAGTCGACCAGGATGCTCAGCTCGCGCAGCCGGTCCACCGGCGCGTCCAGCCGGCCGACCCGCTGCTCCAGGCCGTCGTAGTAGGCGCCGGGCGTGCTGGCGAAGCGCACCCCGCGCCGGGCGAGCGCGCCGACGGCGGTGACGATGTCGTCGGTGCGCAGGCCCAGGTGCTGCACCCCGGCGCCGGCGTGCCAGCGCAGGAAGTCCTCGATCTGCCCCGGCCGGGCCCCGGTGTCCGGCTCCAGCAGCACGAACGTGACCTGCCCGGAGGGGCTCTGCACCACCTTGGAGTTCATCGCCTGGCCGGCGACCTCGATGTGCTCGGTGAAGATGTCGGCGAAGCCGAACACCTTCTCGTAGTGCGCGACGGTCTCGTCGAGCTGCCCCGGCGGCACGCAGATGGCCAGGTGGTCGACCTCGGCGAGCAGGGTGTCCGTCCCGTCCGGCGCGGTCACCGGCTCGATCGCGCCGGGCAGGAACACACCCGGGTCGCCGCGCCGCTGCACCAGGCGGTGCACCACGTCGCCGAAGCCGCCGACCTCGGCGACCACCACCTCGGCGTCCGCGCCGGTGAAGGTGCGCGGCGGGCTCAGCGCCGTCGCGCCCCGGTCCACCAGTTCCGCGTACGCCCCGGCGGCGTCGTCGACGGCGAGCGCCACCACCGCGATGCCGTCGCCGTGCCGGTGCACGTACGTGGCCGCCGGGTGTTCGGCGGACAGTCCGGTGGTCAGCAGCAGCCGGATGCCGGCCTGGGCCAGCAGCAGCGACCGCTGCCCGTCCAGCCCGGTCTCCGGACCGCCCTGCCCGCACAGCCGGAAACCGACGGCGTTGTCGAAGTAGAAGGCCGCCTGCCGGGCGTCCCCCACGTAGAGCTCAAGATGATCTATCCCGTTGATGGTCATGGGCTTCCCCTGTTCCCCCCGTGATCGCGACCCGGACGGACGCCCGGGACTGGAGTCCGGTCAGCCCGCGGCCGGGGTGGCGGCCCGGCGGGCCGGCCCGGAGAGCCGGCGCAGGAGCAGGCTGACGTTCTGGCCGCCGAACCCGAACGAGTTCGTCAGCGCGTGGCCGGCCCGGGTCGGCCGGGGCACGGCGCGAACGTGGTCCGCCTCGCACTCCGGGTCCGGGTCGTCCAGGTGGTAGGTGGGTGGCAGCAGGCCACCGTCGAGCGCCAGCGCGGTGGCGGCGGCCTCCAGCGCCCCTGACGCGCCGAGCAGGTGCCCGGTGAGCGCCTTGGTGGAGCTGACCGGCACGGCGCCGGCACCGAAGACCTCGGCCAGCGCGGTCGTCTCGGCGACGTCACCGAGCTTGGTGCCGGTGCCGTGCGCGTTGACGTACCCGACGTCGGCGGGCTCGACCCCGCCGGCCGCCAGCGCCCGGCGCATGCACGCCGCCGCGCCCGCCCCGTCCGGCCGTGGCGCGGTCGGGTGGTACGCGTCGGTGTTCGCCCCGAACCCGGCGACCTCGGCGTAGCCGCGCACACCCCGTCCGCCGGCGTGACCGGCGCGCTCCAGCACCAGCAGCGCCGCGCCCTCGGCGAGCACGAAACCGTTGCGCCGCTTGTCGAACGGGCGGCTCGCCTCGGTGGGCTCGTCCCAGCCGCGGGCCAGCGCCCGGGCGTTGCCGAACGTGTCGGCGAACGTCGGGAACAGCGGCGCCTCGCTCGCCCCGCACACCACCACGTCGGCCTCGCCGGCGCGGATGAGGCGTACCCCGTCGGCGACGGCCTGCGCGCCGGAGGCGCAGGCCGTGCCGACCGACGAGCTGTAGCCGCGGATGCCGTGCGCGATGGCGATCCGCGCCGAGGGCATGTTCGGCAGGATGCCGGTGAGCAGGTACGGGCTGACCGCCGCCCGGCCCCGGGCGGCCCTCGCCAGCACCTGGCCCTCCAGCGTGGCCATGCCGCCGACACCGCCGACGATCACCGCGATCCGCTCCGGGTCGACGTCGCGGCCCACCTCGATGCCGGCGTCGGCGAGCGCCTCGGCGGCGGTGATCAGGGCGAGCAGCACCACGCGGTCGAGCACCTTCGTCTCCGGGCCGGAGGCGACGCTGCGCGGGTCGATGTCCGGCAGCAGCCCGGCCACCTCCAGGCAGCCCGCCGCCGGGTGCCCCTCGGGCGGGCGGCGCAGCCCGGAGCGGCCGGTCAGCAGCGCGTCGAACGTGTCAGCGACGCCGCGTCCGGCCGGGGTGAACAGGCCCATGCCGGTGATGACGGCGGTCACGACGGCGCCTCGGTCAGGTAGCGCTCGCGCAGCGCCACCTTGCGCACCTTGCCGGTGACGGTGACCGGGATGTCGTCGGCGCGCACCGGGACGATCCGGCGCAGTGTGGCTGCCACGTCCGGGCCGAGCGCGGTACGGATCCGCTCGGTGCGGTCCGCCTCCGGGTCGGCCCCGGCGGCCAGCTCCAGCAGCACGTCGGTGGTGACGGTGCCGTCGTCCGCCTTGACGATCACGACTGTGCAGTCGGTGACGTCGGGGCAGGCGGCGAGGATGCGCTCCTCGGACAGCGCGGTGAAGAACCGTTTCCCGTCGCCGGCCTCGACCGAGTCGACCGCCCGGTCCAGGTGGTAGTAGCGGCCGTCCTCGTCGGCGTACACCAGGTCGCCGGTGAGGTACCAGCCGCGCAGCCGGAACCGGTACGTGGTGACCGAGTCGTTCCAGTAGCCGCGGAACAGCGACGGCGAGTCGATGCCGAGCCAGCCCACCTGCCCGGGCGGCAGCTCGTTGCCGTCGGCGTCGAGCACGGCGACCCCGGCGAACCGGTACGGGCGGCCGACGCAGCGGCCGTACCTGTCGGTGTCGCTGGTGTGCGTGATGTGGAACATCGAGTGGCCCATCTCGCTGGAACCCAGGCCGTCGATGAACACCGACCCGGGTACCCGGGTCACGCCGCCGCGCGTCACCACGTCCCGGGAGCCGACCGCGACCAGCCGCCGTACGTGCGGCTCGTGCGAGCAGTCACCGGTGTTGAACCACAGCCGCACCGAGTCCAGGTCGTAGCCGGACAGGTCGAAGCGGGCCAGTTCGGCCCAGGTGACGGAGAAGCCGAACACGCCGTCCGGACGCCACCGCTGGATCGCGTCGAGCACCCGCTCGCCGCCCTGCTCGGAGAGCAGGAACATCTCCGCCCGGTTGCCCAGCGCCTGGTTGACCATGAGCACGGTGGCGGTGTGCGGGGCGGGCAGCGCGTTGAGGATGCGCGTGGTGCCCTGCGCCTGCGGCATGGACAGCAGGTGGCGGGTGGCGGCGAACAGGCTGGCGTGCGAGTGCAGCACCGCCTTCGGCACACCTGTGGTGCCGGAGGTGTGGGTGATCACGATCGGGTCGTCCGGGTGGTGCCGGTAGTGCGCCGGTGCGGCGTCCGGGTCACCGGTGCCGGCCTGCGCGGGCTCGCCGAGCATCGGGGCGCCCAGGTCGTGTCCGGCCAGCGCCTCGGCGTGCGCGGCGTCGGCGAGCACCCCGGCGGCGCGCAGCCGGCGGATGTACTCGGCGGCGATCTCGGGGCGCAGCCTGCCGTTCATCAGCGCCGGGATGGCGCCGAGGCGGGTCAGCGCGAGGAACGACAGCACCATGTCGGCGGCGGTGCCGGCCCAGACCGCGACCGGGTCGCGTGGCTTCACCCCGCGCTCGTGCAGCCAGGCCGCCCGCGCGGCGACCATCCGGTCGAGCCGGCCCAGGGCCAGCGGTGTCTCGGCCGGGTGGCCGTCGACCTCGGTGTCGAACGTGAGCCCGGGCCCCTCCGGGTCGGCGCCGTGGGCCAGCACCCGGGCGAGCATGTTGCCCGCGCCCAGTTCCGCGTCGGCCGCCAGCGCGCCGCGCAGTCCCTTCGTCCTCATTGACGTGTCCCCTCCCCCAGCAGCACCGCCGTCGCCTCGCCCGGCGTACCGTCCGGTGCCAGTTCGATCAGGATCAGCAACGCCTGTGCGGCGTCGCCGTCGTACAGCAGCAGGTCCGCCTCGGCCTCCCCCTCGGCCCGCGCGTCGCCGGTCGGGCTCAGGCACACCACCGGCCCGTCCAGTCCCCAGCGCGCCGCGACGTGCCCGGCCACGCTGTTCGGCACCGACTGGAAGAAGAACAGCGGCCCGATCCGCCCGCCCTCGGCCACAGTGGCGCGCACGTGCGCCGCCCCGGCGGTGTCCCCACCGGCGCTGACCAGCACCACAGCGGTGCGGTTGCCGGGCGGCAGCGGCCCGGTGCCGTACCGCCGAGCGAGGCACCGTTCCGCCACCGCCGCCACCAGCGGGTGGAACGGCGAGTGCACGAACCCCGGCACCCCCGGCACTCCCGCCCCCTCATCCCCGGGCTCGGGCCACCGCGCCTCCGCGAGCACCACGACCCCGTTGCGCGATCTTGCGGTTGGTGCCCCCTCGGCGGGCGTTGTGCCCGTTTCTCCGGGGCCGGAAGTGCAAGATCGCGGGAGGTCGGGGTGGGTGGAGCCGGTCATGAGGTGCTCACCAGGAGGGCCGTGTCGGCGCCGCCGAAGGCGGCGTTGAGGGTCAGGGCGTGCTCGGTTCGCGCGGGGCGGGGGGCGTCGCGGATGACGTCCAGCGGGCACTGCGGGTCCGGACCGAGCCAGCCGGCGGTTACCGGCAGCTTGCCGTGCCGCAGGGCCAGCACCGTCACCACCAGCTCCAGCAGGCCGGACGCCTCCAGCGCGTGCCCGTGCACCGACTTGGTGGAGCTGACCGGCAACCGCCCGGTGTCCTTGCCGAACACCCGGGTCAGCGCCGCCGCCTCGGAGGCGTCGCTGAACGGGGTGCCGGTGGCGTTGGCGTTGACGTATCCGACCGCGTCCGGGGGCAGCCCGCCGCGGCGCAGCGCCGCCTCGGCCGCCCGGGCCAGCCCGAGCCCGTCCGGGTGCGGCTGGCACGGGTGGTACGCGTCCCCCGCCCGGCCCCACCCGGCCACGCTCGCCATCGTCTCGGCGCCCCGCCGGGCGGCGGCGCCCGCCGACTCCAGCACCACGGCGGCCACCCCGTCACCGAGCAGCAGGCCCTTGCGGCCGGCGCTGAACGGGCGCACCGCCCCGTCGGCGGCGAGCGCCCGCCCGGCGTCGAACAACGCGAACTGGTCCGGTTCGACCAGGTAGCCGGCCGCGACCACGACCCGCTCCAGGTCGCCCCGGCGGATCAGCGCCGCCGCGTCGGCGACCGCGCTGCTCGCCGACACGCACGCGGTGGTGTAGATCCGGGTACGCCCGCCCAGGCCGCACCGCGCGGCCAGGTGACCGGCGAGCGCCGGCACCGCCGGTTCGTCCCGCCCCTGCGGTACGGGCAGCGAGTGCGGCCCACCGTGGGTGGCCAGGAACAGCGCCGACTCCGCGCGCCCGGCCCGGTCCAGCCCGGCGGCCCGGGCGGCGGCGTCGATTCCGTCCGCCAGCTCGTCGGCGAGCGTGCCGGCGTCCGGCACTGTGGCCGCCACCGTCACCCGGCGGCCGGTGGTGTCGAAACGGCGCACCGGCGCGAACGCCGGGGTGCCGGTGAGCACCCCGGCCAGCAGCGCGTCCGCGCCCCTGCCGAGGGCGCTGAGCGCGTACGTGCCGGTGATCCGTACGGTCTCCCGCTCAGCCATCTGCGGGAGCGGTCAGGGAGCCACGGAACACCGCGAGCGCGTCGTCGACGGTGCGGATGCCGGCGAGCTGGTCGTCAGTCACGTCCAGCCGCCGGTCGTAGCGCTGCTCGACCATGTGCACCAGCCAGGCCAGCTCCATCGAGCCGAGCCGGTCCGGCACCTGGTCGGCGGGGCTCGCGGTCAGTTCGGCGAGCATGCTCACCAGGTCAGCTCGCCCCAGGTCGGGCTGACCGGACATCAGGACTCGTCGCTGTTCGCGGCCACCCGGTCGGCGACCATCGTGATGAACTCGCCGACGGTCATCAGCGCCAGCTTCTCCGACTCGTCGTCGGCGAACTTCAGGCCGTACCGGTCCTCGACGCGGACCGCGAGGTCGGCCAGGGCCAGCGACTCCAGGTCGACGCCGGAGGGGCCGAGGGTGGTGTCGTCGTCGAGTTCCTCCACGTCGTAGTTCATGTCGGCGAGCTGTTCGATGACGAAGGTGCGGACCTCGTCTCGCATGGGTTCAGACCTCTTCTCCGTGTACCGGCTGACGGTGCCCGGTCGGGACACCGTGTGCGTGGGAACCGGCCGCATCGGACGCGCGGGTGGCGCGTTCCTCGGCCGGTCCGGGTCGGGAATCGGGGTGGACCGGACGACCGGCGGGCGTACGGCGGGCGTGCGGTTCGTACAGGGGGCCGGTCACGACGCCGCGTCCCGCAGCGCCGGGACGGACCGGACCAGCTTTCCGGTGGTGGTGCGGGGCATCTGGTCGAGCAGGCGCAGGGTGCGGGGACGCTTGAAGCCGGCCAGCCGTTCGGCGATCAGCTTGTCCAGCGTCTCCTCGGTCAGCGAGCCGTCGGTCTGCGCGTACGCGGTGATGCCGTCGTCCCAGACCACCACCGCGGCGATGACACCGGGCAGCCCGGCGACTGTCGCCTCCACCTCGGTCAGGTCGACCTTCAGGCCGCCCACCGACACCTGCGAGTCCAGCCGGCCCTTGATGGTGACCAGGCCGGTGTCCGGATCGACCACGCCGGCGTCGCGGGTGTGCAGCCAGCCGTCGGCCCAGCGGGTCGGGTCGGCCGGCCCGACGTACGGGTTGTCCGGGCAGGACACCCAGAGCTCGCCGTCGCGCTCGCGTACCTCGATGCCGGGGGCGGGCGCGATGGCGGGGCGGTGCCGCCCGTACAGGTCGGTGCCGATGACGCCGACCTCGGTCATCCCGTACATGTTGCCCAGCGGTACGCCGTACCGGTCGGTGAACGCGTTCGCCACGGCGGCGGACACCAGCTCACCGCCGGTGGTCATGCGCTTGAGCTGCGGCAGCGGCCCGGCGGTCGTGGTGGAGGCGAGCAGCCCGATGTGGAACGGCACGCCGAGCACTGTGGCCGGGGTGTCCTGCGCGGCGACGGCGGCGAGGATCGCGTCGCCGCTGAGCCGTTCCGGCGGGCACAGCTCGACACCGGCGTGCAGACCGTAGAGCAGGCCGCCGACCAGGCCGAGCACGTGCACCATGCTGGGCAGCAGGATGATCCGCTCGCCGGGCAGCGCGACGCCGTCGATGCGGGTGTAGCGGTGCACCTCGGCGACCAGGTCGGCGGCGGTGCGGCCGATCACCTTGGACGGTCCGGTGGAGCCGGAGCTGAGCTGGATGACCGCGTGCGGGCTGCCCGCCGGGTGGTCGGAGTACGCGCTGACCCCGGCGGTGACGTCGACGAAGATCTTCAGCGCGCCGCCGCCGGAGCGGACCGGGGCGACCACCACCTGCGGGCTGAGCCGGCGCAGCGCCTGGTCGACCTCGTGGCCGGTGAGCCGGTGGTCGAGCAGCACGGCCTGGGCGCCGGTGCGCCAGGTGGCGAGCAGGTACGCCACGTACGTCAGCGAGGGCGGCAGGCGCAGCGCGGCGGCGCCTCCGGCGCGCAGCCCGGCCTCGGCGAGCGCCGTCTGCGCCTCGCCGACGAGCCGGCGCAGGGTGCCCTTGTCGACCGGTTCGGGCAGGCGCAGGCAGACGTCGCTGTCGTGTCCGGTGAACAGGATGTCGTCCACCCAGTCCACCGTCGTCGGGGCGGGATCCTCCGCCACGGGATGTGCAGTCACGACCGGCCACCGTTCCACTGAGGAACTGGGCGGATCCGCCCAGCGGTACGTCGTTCGGGTACGGACGGAACCCTACGGCGGCCCATTTTGCATCGCCAGATGCAAATGGCTAGATCAAAAACGGCGGCTGGGTGGATTGCCCAGGCTCGATCGGACAGGCAGGATCGGGCACACGCCGGCAAGGTAGCCCGCCGGCCGATGCTGTGCGCACTCGAAAATCCTGCCCGGGCAGCGGGCGGCGAGGCTCACGGCATGTTCCGCGCGGCCCGGCCCGACGACTTCCCGCAGGTCGTCCGCCTCTACCGGCAGCTCAACCCGGACGACCCGCACCTGACCGACGGCTCAGACGAACGGGCCTTCGCGCGGATCCTGGCCACCGAGGGGCCGCACCTGTTCGTGCTGGGGGTGGACGGTGCCTGCGGGTGCTCCGGGGACGCCAAGACGGCGTACCTGGCCCGGCCGTCGTGACGGTCAGCGCTCGCCCGCCGGTGGGGGCGCGGCGCCGCGCAGCACCAGCGCGCTGTTGAACCCGTCGAAACCGCGCGCCCCGACCAGCGCGATCCGGCTGCGCGGCGGGCGGGGCTCACGCAGGAACGTCAGCTCGCAGCCGGGCGCGGGCTCGTCCGGGCCGGCCGAGGCGGGCAGCATGCCACGGCGGAACGCCAGCAGCGCGGTGGCCGCGTCCAGCGCGGACCCGCCCTGGTGCGCCCGGCCGGTCAGCGGTTTCTGCGTGGTCACCGGCGGGGTCCGGACGCCGAACACGGTACGCAGCGCCGTTGCCTCGGCCCGGTCGTACGTGGGCACGCCGAGCGCGTCCGGCCAGATCACGTCCACGTCGTGCGGGCGTACCCCGGCGCGCTCCAGCGCGAGCCGCATCGCGCGGGCGTAGTGGGCCGGGTCGGGGCCGGTGGCCGGGTCGGTGGGCGCGGCGTCGTGGGTGGCCGCCCAGCCGGTGATCTCCCCGTAGACGCGGGCGCCCCGGGCCAGCGCGTGCCCCAGGTCCTCGACCACGAACACCGCGCCGCCCTCGGCCGGCACGTACCCGCTGGCCGCGACGTCGAACGGCCGGTACGCGCGCTGCGGGTCGGCCACGTCGCTGAGCAGGCCGGAACGCAGTTGGCAGGCCAGCGCGTACGGGCTCAGCGGGCACTCGGTCGCCCCGGCGATCACCACCGGGGTGCCCCGGCGGACGGTGCGCACCGCGTGCGCCAGGCTGTCCAGCCCGCCGGCCGACTCGGACACTGTCACCCCGGACGGTCCCTTGAACTGGTGGCGGATCGACAGCTGGCCGACGCTCGCGGCGTAGAACCACGCGATCGACTGGTACGCCCCGACGGTGCGGCTCGGCCCGCCCCACAGCCGTTGCAGTTCCCGCTGCCCGAACAGGTTGCCGCCGGAGGAACTGGCGAGCGTGACCGCCCACTTGTACGGGTCGGGCGACACCTCGGGCAGCCCGGCGTCGGCCAGCGCCAGTCTGGTGGCGGCGAAGCCGAGGTGGGTCCACCTGTCGGTCTGCACCCGCTGCCGGGTGTCGCTGAATCCGGCCGGGTCGAAGCCGGTCACCTCCCCGGCCACGCGCGTTGGATACCGCTCCGGGTCGAACAGCGTGATCGGCCCGGTGCGCCGGGTGCCGGCGACCACCGTGTTCCAGTGCGCCTCGGCCCCGATGCCGCTGGGTGCGACCACGCCGATGCCTGTCACCACCGCGCGCGCGGTCATGGTGCCGTCACCGCCAGCCGGCGGAACACCATGGCCGACTGGAAGCCGCCGAAGCCGCTGCCCACCGACAACGCCACGTCCACCGGCACCTCCCGGGCCTCGTTCGGCACGTAGTCCAGGTCGCACTCCGGGTCGCGGGTGGTCCAGTTCGCGGTGGGCGGGACCACGCCGTACTCGATGGCGAGCGCGCAGGCGGCCATCTCGATCGAGCCGATGGCGCCGAGCGAGTGGCCGACCATCGACTTGATCGAGCTGATCGGCACCCGGTACGCCGTCTCCCCCAGCGCCCGCTTGAACGCCGCCGTCTCGTGCCTGTCGTTCTGCCGGGTGCCGGAGCCGTGCGCGCTGACGTACGACACGGCCGACGGGGCGAGCCGCGCCTGCCGCAGCGCGTCGCTGATCGCCACCGCCATCTCCGCGCCGTCCGGGCGCAGCCCGGTCATGTGGAAGCCGTTGCTGCGGCCGGCGTACCCGGCGACCTCGCAGTAGACGTGCGCGCCCCGGCGGCGGGCGTGCTCGGCCTCCTCCAGCACCAGCACCGCCGCGCCCTCGGCGAGGACGAAACCGTGCCGGTCGGCGTCGAACGGCCGGGAGGCGTGCGCCGGGTCGTCGTTGTCCGGGCTGGTCGCGCCGATCGCGTCGAACGAGGCGACGGTGACCGGGGAGATCGGCGAGTCGGCGGCGCCGGCCAGCACCACGTCGGCCTCGCCGTCGGCGACGAGCTGGTGGGCGTACCCGATGGCGTCGATGCCGGAGGTGCAGCCGGTGGAGATGACCTGCGCGGGGCCGTGCAGGCCGTGCCGGCAGGCCACGTCGGCGGCCAGGCTGCTGGGCACCAGCGCCTGGTAGAGGTACGGCCCGCCGAGCGCGTGGTCGACCAGCCAGTGCCGGCCGGAGTCGCTGACCCGCACGTACTCCTGTTCCAGCGCCATGGTGCCGCCGACGGCGGTGCCGAGCACCACCCCGGCGCGTTCGCGCTGCGCGTCGGTGAGGGCCAGGCCGCTGTCCGCGAGCGCCTCGGCGGAGCAGGCGAGCGCGAACTGCGTGTACCTGTCGGCGCGCTGCCGCTCGGCGAGCGTGATCCCGGCGGCGTCCGGGTCGAAGTCGCACTCGGCGGCGATCTGGGACCGGAACGGCGACGGGTCGAAGAAACTGATCCGCCGCGTCGCGGTACGGCCCTCGGTGATCGTCTTCCAGAAGCGGTCCCGGGTGGCGCCACCGGGTGCGACCACACCGATGCCGGTGACCACGGTGCGCCGGCCGGTCACGACGGCTCCCGTGGCGGCGGTGCCGCGCTCTCGGTGTCGACGTGGCCCAGTTCCGGGCGGGGGGCGAGCGGTCCGAGGTGGAACACCACCTCGGCGGGCTCGTCGCCGGTGTTGCGCAGCCGGTGCCGGACGTCCTTCGGCACATAGAGCGCCTCCCCGGCGGCGAGCGGCACCGGCGCGTCGTCCAGGTCGACGGTGATCGCGCCCCGGGCGACGTAGAGGAACTCCTCGCTGTACGGGTGGTAGTGCTCGGCGATCCGCTCCCCCGGCGCGAGCGTGGCGACGCCCATGAAACCGGAGGTGCTGCCGACCGTCTTCGGGCCGAGCAGCACCCGCAGCTCGCCGCCGCGACGGCGGTCGGCGGGTACGTCGTGGACGGAGACCCGGGCGGTGGTGATGTCGGTCATCGCGCGCCTCCCGCGTACGCCCGCTCGATCTTCTCCTTGATCACGGCGAGCTGGATCGCGCTGTTGGTGTTGATCCGGTCGGTCATGCCGGCGTTGTCGACGGGCGCGTCCGGCTTCATCGCGAAGTCCTGCGTCCAGGTCATCCGGGTGCCGCCGGGCGTCTCGTCGTAGCGCCAGTGGATGCGCATGTACTCGAACGGGCCGGTCTCGACGCGCCGCGCCTGCACCTCGCGGGTGGCCGGGTCGGCGGTGCGCTCGCTGACCCAGCTCCACGCCACGCCGTTCTCATCCGGGTGCATGGTGAGCCGGAACCGCACGGTGTCGCCGTCGCGGTGCAGGATCTCCGCCACCGCGTACTCGGTGAACAGGTCCGGCCACCCGGCCACGTCGTTGGTGATCTCCCAGACCAGCGGCAGCGGCGCGTCGATCTCCACGGCGTTCTCGGTGTGCCCGGGTGGGTCCGACTTGCGGGCCACCAGGTCGGCGACGCCGGCGATGCTGAGCTGCCCGGCCTGTTCGGGGATCTTCACCCGCCACCTGTCGGCCACGACCGCCGACAGTTCGAGCAGCGCCAGCGAGTCCATGCCCAGCTCCTCCAGGCTCGCCGCGGGCGCGCCGGCGGCGGCGTCCGGGTCCAGGCCGCAGTGCGTGACCAGGATGTCGGTGATCTCGCGGGCGAGCGGGCGGTCGGGTGCGACTGTCATCGGTTCCTCCAGGTGGTCGGGCCGGCGGCGGGCACGGCGCTGACGGGGGTACGGCCGTCCGGTCCGGTCGCGCCGCGCGGGTCGGGTACGACGCCCCGCGCCGGGGACGCCCCGGGGACGCCGTCGCCGGGCGGGGCGTCGCCGTTCGGTGGGGCGCCGTCGGTGGGCGGGGTGAGCAGGCGTTCCACAAGCGCGGTGGTGTGCCGGGCGGCACGGAACGCCGGGTCGCGCAGCACCCGCCGGGCGAACGGGATGGTGGTACGCACGCCGGGGCCGGCCACGTCGAACTCGGCCAGCGCCCGGTCGAGCCGGTCCAGCGCGGCGTCCCGGTCCGGCGCCCACACCGCCACCTTCGCCAGCAGCGAGTCGTAGTGCGGGCTGACCAGGTAGCCGGCGTGGCCGTGGGTGTCGACCCGGGTGAACGGGCCGCCCGGCGGCCGGAACCGGTCCAGCCGGCCGGGGGCGGGCGCGAAGTCGCGGTCCGGGTCCTCCACGTTGACCCGGCACTCGATCGCCACGCCGTGCAGGCGGACGTCGGACTGGCGCAGCCGCAGCGGGGTGCCGTACGCGACGTGCAGCTGTTCCTGCACGAGGTCGATGCCGGTAACCATCTCGGTGACCGGGTGTTCGACCTGGATCCGGCAGTTGATCTCCAGGAAGTGGCAACGTTCGGCTTCGTCGACCAGGAACTCCACGGTTCCGGCGCCGGTGAAGCCGACCGACAGCGCGCCGCGCAGCGCCACCTCGGCGACGGTGTCCACCGTGGCCTGCCGCAGCGCGGGGGCGGGCGCCTCCTCGATCAGCTTCTGGTGCCGCCGCTGCACCGAGCAGTCCCGGGTGCCCAGGTGTACACCGTTGCCGTGGCCGTCGCAGAGCACCTGCACCTCGACGTGGCGGGCGTCGGCGAGGAACCGCTCGACGTACACCCGGTCGTCACCGAAGGCGACCTGCGCGGCGGCGCGGGTCCTGGCGTACGCGCGGGGCAGCTCGGCGGCGGAACGCACCACTGTCATGCCGCGCCCGCCCCCGCCCGCCGCGGCCTTCACGATGACCGGGTAGCCCACATCGGCGGCCACCTCCTGCGCCTCGCCGACGGTGGGCAGCGTCCGAACGCTGCCCGGCGGCAGCGGCAGCCCGGCCCGGCTCATCAGCGCCCGCGCCGTCGACTTGTCCGCGAGCGCGGACATCACCTGCGGCGGCGGGCCGACGAAGACCAGCCCGTTCTCGGCGCAGATCTCGGCGAAGTCGGCGTCCTCGGACAGGAAGCCGTAGCCGGGGTGCACCGCCTGCGCGCCGGTCTGCCGGGCGGCCTCCACGATCGCCGCCGCGTTGAGGTAGCTGCGGCGGCTGGCCGCCGGTCCGATCCGTACCGCCTCGTCGGCGAGCCGCACCGGCAGCGAGTCGGCGTCGGCGCTGGAGTGCACCACCACGGTGCGTACGCCGAGTTCCCGGCAGGCGCGCAGCACCCGCAGCGCGATCTCGCCCCGGTTGGCGATCAGCACCTTGTCGAACATCACCAGTCCTGTCCGGTGACCGGTTCCAGGGCGATCAGCGGCTGGTCGTACTCGACGGGCTTGCCGTCGTCGACGAGCACCTCGACCACCCGTCCGGCCTGGCCGGCGGTCACCTCGTTCATCAGCTTCATGGCCTCGACGATGCCGACCACCTGGCCCGGGCGGACCATGTCGCCGACCGCCACGAACGGCATCGCCCCCGGCTCGGGGGCCCGGTAGAACGTGCCGACCACCGGTGAGCGCACGGCCGGCCGGTCGATCACGGGCGCGGCGCGCGCGGCCGGTTCGGCGGCTCGCGCGGGTGTCGCCTCGACCGGTTCGGCGGCGCGCTGCGCCGGTGCCGCCGGGTCGTGCCACTCGACCTCCAGCACCGACTCGCCGCTACGCAGCCGCACCCGGCGTACCGGCCCGGCCAGGTCGGCGACGAGCTTGCGGGCCTGCCGGCGCAGCCCGTCGAGCACCTGCTCGGCCTCGGCGTCGGCCATCACGCCACCTCCGCCCGGCCACCGGCCGGGGAGGCGGCAGGGGACGGTCCGGCCGACCGGGCCGCGCCGAAGCGGCGGAAGCGCTGCCTCCGGCGGCGCACCAGGGTGGCCGGCGGGACGGTGAGCAGCGGGGCGAGGTTCGCCGCGACCGCCCGGCGCAGCAGCTCGGCCGCGCCCCCCGGGTCGGCGTGCGCGGCCGGGCGTGGCTCCGGCACCAGCTGGTCGACCACGCCGAGGCGGCACAGGTCGGCGCCGGTGAGCCGCAGCGCGCGGGCCGCCTGCGGGGCGGCCGAGCTGTCCGGCCAGAGGATCGCCGCGCAGCCCTCCGGGCTGATCACCGAGTAGACCGCGTGTTCCAGCATGAGCACCCGGTCGGCGACCGCGAGCGCGAGCGCGCCGCCGCTGCCGCCCTCCCCGGTGACCACCGCCACCACCGGCGTGGGCAGCACGGTGAGCGCCAGGATGTTCTCCGCGATCGCCGCCGCCTGACCCTGCTGCTCGGCGCTCACCCCCGGGTCCGCGCCGGGCGTGTCCACAAGCGTCACCACCGGAAGCCGCAGCCGCGCCGCGAGCCGCATCAGCCGCAGCGCCTTGCGGTGCCCGGCCGGGCTGGCCATGCCGAAGTTGCGGGTCACCAGCTCGGCTGTGGTGTGCCCCTTCTGGTGGCCGAGCACCATCACCGGCCGGCCGTCGAGGCGGGCGATGCCGCCGACGACTGCCTGGCAGTCCGCGCCGAGCCGGTCGCCGTGCAGCTCCACGAACCCGTCGAACGCCGTCTCCAGGTAGTCCAGCGTGGTCGGGCGACCGGGGTGCCGCGCCGTGCGTACCGTCTCCCAGGGGTCGCGGTCCGGGCCGGCCGGCGTGGCGGAGACGGCGGGCGCCGGGCGCGGCGCGGTCGGGGCCTCCGGCGCACGGCGGCCGGAGTCGGCGGCGGCGAGCAGCGCGGCGAGCCGGCCCCGCAGCGCGTGCCGGGGCACCACCATGTCCACCTGGCCGTGCCGCAGCAGGTACTCCGCGGTCTGGAAGCCCTCCGGCAGCTTCGCGCCGGTGACCTGGCGGATCACCCGGGGGCCGGCGAAACCCAGCCGGGCGCCGCTCTCGGCCAGCACCAGGTCGGTGTTCGTGGCGAAGGAGGCGGCCACCCCGCCGTACGTGGGATCGGTGACCACGCTGACCGTGAGCAGGCCGGCCTCCCGCATCCCCGCGAGGGCCTGGCTGACGGTGGCCATCTGCATCAGCGACAGCGCGCCCTCCTGCATCCGCGCGCCGCCGGACGCGGTCACCAGCACCAGCGGGATGCCGTCGGCGAGCGCCCGCTCGGCGGTGCGGGTGATCAGCTCACCGACCGCGCAGCCGAGGCTGCCGCCGAGGAAGCGGAAGTCCATCACCGCCAGCGCGACCGGGTGCCCGCCCAGCCGGGCGGTGCCGCACAGCACCGCCTCGTCCAGGCCGGTCGCCGCGCGGGCGGCCCCGAGCCGGTGCGGGTACGGCAGCTCGTCGACGAACTCGATCGGGTCGACGCGTACCGCCGGGTCGGGCAGCGGCACGAACGAGTCCGGGTCGGCCAGTTGCGCCACCCGGTCGGGCGCGTCCAGCCGGGCGTGCGCGCCGCACTCCGGGCAGACGTCCAGGTTGCGGCGCAGCCGCTTGCGGTAGAGCAGCGACGCGCATCCGTCACACCTCGACCAGAGCTGCTCGTCGCGCGGGGCGGTCGTGGTCACTGCGGCCGCCCGGCGGCGTCGCGCAGGTGAGCCGGCGCGTCGTACCGGTAGAAGCAGTGCGCCATCGCGTCGCGGGGTGAGCGCCAGGTCGGCAGGTACGGCGAGATGTACGGCCGCAGCCGCTCGCTGATCCGGACGAACTCCGGATGCCCCCGGTTGTCCTCGACCGCGCCCCGCGCCGGCGTCTCCGTCTCCAGCAGGTGGACGTAGAGGTCGTGCAGCCGGTACAGCGAACGGTGCCGGACGCCGACCAGGCCGGGCAGCTCTGTCGCGTCGGACTCGGCGAAGATCTCGGCCACCCGGTCCTCGGCCGTCGGCACCACCTTGGCGACGATGAGCGAACGGTCCATTCGCGCCTCCTGCACGTCCCGGTGCGCGGCGAACCAGTCGCGCCGCACGGATCGCCACACGGTCGCGCCAGGGGCGTCTACCGGGCGTCAACCGGGACCCATCGCGGCACAAACGTGGTGACGCTGCGTTGACGCAAGCTGTGCGTGAGCTATGCGAAGATCGCCTTCCGCTCTCCGGGTGACGACACTTCTTCGCAGATCACGGCCGTATTACCGAGCCCGCTATGGACAGTCGGGTGACCGACCTAGCGTTGACTGAGAGTAACAGGCGTTGATATTCTCCGTCTCGGTCAGCCCGGCCACGGTGGAGATTCCCGGCCGCGGCGGAGGCGTTCCGACACCGGCGTCGCGGGCGGCGTCCGGGCAACGGGAGACGGTCGGAACGAGGGTTCCGGTGCTGGGGGGTGCGCCGTGTCGGGTGGGTCGAGAATGCCGACGGCCGGCGTACCCGCGCCCCGGGTGTCACTGCACCTGCTCGGCGGTTTCCAGCTCCTGCACGACGACGCGCCGGTCGTCGTACCCCGGGGGTTGCAGCGCGTCATCGCCCTGATCGGCCTGCGTCCGGCCGCGACCCGCAGCCACCTCGCCGGGCTGCTGTGGCCGGAGACGCCGGAGGATCGGGCGCTGTCGTCGCTGCGTACCGCGCTGTGGCGGTTGCGGCAGGACCCGTGCTGCCCGCTGCGCACCGACGGCGACACCGTCCGCCTCGGGCCCACCGTCCGCCTCGACGTGGACGACCTGGTGGAGGCCGCGACGCTGGTCCGCGAGGGCGCCGTCCCGCGCGGCGCGACCGGCGCCGGACGCCACGACCTGCTCCCCGGCTGGTACGACGACTGGGTGCTGCTGGAACGCGAACGGCTGCGCCAGTTGCGCCTGCACATGCTGGAGGAGCTGGCCGGCAACCACCTCACCGCCGGCCGGCACGGCGAGGCGCTGGAGGCCGCGCTGGAGGCGATGGCCGCCGAGCCGCTGCGGGAGACCCCGCACCGCCTGGTGGTGCGCATCCACCTGGCCGAGGGCAACGCGTTCGAGGCGGTCCACTCCTTCTACGTCTACCGGGACCTGCTCCTGCGCGAACTGCGCCTGGAACCGTCTCCGGCGATGACAGCGCTGCTCGACGACACCCTCGCGCCGATCCGCCGGGCCAGCCGTCCGGAACCGCCGGCGCCGCGCCGCACGGACCGGCCCGCCAAGGCGGCCCCACCATCAATGCCCCGGGGTACGCGGTGACGTCGAGGTGACAGCGCGACCGGCACGGTGAGCGCAGCACCACGGCGGCGAGAGGGGTCACGATGAGTCGACTGTTGGTGGTCAGCCGGATCGTGCCGGGCGCACAGGGACGGGTGGCGCAGATCTTCGCCGAGGCCGACGCCACCGAACTCCCCCACCTCACCGGCGTCCGGCACCGTTCCCTGTATTACCTACACGACCTGTGCGTCCATCTGATGGAGACCGTCGACGTCGCCCCCGGCCTGGCCGGGGAACTGCGCGACAACCCGCTGTACGAGCAGGTGAACAAGCGGCTCTCCGCGCACACCTCGCCGTACCTGCCGACCTGGCACTCCCCCCGCGACGCCGTGGCCGGCTGCTTCTACAGCTGGGACGCCGCCGACGCGCCCGCGCCGGGCCGGATCCACTGACCGGCCACGGGCGACGGACGGGGCGCCCCGGAACCACGCACGGCACCCGGGTTCCGGGGCGTCTCCCCGCCGCCGCCCGGCCGCCCGCGGCGCACACTCGGTCACCCGCCGGCCACCGGCCGACACCTTCGGTCCCACCGCCGCGGCCCGGCCCTGGCCTGCCTGTCGTACGTCACGCGCGTGTGCGAAGCTGCCCCGAGTCTTTCGCCCCCGTCGTGCACGTACAGAGAAGGAGGTTGGCCATGCCGTCGAGCTTCGGGCAGTGGCTGTTCGTGATACTGGCCCTGCTCATCGGATTCGGCGCCGGCTGGTTCGTCGTCGGCCGCCGGTCCGGCGCCCCGGCGACGCCCTCGGCGGAGACCGCCCCCGAGGTCACCGCCACCGTCGACGAGCCGCGCCCGGTCGCGGTGGTCGACGAGCCCCCGGCGACCGCCACGGTGGCCGAGCAGCCCGCGCCCACCGAGACCGCGACCGCCGAGCCGGCCGTGGCGACCGCCGCCGAGGCCGCCGCCGAGCCCGAGCCGGTCGCCGAGGCCGGGCCGGTCGCCGTCGCCACCGATCGTCCGGTCGAGGAGCCGGCCGCCACGGTGGCCGGTGCGGACCAGTCCGCGACCGGCACCGATGTGGACGAGCCGGCCGGGTCCCCGGCGCTCGTCGCCGAGTCGGAGCCCTTCGCGGCGGAGCCGGAGCGCGCCCCCGTCGCCGTGCCGGCACAGTCGACACTGGCCGACGAGCCGGACGCCACGGCGTCGCCGGCCGGCCCGGCCACGGAGCCCACCGCTGATGCCGCGCCGTCACCCGTCGCGGCCACGGAGCCCGCCGAGACCACGGAGCCCGTCGAGCCGATCGAGCCGGTCGCTGCCGAGCCGGTCGCTGCCGAGCCGGTCGCTGCCGAGCCGGCCGTCGTGCCCGCGCCGCGCGCGTCTGCCGAGAACGATGCTCCGGCCGACGCGGCCGACACCGCGCCGGACGACTTCCGGCGGATCCAGGGCATCGGGCCGAAGCTGGCCACCGCGCTCCAGGACGCCGGGATCCGTACCTACCGGCAGCTCGCCGAACTGGACGAGGTCACGCTGCGGCAGACCGTGAAGGCCGCCGGGCTGCGCACCGCGCCCGGCCTGGCCACCTGGCCGCAGCAGGCGAAGGTGCTGGCGGGTGCCCCCGCCGACGCCGACCGGGTGCTCCCGGCCGCCGCGGAGTAGACAGCCGTCCGCGTTCCGGGCCGGTGGTGACGAGTTGTCGCCACCGGCCCGGCGCGTTTCCGGCCCCGCCACCTCCCGGCCGGCGGGCACCGGACCGGTATGCCGGAAAGCCGACCACGGGGGTACGGGCGTCGCTACCGTCGGTGAGGGGCCCGGACGGCCCGCCGCGCGTACCGCCTTCCGCAGGAGCATGTCGTGCCCACCGCAGCGCCGGAGCCCGCCGGCCGGCGACCGCCGGTCCGCGACCCGGAGGCGCCGCGCCGGGTGACCCTGCTCGAACTCTTCTTCGACCTGGTCTACGTGGCCGCGCTCGCGTTGATCTCACGTCACCTGATCGGGTCGGTGACCTGGGAACGGGCCGCCGAGTCCCTGGTCATGCTGATGGCGATCTGGTGGACCTGGGCGATCACCACGCTGGTCACCGACATCTACGATCCGCAGCGCACCGAGATCAAGCTGCTGATCGTGGCGGTGATGTTCGGCGCGCTGCTGATGACCACCGCCATCCCGGAGGCGTTCAGCTCCCGCGGGCTGGTGTTCGCCGGGACGTACGTGGCGATCCATCTCGGACGCGGGCTCTTCCTCATGCCCGCCGTGCGGTGGGACGCGCAGAGCAACAAACGGGCCGTGCGCATCTTCGTCTGGTTCGCCGTGTCGGCGGTGCCCTGGTTGATCGGCGCGCTGGCCGCGCACGGCACCGCCCGGCTCCTGCTCTGGTTCGGCGCGCTGGCCATCGACTACCTGGGATTCCGGCTGGCGTATCCGGTGCCGGTCCTGGGTGCGGTGCCGGACGCCCAGCGCAACGTGACGGCCGAGCACCTGTCCGAGCGGTACCAGCAGTTCTTCATCATCGCGCTCGGCGACGCCGTGCTGGTCGCCGGCACGGTGTTCAGCACGCACCACTCCGAGGTGGAGAACCTGGTCGCCTTCACCGTCGCGTTCACCACCACGCTGCTGCTCTGGCGCATCTACGTGCACAAGTCCGGCGAGCTGCTGCCGCACGCCATCGCCCGGGCCGACCGGCCGAACCGGTTCCTCAACACCGCGCCGTACACGCATCTGCTGATGGTGGCCGGGGTGGTGACCACCGCGGCGGGCTTCGACCTGGTCCTGCTGGAGCCGACCGGCCACACGCCGCCGGCCTGGCTGGCGGTGATCCTCGGCGGGCCGGCGATGTTCCTGGCCGGGCGGGCCGCCTTCGAGTACGAGGTGTTCAGCCGGGTGTCGTCGTCCCGGCCGGGCGGCGTGCTGGCGTTGCTGACGATCGCCCCGGCCGGGTTGTACCTGGCGCCGGTCTACGCCTCGGCCGGGGCGATGCTGGTGCTGGCCGGGGTGGCGTTCGCCGACTACCTCCGCAGCCGGGGCCGACCGCCCGAGGAGCCGATGCCGCCACACTGAGGTAATCGGAATCGGCCGCGCCGGCACCGGTGCGCCGTTTGGCGGATCACCCGCACGGGGTACATGGCCTCCACCTCGAAATCCACCACGACCCCAGTGGAGGCAACTGATGCGCGGCACCTCGATAGTCGGCGTCCTGGTCGTCATCTGGCTCATCATCGGCGCCATCGCCGCCGGTCAGCGCGGCTACTACGGCAACGACGAAACCAACTGTGCGGAGGCGGGCACGATCCTGGTCACCATCGTGGCCGGCCCGCTGAACTACATCGGCGCCAACCCGAAGGTGGACTGCAAGCTGCCGGAGCCGTCGAAGTAGGCCGTCGCCCCGTACTTCCCCTCGGCCCGCGCCCGCCCGGCGAGCGCGGGCCGTTCCGTGCCCGCCGCGCGGTCGGTCACCACCCCTAGACCGTCCTAGGAGGCTGGGTCTCGCCTGGTTTGCCCGCCGGTCGGGTGGGAACGGCAGCGGTTCGGTAGGAACGGCAGCGGTTCGCCGACGACGGAACGGAGACCGGGCATGCGGATCGGCTACAAGCTCGCCTCGGAGGCGTTCGGGCCGCGGGAACTCATCCGGCAGGCGGTCCGGGCCGAGGAGGCCGGCTTCGACTTCGTCGAGATGAGCGACCACTACCACCCCTGGCTGGAGGCGCAGGGGCACTCCTGTTTCACCTGGAGCGCGCTCGGCGCGATCGCCGCCCGCACCACCACCCTCGGCTTGGCGACCGGCGTCACCTGCCCGTCGGTGCGCTACCACCCGGCGATCGTCGCGCAGGCCGCCGCCACCATGGCGCTGATCTCCGACGGGCGGTTCACGCTCGGGGTGGGCGCCGGGGAGCGGCTCAACGAGCACGTCGTCGGGCAGGGGTTCCCCAGCGTCCGGGGGCGGCACGAGCGGCTGCGCGAGGCGTTGGAGATCATCCGGCTGCTCTGGCAGGGTGGCTACCGCTCGTACGACGGCCGGCACCTGCACCTGGAGGACGCCCGGATCTGGGACCTGCCCGAGCAGCCGCCGGTGATCGCGGTGGCGGCCAGCGGCCGGGAATCCGCCGGTCTCGCGGCCGAACTGGGCACCGGCCTGTTCGCCACCGAGCCGAAGTCGTCGATCGTCGACCAGTACCGCAACGCGGGCGGCCAGGGTCCGCGCTACGCCGAGGTGCCGATGGCCTGGGCCGCCGACGAGGAGTCGGCGGTGCGCGCGGCCCGGGAGACCAGCCGCTGGGCGGTCACCGGCTGGAAGGTGATGAGCGAGCTGCCCAACCCGGTGAACTTCGACGCCGCCACCACCTGGGTCGAGGACCACCACATCCGGCAGCAGTTCTCCGTCGGCCCGGACGCCGAGCCGCACGTGGCGAAGGCACGGACGTACGTCGAGGCCGGCTTCGACCACATCGTGCTGCAGAACGCCGGGCCGGACCCGGACGGCTTCCTGGACTTCTGCGCCGGCGACCTGCTCGCCCGGGTCCGCGCGCTCGGCTAGTCCCGCCGCCGGGCCGGTCCCCCGCGCCTCAGCCGCCGACGTGGATGCCGGGGCGGCGGGTCGGGTCCGGCTCGGACTTGCGGATGATCTCCCGCACCACCGGCGGGGTGTCGCCCCGGCCGAGGATGAGATAACGCAGCAGATGCGCGATCGGATTGCCCTCCGACCACTCGAAGTGACAGTGCGGGCGTACGCCGGTGGCGTCGCGCAGGGCCAGCAGGATCGCGGCTATCGCGTTCGGCGCGGCCGGGCTGCTGGCGCGCAGGATCCGGTAGCCGCCGGATTCCACCCCGCGCACCCGCAGCACCTGGCTGAACTGGGACGGGTCGCTCACGTCGATCTCCAGGAACAGCACGTCGGCGGCGCCGGGCACCGGGTTCATCGACCGCTGCGCCCGTTCCTTGACCCGGTACTCCTTGACCGACCCGCTCTGCCGCTTGTGGGCGATCAGGTGCAGCCGCCCGTCCCGGGCGACCGACTCGTCGACGAAGCGGCGGGCCGCCTCGTCGAACTCGATCCGCTCGGCGCGCAGCTCGGTGGTACGGGTGACCCGGGAGATGAGCGACACCGCGATGATCCCGGCGATGAAGAAACCGGAGATGGTGATCCCGTCCGGCTTCTCCACCACGTTCTCCACAAGCGCGTACAGCAGCACGGCGGTGAGCAGCGCGAACCCGGCAGCGGCCGCGCGGCCGCGAGCCCGCCACGCCGCGATGGTGACCGCTATCGCGCCGGAGACCATCATCGCGAGGATGCCGGTGGCGTACGCGCCGGCCTGGGCGTTCACGTCGGCGGAGAAGGCGATCGTGATGGCGACGCTGATCGCGGTGTAGACCAGCACCACCGGGCGCACCGCCCGTCCCCACTCCGGCGCCATGCCGTACGACGGCAGGTAGCGGGGCACGATGTTGATCAGCCCGGCCATCGCCGACGCCCCGGCGAACCAGAGGATGAGCACGCTGCTGATGTCGTACACGGTGCCGAACGCCTCGCCGAGGTGCTCGTGGGCGAGGAACGCCAGCGCCCGCCCGTTCGCCGGCCCGCCGGGGGCGAACGCCCCGGGCGGGATCAGCACCGTGGTGACGAACGTGGTGGCGATCAGGTAGACCGACATGATCAGCGCGGCGGCGGTGAGCAGCCTTCGGGTGTTGCGGATCCGGGCGTCCAGCCGCCGCCGCGGGTCGTCGCCCTCGCCGCGCACCAGCGGCATCATGCTCACCCCGGTCTCGAAGCCGGACAGGCCGAGCACCAGCAGCGGGAACGCGAGCACGCTCGTGACCAGGACGTCGCCGGGCCCGCCGGTGTGCGCCAGCCGGCCGGTCCAGTCGCCGAGCAGGCCCGGGTCGGCGACCACCTCGGCCACCCCGGCGACCACCACCACCGCGTTCAGCGTCAGGAACGCCACCACGAGCGGGATGGCGACCTGCACGGCCTCGCTGAACCCGAGCAGGAACACGCCGCCGAGCACGAGCAGCAGCACCACCGTGACCAGCACCGCCGCCGCGCCGCCGTGCGGGAACGACGCGGGCAGGACCGGGTTCTCCAGCAGGTGCACGCTGGCGTCGGCGGCGGAGAGGGTGATCGTGATGATCCACGAGGTGGCGACGAAGCCGAGCAGCACCAGCACGAAGACCTTGCCGCGCCAGAACGGCAGCAGCCGCTCCAGCATGGCCACCGAGCCCTGCCCGTGCGGGCTCTCCCGGGCCACCCGGCGGTACATCGGCAGCATCCCGAGCAGGGTCAGCGCCACGATCAGCAGCGTGGCCAGCGGGCTGAGCGCGCCGGCCGCCACGGCGGCGATGCCGGGCAGGTAGGACAGCGTGGAGAAGTAGTCGACGCCGGTCAGGCACATCACCTGCCACCACGGGTGGGACCGGGTCTGGTGCTCGCCGACCTCCGGGCCGACCGGCTCGACGCGGTGCGCGAACAACCACCTGTGCAGCCGTCCCGCCGGGGCCGCTGGCCGCGCCGGGGCCGCCACCCGTTCCGGCAGTTCCGGCACGGTGCGGCCGGCGTGGTCGCCGTGTCGCCCGGCCCGGGCCGCCGCGGCCGCGTGCGCCTCCCGGCGCCGGTTCCGCGTACGCCGGGGCTGTTCCGGCTCCCCCGCCTGCCCCATCTGCTCCCCTTCGTCCCTATGAAGACGGTAGGGGGTGTCCCGGGCGCGGCCCGGCCGAACCGGTCAAAGATCCGGTCCGCCGGCCAGGGCGTCGCGCACCGCCGCCGGGTCGGCCACCGTCACGGTGACCGCCGGGTGCCGCGGCCAGGGGCCGGGGGCCAACGCCGGCACCGGCTCGGCGAAGCGCAGGCAGAGCCCGCCGGCCAGGCTGGCGCCGAAGGTCACCCCGCCGTCGGCCAGCGACAGGTGCGGGCCGATCGCCCGCCACCAGCGGTACGGCCCGGTCAGCTCGGCCCCGGTCACGTTGCCCGGTGTGGTGCGCAGCAGCCACGGGCCGAACCGGACGACGAGCGCGTCCGGGCCCCAGTCGAGCCAGGCCGTGGCGGGCCGGACACCGAGCAGCGCCAGCGGCAGCCGGAACGCCGGGTCGAAGCGGAACGGGAAGCGGCGGGCCGGGCCCGGCGGGACCGCAGCGGGGCCGGCCTGTTCGTCTGGTGGCACGGCGGCGACGTACCCGGTGCGGCGGCCCCGACACCCGCGGACGGCGTTCCCGCGCCCCGCGCCCGGACGGCGGGACGCGGGAACCCCCCGTCCCGGCTACTGCAGGAACGCCCCGAGGGGCGACAGCAGCAGCCGGCCGAGCAGCGCGGCGTTGTCGTCCAGCCGCGTCCGCTCACACTCGCGGGCCTCCGGGTCGTGCCGGCAGCGCCAGATCTTCTGCGCGTTGCGCCAGGCCACGTTCCGGGTGTACTCCACCAGTTCACCCTGGTACCAGTCGTCGATGTCGCCGTTCACCATGTCGATCATGAGCTGCCAGTTGTCCAGATAACCGCGGCGCAGCTCCGGGATCCGCTCGGCGAAGATCTTGTTGATCTCCAGGTAGTCGCGGTGCTGGTCGCTGGCGTCGATCGGCTCGGACTCCAGGCTGTCGAACGTGGTCACCAGCGCGAACGGCAGGTCGTAGTTGATGTGCGCGTTGACGCCCGCGGCGGCCGACGGCAACGGCCGGGCGTCCGGGCCCCGCATCCGCCGGAACAGGCAGGACCACGCCTTCGGGGTGCTCGGGCTGGAGTCGGTCCAGAACCGCAGCGCCTCGAAGTAGCGGGCCGCGAACTCCACGTCCAGCCGCGCCAGGAAGGCCGGGTCGCGGAACCGGTCGTCGTACAGGCCGTCGAGCACCGTACTGGTGATCACCAGGTAGAGCTTGTTGAAGTCGGCGAGCGGGCAGCTCTCCTGCAACGGCGGCAGCCGGACCAGCAGATCCTGCAACTTGGTCAGATGGTCCACGACCGCGGGCACGTCGGCGGGATGGTCGGCGAGCAGGCCGACGATGTCCTGGTGCACAGGACCCCAGACCGGTTCGGTCATCTCTCCTCCACAACGGCCGACGCCCCCACGACGCCACCACCCCTGTTCCGCCGGACAGCCTGCCAGCCACCGTCCACAGGGGGATCCGTCGAACGACGTATTGCCGGCGTACGCCTATTCCGCGCCGTTGCGCAGGAAGATGGCGCTGGCCTGCACCCGCGTGCGTACCTGGAGCTTGTCGAAGATGTGCGAGACGTGGACGCCGATGGTCCGCTCGCTGATGAACAGCCGCTGGCCGATCTCCCGGTTGGTCAGCCCCTCGGCCACCGCGGCGAGCACCTCCCGCTCCCGCGGGGTGAGCGTCGCCAGCTCGTCCACCGCCGGCCCGGCGGGCGCCGCCGCCCGCTGCCGGGGCACCGGCGCCGCCTCCGGCGCGGCGTCCACCGCCACCCGGGCCCGCGAGGCGATGGTACGGATCTCCGCGGTCAGCGGCACCGCGCCGAGCGACTGGGCCGTCGCGTACGCCTCACGCAGCAGGTTGCCGGCGGTGGCCAGGCGGCTGCGTCGGGCCAGCAGCGCCTCGGCCTGCCGCAACCGGGAGTACGCGGCCGGATATGGGTGGTTGCGCCGGTCCCACTCGGCGGCGGAGCGCTCCCACAGCGCGGGATCGCCGCGCCCGTCGTCGAGCCGGCTCAGCTCGGCGTGGCAGAGCGCCAGGAACCCCTCGGCCACGTACCGCACCGGCGCACCCGCCTCGGCGCTCTTGCCTGTCACCCGGTCGACCGCGGCGCGTAGCCGGCGTACCGCGTTCGGGTCCACCTCGATCGTGCGGCCGGCCGCCGCCTCGGCCTCCGCGCGCAGCCCGTGCCAGGCCAGCGTGGCCAGCACGATCACGTCGTCGGACCGGCTCTCGGTCAGGCCCCGCTGCACCGCCTGCCGGGCCAGGTCGTGCCGGCCCTGCCACATGGCCAGGCCGGCACGCAGGATGAGCATCGGCAGCACGTGCCGGGCGCCGCCACCGGCCAGCACCGTGGCGACCGCCTCCAGGTCGCGGTCGGACGCCTCGACGTCGCCGTACCCGACGGAGAGCCGGCACCGGGCCAGCAGCAGCTCGACCGCGTCCGCCCCGGAGGGACGGTGCCGCAGCGCGGCGGCGACCACCTTCTCCGCCTCCGCCCACTGCCCCACCCGGAACAGCCCGTTCGTCGCCACCGCCAGCAGCCGGGTCTCCCAGGTGCGGCCGAGCCCCAGCTCGGCGACCCGGTCGGCGCCCCGGCGGGCCACCACCACCCCCTCCTCGAGGATGTTCAGCGGCCCGGTGAGCAGCTCGGCCAGGTGCAGGTACGCGCAGGCCACGTCCTCCGGACGGCCGGCGGACTCGGCGGTCTCCAGCGCCTGGCGCATCACCGCCAGCCCGGCCGCCGGATCCTCCAGGAACGCCTCGCTGAACCCGAGTGCGGCGCTGGCCATCACCACCTCGGAGGTGGTGCCGGGCACGTCGGCGGCGAGCGCCAGCGCCTCCCGGGCCCGGTCGCCGGCCTCGGCGTAGCGGCCCAGGTGCAGCAGCAGCTCGGCCAGCCGGGCGGCGGCGGTGCACCGCTCCTGCGGCGTGCAGTCGGGCGAGGCCAGCACCAGCCGGTACTCCTGCTCGGCCGGGGCCGACCGGCCGGCCGCGGCCAGGTAACGGGCCCGGCGGATGCGCAGCGCGCAGACCGGTGGCCCGGACGGGTCGTCGGCCAGCTCCTCCAGCAGCATCAGGGCGCGGGCGTGCTCCCCGCTGTGGTGCGCGGCCTCGGCGGCGTGGCTGAGCAGCTCAGCCCGGTCCACCTCGACCGGCTCCGGCAGGGCCCCGTCGGGCGTGACCGCGGGCGGCTCGGTGGCCAGGGTCAGCGCGGCCGACCAGTGGCGGTGCGCCTCGGCGTACCCGTGCAGCCGTTCCGCCTCGCGGGCCGCGGCCATCGCGGCGGGCAGCGCCCGGGCCGGCTCGCCGGCGTGCCGCCAGTGGTGCGCCAGCCGGGCCTGGTGCAGCTCGGCCGGCACGGCGGTGAGGGCCTCGGCGTAGCGGCGGTGCAGCGCGGCCCGCTCGGCGGGCAGCAGCTCGTGGGCCAGGACCTCGGCGACCAGCCGGTGCCGCAGCCGGTAGCCGTCGTCGGCGCCGACCAGCAGGCGGTGCGCGACCGCCTCCCGGACCGCGTCGAGCAGCTCCTCCTCGGGCAGCCGCACCACCTGGGCCAGCAGCCAGTGCTCGACCGGCTCGACGCCCACCGCCACCGCGTGCACCACCGCGTGCGCGGGCTGGGGCAGCGCGTCGACCCGGTCGAGGAAGACCTCGCGCAGGGTGTCGGAGAGACCGTCGCGGCCGTCGCGCCGGTCGCGGGCCAGCTCCTCCGCCACGAACGGATTGCCGCCGCTGCGCTGCCAGAGCTGGTCGGCGGCCTCCGGCGGCAGCGGCGCGCCGACGACTGCGGCGGCCAGCTCCTCGGTGGCGGGCCGGTCCAGCGGCAGCAGGTCGATCACCCGCACCGACCGCAGCCGGCGCAGCTCGGTGAGCACCCGGCGCAGCGGATGCGCGCCGCGCAGCGACTCGGCCCGGATCGCGGCCAGCACCGACAGCTGCAGGTCGCCCAGCCCGGCCAGCAAGTAGAGGATGAGCTGCCGGGTGCTGCGGTCGACCCACTGCAGATCGTCGAGGACGAGCACCAGCGGCCGTCCGCCGGCCACCAGGTGCAGGCCCTGGGCGACGCGTTCCAGCAGCGCCCCGGCGCCGTCCGGGCCGGGGGTCTCCTCGTCGAAGACCTGCAACACCCCGCGGATCGCCGCGGTGGTGCGCGCCTCGGCCTGCTCGGCGTCGAGCCGGCGCAGCGCCTGGCGTACCGGGTGCAGCGGCGAGGCGTCTCCGATGTCGAGGCAGGCGCCGGTGAGCACCACCGCCCCGGCCTGCCGGAGCTGCTCGCCGACCTCGGTCAGCAGGCGGGTCTTGCCCACCCCGCTCTCTCCGGTGAGGAACACCGCGCCGGTCTGCCCGGGCCGCAGGTCGTCGTGCAGCGCCGACCGCAGCGTCGCCATGGTGCCGGTACGGCCGACGAGCGGTGCGGTGTCCAGGTCGCCGGCCATGGGACGCAGCCTAGTCACCGCTCCCGCGCGGTTCTACGGCCGTGGGCCCGGACTGGTACCTCTCGCGTCGACTACACGACTAATGGTTGCGCGTGCCCGACATACGTCGTCCTACAGATCCCCCGAGAACCCGGTGGTGGAAGTCTGCGGTGGTCGTCAGGTACCGGAGTCCGGGGAAAGGGTGGGTGCGATGTCGATCACCACGCCCGTGTGGAGTCGGAAAGCCGTCATCGCGGCGTGCCGGCCGGTGCCCGAGGAACGACGTGTCGTGACCGTCCTCTTCGTCGACATCGTGGGCTCGACGCGGCTGGTCGAGCGGCTCGACCCGGAGGACGTACGGGCGTTGCAGCGCGCCTACTTCGGCACCGTGGCCTCGGTGCTGCGCCGCTGGCGGGGCGTGGTGGAGAAGTACGTCGGCGACGCGGTGATGGCGTTGTTCGGCGCGTCCGGTTCGGACGGTCTCGACGCGTACCGGGCGGTGCGGGCCGGGCTGGACATCCAGGCCGCGCTGGCGCGGCGGAGCCCGGCCGGCGTCCGGCTGCGCGTGCGGGTCGGCGTGGCGACCGGCGAGGTGCTGCTGGACCTGGCCGAGGTCCGCGACGGCGGCCACGGTGCGGCGAGCGGCGCGGTGATCACCACGGCGGCCCGCCTGCAGGAGCACGCGCCGCCGGGCGGGGTCGTGCTCTGCCCGGTCACCCGGAACGCGGTGGCCGGCCTGGTCGAGCAGCGTCCACTGGCCACGCTGACACTCGCCGGCAAGGCGCTTCCGCTGGACGTGTGGCGGGTGACCGGGACTGCCGGTAGCAGGCCGCCCCGGCACCGCGACCCGCTCGTGGGCCGCCGCCGCGAGCTGGCGAGCGCGGTCGACGAGGTCACCCGGGCGCTACGTGACCGGCGTCCCCGGTGGATCTCCCTGGTCGGACCGCCGGGCAGCGGCCGCAGCCGGCTGCTGCACGAGGTGACCGGTGCCGTGTCGAGCGTGGACGGCGTGCCGGTGCTCCGGCGGGTGACGTCCTGCCCGCCGTACCCGTGCGGGGAACTGGCGCCCCTGGCCGACCTGGTCCGTCCCCGGCCGGACGGCACTGTCGCGGACGGGCCGGGCGGTGTGCTCGCCGCGTTCCTGGCCGCGCCGGACGACGACGCGGTGGCGGCCCGCGCCGTGGTGGCCTGCCGCGAGACGCTGCTCGGCCTGGCCGCCGACGCGCCGGTGCTGGTCGCGCTGGACGACCTGGACCGGGCCGCACCGGCGCTGCGCCGGTTCCTGCACCAGCTCCACGTGGCGGCGGGTGAACGCGGGCTGCCACTGGCGGTCGTCACCACCAGCGGCGCCGGCTCGGCCGACCCGCTGCCCGCCCCGGCGCGGCGGATCCCGCTGGAGCCGCTCGGGCCGCTGGACACCGGTCGGCTGCTGCGGCACCTGCTCGACCGGGCCGGGCGGCCGGCCGCGCTCGCCGCACGCCTGATTCCGCTGGTCGGCGGCAACCCGGCGGTCGCGTCCGCGTACGCGGGCACGGATCCGGCGGGCGAGCCCGGCGGCGTGCCCGCCGCCGCGCGCCGCCTGGTGGACGCCCGGCTGGACCGGCTCGACGGCACACACCGGGCGGTGCTGCTGGCCGGGACCGCCCGCGGCGGCCCGGTCGGGGCCGACGCGGTGGAGGCGATGCTCGGCTGGCCCGCCGGCCGGGCCGAGCCGGTGCTGCGGGCGCTGGCCGCGGCCGGACTGGTCCGCCCGGTCCCGGCGGGCGGCTGGGCGGTCGACGCGCTGGTGGCGCGGGTGGCCGCGCTGCGGCTGTCCCGTGCGGTACGGGCGGACTTCGCCCGCCGCCTGCGCGCCACTGAGGACTCCGCTGCCGGCCGCGGGCCGGGAGCGGTAACCGGCGTCCCGTCCCGGGACGCCGACGAGCGGGGCGTCTGCCCGCTCGGGGCGGGACGGTCGCGCCGGTCGGGTGGAGGGGCCCGACCGGCGCCCGTCCCGCCGAACCGGCTGGATCAGGCCGACGCGCTCCGGGCGGTGCCCGCGCAGCCGGTGCGCGCCGGGCCCGTCACGGGGACCGTCCCGGGTGCCGCGGAGCGGCAGGGGTGGCGCGACGTCCCGCGATCCGAGGTCACGCCCGGTCGGTGGCCCGGCCCGGCGGTCACGGCGTGGCCGGAGCAGCGGACCGGACCACCCGGACGGCCGGGCGGGAACCGGCGAGGGAACGAGCCCGGCGGGCGCCCGCTCGGGCTGGCCGCATGAGCGTGACGTCCGGTTCGGAGCGGGCACGGGGCCACTCCGGCCCGGACGTCACCGGGCGGCCGGCCGGTCCGGGTCAGTCGCGGGCGATGGTGCGGCTGCGTCCCCGGAACTCGGCCACCACCTCGTCGCCGCGCCGTACCGTCACGTCGTAGATGCCGCTGCGGCCGTGCCGGACGCGTTCGGTGGCGTACGCCTCCAGCAGGTCGCCCTCGCGCACCGGGCGCAGGAAGCTGATCTCGCCGCCGGCCGCCACGGTCGCCGGGCCGTGGCTGTTGCAGGCCAGCGCGAACGCGGTGTCGGCGAGCAGGAACACGAAGCCGCCGTGCCCGATCGCGTGCCCGTTGAGCATCGTCGCGGTGACCCGCATCCGGGCCACCGCCGCGCCGTCGCCGGCCGACACGAGTTCGATGCCGAGCCCCTTGGACGCCACGTCGGCGTCGAACATGTCGTGCGCCGCGGTACGGCCGGCCATCTCAGGACTCCCGTCGCTGGTCGACGATGCGGCGCATCTTGCCCATCGAGCGTTCCACCCCGTCCGGTTCGATCACCCGTACCGCCACCGACACCCCGATGGTGTTCTTGACCTGCTCGACCAGCATCGCGCCGGCCCGCTCGGCCTCGTCGGCGGCGGCGCCCGCGCGCCGCTCCACGTGGACGGTGAGCGTGTCGAGCCGCCCCCGCCGGTCGAGCACGCACTGGAAGTGCGGCGACAGCGCAGGGGTACGCAGGATCAGCTCCTCGATCTGGGTCGGGAAGACGTTCACCCCCCGGACGATCATCATGTCGTCGGTCCGCCCGGTGATCCTCTCGATCCGCCGCATCGGGCGGGCGGTGCCGGGCAGCAGGCGGGTCAGGTCGCGGGTGCGGTAGCGGACCACCGGCATCGCCTCCTTCGTCAGCGAGGTCAGCACCAGCTCACCCCGTTCCCCGTCGGGCAGCACCCGGCCGGTGACCGGGTCGATGATCTCCGGGTAGAAGTGGTCCTCCCACAGGTGCAGACCGTCCTTGGTCTCCACGCACTCGACCGCCACGCCCGGACCCATCACCTCGGACAGGCCGTAGATGTCCAGCGCGTGCATGTCCAGGCGGGTCTCCAGCTCCCGGCGCATGTCCTCGGTCCACGGCTCGGCGCCGAGGATCCCCACCCGCAGCGAGGTGGCGCGCGGGTCGACGCCCTGGCGTTCCATCTCGTCGACGATGGCGAGCATGTAGCTCGGGGTCACCATGACGACCTCCGGTTCGAGGTCACGGATCAGCATGACCTGGCGCTCGGTCATGCCGCCGGAGACCGGGACGACGGTGCAGCCCAGCTCCTCGGCGCCGTAGTGCGCGCCGAGCCCGCCGGTGAACAGCCCGTAGCCGTACGCGACGTGCACCCGGTCGCCGCGGCGGCCCCCGGCGGCACGGATCGAGCGGGCCATCAGCTTCGCCCAGGTGTCCAGGTCGGCGCGGGTGTAGCCGACCACTGTGGGACGGCCGGTGGTGCCGGAGGAGGCGTGCAGCCGGGCGATCCGCTCGCGGGGCACCGCGAACATGCCGTACGGGTAGTTCTCCCGCAGCTCCGCCTTCGCGGTGAACGGGAAGCGGGCCAGGTCGGCCAGCTCACGCAGGTCGTCCGGGTGCGCGCCGAGCGCGTCGAACGCGCGCCGGTAGTGCGGCACGTTGTCGTACGCGTGGCGCAGCGAGTGCCGCAGCCGGTCCAGTTGCAGCGCGCGCAGCTCGTCGACGCCGATCCGCTCGACGGGATCCAGCTCCTCCGGACGGGGCGTGCGCTCCTCCACGGTGACCTCCTGGCACGACGGGCCCCGGACGCCGCGCGCCGGGCGCTGCGCCCACCGTACGCCCGCCACCCCTGCCCCGTCCCTCTCCCCCGCGATCTTGCACTTGCCGCCCCTCGGGTGTCCTTTTCGCGCAATGTGCCGGGGCACAAAGTGCAAGATCGCGGAGGGCCGGGCGGGGGCCGGGCGAGGGCCGGGGGCGAGAGGCGGGGTTATGCTCTCGGGTGCTGGTGGGAGGTGTTGTGTCGGATCCCCGGGTCGATCCGGACGTCGACCTGCGCGTACCGGCGGACCGCGCGGAACTGTCCGCGCACCCGGCGGTGGCGCTCGGCGTGATCGCCGCCGGTGGCGTGCTCGGCGCGCTGGCCCGGGCCGGCGCCCAAGCCGCCGTGCCGCACCCGCCCGGCGGCTTCCCGTGGGCCACGTTCGCCGTCAACGTCACCGGCTGCCTGCTCATCGGCGTGCTGATGGCGGTGCTCGCCGCCCGCCCGGCCCATCCGCTGACCCGGCCGTTCCTCGGCGTCGGCGTGCTCGGCGGGTTCACCACGTTCTCCGCGTACGCGGTCGACGCGCAGCGGCTGCTGACCGGCGGCGCGGCCGGTACGGCGGGCGCCTACCTGGCCGCGACTGTGCTCGGCGCGCTGGCGGCGGTCGCGGCCGGGGACGCGGTGACCGCCCGGCTCCTGGCCGCCCGGCACGGGAGGGCAGGGTGACCGTCCTGCTGATCGCGCTCGGCGCGGCGATCGGCGCCCCGCTGCGCTACCTCACCGACCGGGCGGTGCAGGCCCGGCACGGCTCGCCGTTCCCGTGGGGCACGCTGACCGTCAACGTCGCCGGGTCGCTGCTGCTCGGCGGCCTGCTCGCGGCGCCCGTCGACCCGGGCGTGACGGCGCTCGTCGGCACCGGCTTCTGCGGCGCGCTGACCACCTGGTCCACGCTCAGCTACGAGACGCTGCGCCTGGCCCGCACGGGGAAACGCCGTCTCGCGTACGCGAATGTGGCGCTCAGTGTGGCCGCGGGCCTGGGCGCGGCGTTCCTCGGCTACTCGGTCGTCACCGCGCTGGGCGGTTGAGCCCGCGCGTCAGCGGGCCCGGCGCTCCGGGTGCGCCCGGTTCCACGCCCGCATGCGCTCCGGATAGCCGGTACGGGCCGCCTCGTAGAGCGGCAGCGCGTGCTTCTGGGCGATCCTGCCGGCGACCCGGGGCGAGCCGGTACGGCGGCGGATCCACTCGCCGTCGTGCGCGATGGCGACCACTGTCGTGTCGGTGGCCGTGGTCTCCGGTTCCAGATAGAACTCGACCCCGCTGCGGCTGGTGACGAACGCCTCCAACTGCGCGAGGTCCTCCTTGTTCGCCTCGCGGTCGAGTTTCGTGGGCGTCGTCGGGTCGGCGGCTCGGCGGCTGAACCAGCGCATGCCCGCCTCCTCTCCTCGGCGTTCGCTCCAGTGCAGCACGCCCGCCTGGCAGGCGGCTGGGAGCGCGGTGGGAGTCGGCTGGGCCGGCTCAGCCCGCCTTCACGCCCGGCGTGCCGACTCCCGGCGTGCCGGCCGCCGCGTCCGGCGCGGCGGGACGCTCCCGCAGCACCGGCACCAGCGCGAGCGTGGGCAGCAGGAGCAGCGGCACCACGCCGAGCGCGGACAGCACGCCGAAGTGGTCGCCGAGGAAGCCGAGCAGCGGCGGGCCGGCCAGGAAGGCCGTGTAGCCGATCACCGCGACCACGCTCACCCGGGCCGGGGCCCTGTCCTCGTCGTCGGCGACGGCGCTCATCCCGACCGGGAAGCCGAGCGACGCACCGAGACCCCACAGCGCCACGCCGGCCACGGCGAGGGGGCCGTTCCCGGCCAGCACGGCGAGCGCCGCTCCGGCGGACGCCATCGCGATGGTGGTGAACAGCACCGGCACCCGTCCCCACCTGTCGATGGCGACGGTGCCGACGGTGCGGCCGAGCGTCATGCCCACCACGAACACGCCGAACACCGCGGCGCCGACCGCCTCGTCGACCCCGTACCCGTCGACGAACGCCACCGCGAGCCAGTCGTTGGCGCTGCCCTCGGTGAACGCCATGACCAGCACGAGCAGCCCGATCAGCAGGGTGCGGGGCTCGCGCCAGGCGGCCAGCAGCGCCTGCCGCCGGGCCGCCGGCGCCCCGGCCCCGGCCGCCTCGGCCGTGGCCGCGAGGAAGGCCCGGGCACCGAGCAGCGTGCCGCCCAGGATCAGCACGGACAGGACCGGCAGGTGCACCCCGACGGGCACGCCGAAGTGCGCGGCGCCGGCGCCGAGCCCGGCCCCGGCCACCGAGCCGAGGCTCCAGGCGGCGTGGAACCGGGGCAGGATGGTGTAGCCGAGGCGCTTCTCCACGGCGGCGCCCTCGACGTTCATGGCCACGTCGCACAGGCCGGAGCCGAAACCGAACGCGGCGAGCCCGAACCCGACGCCGACGACCGATCCGGCCAGGCTGGCGGCGAGACCGGCCCCGGTCAGGCCGAGCGCGACGAGCACCACCGAGACGGCCACCGTGCGCGCCGGCCCGAGCCGCTGGGTGACCAGGCCGGCGGTCGGCATGGCCAGCAGCGAGCCCGCCGACGCGCAGAGCAGCAGCAGGCCGAGCCGGCCCGGATTGAGGTCGAGCGCGTCCTGGGCCGCCGGGACCCGGGAGAACCAGCTCGCCACCGCGAGCCCGTTGAGGGCGAAGACGACCGCCACGCCGTTGCGGGCGCTCAGCACCGCCCGGGGCGCCGGTGGTCGCTTTCCGGCCGGTGCGTCGATGGTGCTGCTCACGGTGCGCTGGTCCCTTCCCCCGTCTGTTCCCGCCGACAATCGCACACCTGAGAGCGCTTCCACCACAAGCGCCGTTAAGGCTTCGCCCATCCATGCCAGAGCAGGCATGATGCGGACATGGGTACGCCGTCCACACGTCCCGCCACGCTCGACGACGTGGCCCGCGACTCCGGGGTGTCCCGGGCCACCGCCTCCCGGGTGCTCGGTGGCTACGGGTTCACCTCGGCCCGGGCCCGCGCCCGGGTGCACGCCGCCGCCGAACGCCTCGGCTACGTGCCGGACCTCGCGGCCCGGGCGCTGGTGCGCGGCGCCGGGGTACGCCTCGTGGTGGCGGTGGTGGGCCGCGACGAGACGGTGCTGGACGACCCGTACGTGCACCGGGTGGTGGGCGCGGCGTCGCGGGAGTGCGCGCCGCACGGCGTCGGAGTGGCGTTGGAGTGGCTGCCGCTGGCCGACCCGTCCGGGCTGGTCCGGCTCGGCGCCGACCGGGGCGTGTGCGGCGTGATCCTGGTCAACACCGTCCAGGCGGCGCTGGACGCGGTGCCGCCGAGACTGCGCGGCCGGGTCGTCTCGATCGGCCAGGGCTCGGCGACGGTGCCCTCGTTCGACGTCGACAACGCCGGTGGCGCGGGCGAGGTGCTGCGCCACCTGTACGCCACCGGCCGGCGCCGCATCGTCATGGTCACCGGGCCGCGCTGGCTGGTCTGCGCCGAGCGCTCGGTCACCACGTACCGGGAGCTGATGCGGGAGTCCGGGTCTCCGGAGCGGCTGGTCACCGGCGACTTCACCGCGGCGCGGGGCGGCTGGGCGGCGCTTGCGGCGCTGCGCCGGTGGCCGGACGCCGACGCGGTCTACGCGGCCAGTGACGCCACCGCGTTCGGCGTGATCGCCGCGTTGCGCGGGCGCGGTGTGCGGGTGCCGCACGACGTGGCGGTGGCCGGGTTCGACGACCTGCCGTACGCGGCGATGAGCAGTCCGCCGCTGACCACCGCCACCCACCCGGTCGACCGGATCGCCGCGGCGGCGGCCACTGCCGTGCTGACCCGGGCGCCGGTCGCGCCGAGCACCGCGTTCCCGTCGACGCTCGTCACCCGGGAGAGCGCCTGAGCGCCGGTCAGTGCCCGGCGGCGTCGGCGTGCCGGCCCCGGGCCTGGGTCAGCACGTTCCGGGCGGCGGCGGGCGCGAAGAACGGCAGCGGGTGCCCGGCGAGCCGGGTGGCGATGATCCAGGCGACCGTCGCCGCCAGCGTGTCCTGGAGTACGGGCCGCCAGCCGTGCCGTAGCCGCCCGGCCGCCTGCCGGAGCGCCGTCGCGGCCCGGCTCGCGGTCGGTGTCATTCCTTCCCTCCGGTCTGCGTAACCCATCCTGCGGCCGGGCGGTGCCCGCCGGTGGCCGGGCACGCGGTGGTTCACGCTGCGGTGGACGCGTTCGGGCCGGTCGGCCCTGGCCGTCGCCGCGCGGCCGCCGGTCAATGGATACGGGAGAAGGAGGGGTTCCGGTGGGCGGACTCATGACGTGGATGTACCGGGGTCGCCGGCCGAACCGGCTGGCCCGGATGCTCAACGCGCTGTCGGCGTGGCAGTACGGCGCCGGGCTCGCGCCGCGGCACTGGGTGACCATGGAGGTGCCGGGCCGACGCACCGGCCGGACCGTGTCGGTGCCGATAGTGGTCGCCGATCACGACGGCGAGCGGTACGTCGTGTCGATGCTCGGCGAGCGGGCCAACTGGGTGGCGAACGCACGCGCCGCGCACGGGCGGGTGGTGCTGCGCCGTCGCCGCCGCGAGCCGGTCCGGCTGGTCGAGGTGCCGGTGGCGCAGCGGCCGGAGATCCTGCGCCGGCACCTCGCGCTCGCCCCCGGCGCCCGGGCGCACGCGCCGGTGGACCGGCACGCCCCGCTCGCCGACTTCGCCCGGGTCGCCGCCGGCATCCCGGTGTTCCGGATCGTCCCGGAGCAGCCCCCGGCGCGGTGACCCCCGGCGAATCGACGGCGCCACAATCTTTCAGAATATCGATCGCTCGCGTTTCCGGGGTCGTCCGAATGGGAGAGGGAGCCGGTAAGATCGGCGACAGAACGGCGACCGATCACGGACTGCCCGGCGGCCCGCACCGGCTCACACTGAGCGCATGAATACGAGACTCCGCCGCCGCACATTCGGTCTCGCGGCGTGTCTCGCCCTCGTGGCGATATTGAGCGGTTGCATGCAGCTCAACCTCGGGCTGACCGTGAACAACGACGACACGGTCTCCGGCCAGCTCCTGCTCACCGCGCCGAAGTCCGTGCTCAAGCAGCGCAACCCGGATCCGGCGGTGGCGTTCGCCGAACTGCGGCCGAACATTCCCTCACTTCCGCCCGGAGCGGAGACCCGGTACGAGGACGCCACCTCGTACGGCATTCAGATCGCGTACCGGAAAACGCCACTGGCGCAATTCACGAGCGAAAGCGTGAATCTTGTTCGGGACGACGATCTGTATCGCTTCTCGCTCCCCCTGGACCCGAAGAAATACGGCGGGAAGGTCGGGCAGCAGGATCCGCGTCAGCAACAGGCGTTCATGACCTTGATGGAGTTCGAGATCTCGGTGACGTTCCCCGGCCGGGTGCTCGACACGAACGGCACGGTCACCGGACGCTCGGTCACCTGGAAGGTGGTCGCCAACCAGCCCAAGCCGGCCGAGTTGCGCGCCGTCGCCCAGGCGCCCCCGCCGCCCGCCACCAGCCCGGCCGCCGTGGTGACCGGGAACGGCTCCTTCCCGTGGCTGGCGGTCGCCGGCGCCGTGATCGTCCTGCTGCTGGTCGTCGGCGTGGCGCTCGTGCTGCTGATGCGGCGACGGCGCTCCCACGGCGGGCCGGACGCGACGGCCACCACCGACCCGGGCGCCACCGGCCCGGCCCACACCCCCGGCGCCGCTCCCGGCCCGGGTGCCTCCACCGGCCCGGACGCGCCCGTCGGCCCCGCCCCGGCCACCACCGGCACCCCGGCCGCGCCCGACGCACCGACTCGACCCGCCGGCCCACCGGCCTGAGCCCGCACCACCACCGACGGCGCCCGCGCCGGCGGCCCACCACCACACCGGGCGGACCCTGGATCACGTGACCCGGAACGCCGCCGCACCACTCCACCCCGGCCGCACCACCGCACCATCGGAAAGAGGGGGATCGCCGTGAACGATCTCTTCACCTGGGCCGCCCTGGGCAGCCTCACCGGCGCCAGCGCCGCCACCCTGCTCGCCACGAACGTCATCGGCGGGCTGATCGGGCCGAGCGGCGACAAGGCGCGCAAGTGGATCGCGCTGGGCTTCGCGCTCCTGCTGTCCTACCTGACCGCCGCGTTCGCCGACGACGCCGGCCCGGAGAAGTGGATCATCGCCTTCTTCAACGGTCTGGTGATCTTCTCGGCCGCGCTCGGCGTCAACCAGCTCCCCCCTGGCAACCGGCAGGCGACGCAGGCGTCGCCGACCCAGCTCGCCCAGGGCCGCGAGCCCCGCTTCGTCCGCTCCTGGGTCTGAGAGAGGTGACCCCATGATCTTCGGCATCCTCAGCGCGGCCGTCCAGGTCGTCTTCGGCGCCGTACTCGGGCAACTCGCCGCCGGTACCGTCGGCCTGCTGGCCGGCGCGGTCGTCGGCCTGCTCGTCGGCGCACCGTTCGGCTGGGCGTCGGCCTCCGCCGGCACGTACGCCGCCGATCCGAAGGGGATCTTCCTCTTCGTGGTCGACCACACCTGGAGCCTGCTCAACACGTTCGCCGGGGCGCTCTACCTGGCGCTGCACCTGGTCTTCGGCCACCAGCTCGACCGGATCGTCTCGGCCGGCAGCGGCCGGGTAAACGTGGTCGAGGGCGTCTCCCCCCGGTACGCGACCACGATCGGCACCGTGTGCGCCGGGTCCAGCCCCGGCATCCAGCGGCACGAGGACGTGCACGTGTTCCAGGCCCGGCTGCTCGGCCCGTTCTACCTGCCGCTGGTGGCGCTCAACTACGCGCTGTTCACCATCGCCCCGGTGTGGCTGCTCTGGCACGACCACACCAACGCGCCGATAAACAGGTTCACCCGCTACTTCGAGATCGGCGTCTACCCGCACGTGTGGAACGAGGCCATCGCGTACCGGATCCAGGGGACGCCACCGCGATGACCGGCGCGATCGAGGCGGCCGTCGCGGACGTCGCGCAGTGGCTGGCCGGGGCGGTGGGCGAACCCGTACCCGTCGGTCCGCCACGTGACGACCCCGGCGGCGGCCTCACCCTCTGGCCGCTGGAGCTGCGGCCGGCCCGGCAGACCGCGACCGGCGGCGCGACGCGCGAGCCGTACCGGTTCGTGGTCCGCCTGCTGGTGGCGGGCGGCGGGCCGGCGGCGCTGGCCGCGCTGGACCGGGTGCTCGCCGCCGCCACCACGGCGGGCCGGCCGGAGCTGGTGCTCGCCGCCGGCGACCCGGCGCTGTGGCGCGCGCTGGGCGTGGCACCCCGGCCCGCGCTGCTGCTGGACGCGCCGGCCCGGGTGGAGCGGCCGGTTCCGGTCGCGCCGCCGGTACGCCAGCCGCTGCGGCTGCGGCAGCTCGGCATGCGCACGCTGCACGGACGGGTGGTCGGTCCGCGGGACCAGCCGCTCGCCGCCGTCCGGGTGGAACTGGTGGGCGCCGCCCAGGCCACCGAGACCGACACCGCCGGCCGGTTCCGGCTGGCCGGCGTGCCGCACGACCCCGACGCGCCGGACGCCCCGGTGCGGATCCGGCTCATCGGCGCGGGGCGCGTCCACACCGCCGAGCTCGACCCGGCCGGCGACGGCCTGATCGTCGTCCGCGCCCCCGACTGACGTCCGAGGAGGACCGATGCCCACCTACTTCTCCCCCGGCATCTACGTCGAGGAGGTGCCCAGCGGGGCCCGCCCGATCGGGCCGGTCGGCATGAGCACCGCCGCGTTCGTCGGGGTCGCGCCCGATCCCGGCGCCCACGTCGGCGAGGCGCTGGCGGTGAACAGCTGGACCGAGTTCCTGCGGCTCTACGCCGACGGCGAGCACCTGGAGAGCACCCCGCTGGCCCGCGCCGTGTTCGGCTTCCTGGACAACGGCGGCACCCGCTGCTGGGTGGTGAACGTCGGCGAGGGCGGGCAGCTCACCGGCACCGGCGGGCGGCGCGGCGGCCTGCAACTGCTGGAGGCCATCGACGAGATCTCCATACTGGCTGCGCCCGGCTACCACGATGCGGTCTCGCACGAGGCCCTGATCAGCATGGCCGAGCGGCTGCGCACCATGGTGGCGATCTGCGACCCGCCGCCGGAGGTCACCGACGTCTCCCGGCTCACCCGGGTCGCCACGCCGGGCAAGCCGCCCAAGCCCGCGTCGCCCGCGTCGGCCGACAAACCCGCCGAGGGTACGCCGGGCGCCACCGACGCCGAACCGCCCGGCACCGGTGGCGACCGCCCCCGGCAGTCGGACTTCGCCACCTTCTACTTCCCGTGGATCCGGGTCCGCGACCCGCTCAGCGGCGACCTGGTGCTCACCCCGCCGAGCGGGCACGTGGCGGGCATCTGGGCCCGCACCGACGCGCTGCGCGGCGTGCACAAGGCGCCGGCGAACGAGCCGGTACGCGGGGCCGTCGACCTCGCGTACCGGGTGACCCGGCCGGAGCACGACGTCCTCAACCCCAAGGGCGTCAACGTGATCCGGTTCTTCGCCGGTGAGGGCATCCGGCTGTGGGGCGCCCGGACGCTCGCCGCCGAAGCGAGCGAGTGGCGCTACCTGAACGTGCGGCGGCTGTCCATCTCCATCGAGCAGGCCATCGCGGGCGGCACCCGGTGGATGGTGTTCGAGCCGAACGACTTCACGCTGTGGCGCTCGATCCGCCGCGACATCGGCGCGTTCCTCACCCGGGTGTGGCGCGACGGCGCACTGCTCGGCCGTACTCCCGAGGAGGCGTTCTTCGTCAAGTGCGACGAGGAGACCAACCCGGCCGACGTCCGCGACGCCGGCATGGTGGTGGCCCACATCGGCATCGCCGTGGTCAAGCCCGCGGAGTTCGTGGTGTTCAAGCTGAGCCAGTGGGCCGGCGGCACCGAGACCGAGACGATCGGAGGCTGACATGCCCACCACTGCCACGCCGCAGCCGGGCGCACCGGTCGACCCGTACCGGGCGTACCACTTCAAGCTGCTCATCAACGGCATCACCAACGGGCACTTCACCGAGGTCAGCGGCTTCGAGGTGGCGATACCGGCGCTGTCGTACCGGGAGGCGGGCAACGAGCGCATCCGCGCCGTGCCCGGCCAGGTCGAGTACGCCCCGGTCACCCTCCACTTCGGCCTGACCAGCTCACGCGAGCTGTGGGACTGGGTGAACGCGGCGGCGAAGGGCACCGTCAACCGGCGCAACGTGTCGGTGGTGCTGCTGGACCCGGCCGGCACCGCCGAGGTGCTGCGCTGGAACATGATCAACGCGTGGCCGACCCGGTGGCGGGGTGCGCACCTGAACACGCTGTCGCAGGAGATCGCCATCGAGGCGCTGACCCTGGCGTACGAGGGCCTGGAGCTGGAGGCCGGCGGTGCCGCCGCCCCGGCGTCCGCGTGACCGGCTGGCCCGCGCGCTGCGGGCCACCGCCGATCGCCTGTCCGGTCCCGACTCGCCGTCGTCGACGGACGACGCGCCACGTCCTCCCGGCCAGCCGCCCGAGCACTGGCGGCGCCTCGTGGCAGCGCACGCCCCCGGCCTCCTGCGCGACCTACCTCCGCCCGACGCCCCTCCCCCGCCCGCCGACGGGCGGGTTCAGGCACGCCGTTGGCCGGCTTGGACGACACGGCTGATCAACCGACTCACCGCCTCCCGCAACGGACCGTCGAGATCTTGGTACGAAAGGGCCCCTATAGGGGCCGTTTCCTGCCAAGATCTTCCGGAGGTCCTGGAAGGTGGGACAGAGGTCTCGGGAAGTGGGAGAGCGGAGCGAGGGCGCGGCGCGGAACCGCCCTGGCGTGGAGCGGCGTCAACGTGGGCGGGTGCGGGGCGGGAAGCGGGCGGGGCGGTGACCTCCGCAGCGGCGGCGGACACCGGGTCCTGCTCGGACAGTGCGGCGCGGGCGTGGGATACCGGATCGCTCGCGGGCGGGCGTGCAGGCCGGGACGTGACCGAGTCGGGCGGTCCGGAAGGGGCGCCGGAGCTGACGGGAACGGCGAGCATCTCCGACAGGACTGGATCACCGAGCGCCACCGGCACGACCGTCACCACACGCACGACTGACGCCAGCGGCGCGTCCTCGACCCGCAGGCCGACGGTGACCCGCGCCCCCAGGCCCACCACCACGGGTGGACGCGGCGGGAACGGCGCGAACGGCGCGCGGCGCGTGATCGGCGCGAGCAGCATGACCGGTGCGATCAACGCGAACGGCGCGCGGCGCGTGATCGGCGCGAGCGGCGGCGCTGGCGAGAACGGCGGCACCGGTCGGCCCACCGAGCCGGATCCGCCCACCGACACTGGCGGGCCCGCTCATCTCGCCGAAAGCTGGGACACCGTCGGCGTGACGTCCCGCGAATCGAACCGGCCGCCACCGCCCGAGCGGCGACCCGACCTGCGCGCGGATCGGGGGGACGTACTCCGGAACCCGGTGCCGGCCGGACGGGACCGGAATGTGGTCGCCGGGACGAGCCCGTCGCCCAGCCGGGACGACGTCCTCCCACTCCTCCTCGCCGCCGCACGACAGGCCACAGGACAGGCCGCACGACCGGCCGCCCCACTGGACGCACGACCGGGGCCGATCATGCCCGCCGGAGGCGACCGGTTCGGGCTCCCCGAGGCGGCCACCCACCAGCGAGGACGCGCCGCCGAGCCGCACCCCGAAGGGCCCGGACCGGCGACCGACGGCGAGCGTCCGGCGCGATATCGGCACCGGCCCGAGTCCACGCCTTCCGGCCCGTGGCCGGCCCTGCCGGACGACTCCGGCCGGACCCGGACCGCGGTCTCCGCGCACCAAACTGCCGAGGGCGGCCCGCCGCACGCGGACCCGTGGCCGGTGCTCCCGGCCGAACCGGCATGGCTTCCCGAGCGGGCCACGCCGTGGAGCGACACGGCCCGGCTGGACCGGGAACAGGCGGGTGACTGATGGAGCGTGTCGCCTTCCTCGTGGACGAGTCCGGCACCCGGGTCGACTGCCTGCTCAACCCGGAGACCGTCCGGGTGACCCGGCTGGCCGGGGTACGCCCGCGTGGCGGGCCCGACGGGACGCTCACCGGCGCCGGGCTGGCCGACGACCCGCTGGTCTTCACCGGCGGTGGGCGTACCGAACTGGTCCTCGACCTGCTCTTCGACGTGGACTTCGTGGAGTCGCCGGCCCGCCCCGAGGACGTGCGCGCGCTGACCCGGCCGCTGTGGATGCTGGCCGAGAACTCGGCTGTCGAGCACGGCTGGCTGCGCCCGCCGCTGGTCCGCCTGGTCTGGGGCAAGACCTGGAACGTCCCGGGCGTGATCACCGCGATCGCGGAACGCTTCGACGCGTTCACGCTCACCGGCACGCCCCGGCGGTCGTGGCTGCGGCTGAAGCTGGTCCGCGTCGCTGAGGGCGCGGAGGCGGCGCGCTCCGGGTTCGAGGAGGAGCTGGCCGCCACGAGCACGCCGGCTGTCGCGCCCGGGTCGGCGGTGGTCGCCGCCGCCGACGGGGCGGCCGAGCCGGGCTGGTCCGGGGTGCGCTTCGACCTGCTCGCCCACGACGCGCTGGGCTCGCCGCTGCGCTGGCGGCTGCTCGCCGAGCACAACCGCATCACCGACCCGCTCACCGTGCCCGCCGGCACCGCGCTCGCCGTCCCCCCGGTCGGCGCCGCCACGGCCCCGCCCGACGCGGTCACCACGGGCGGCACCCCGTGACGGGCCACACCACCGGCGCCGCGCGGCGAGCGACCTTGGTGCCGGTGTGGTGCGCGACGGTGGCCGCGTCCGCCGGGGGTGCCCCGTGAGCCGAGCCGCCCTGGTCACAGTCGACGGCCGGCCGCTGGCCGACCCGTCCCGGCTGCGCGGCATCCGCGTCGCCGCCCGCCTCGACCGGCCGGCGCAGTGCGAGCTGACGCTCACCGCCGCTCCCGGCGCGGGCCCGCTCGACCCGCCGGTACGCCCCGGCGCCACAGTCGGCGTACGCCTCGACGGCCAGGCGGAGGCGCTGTTCACCGGCGAGGTGACAGCGGTCGAGCGGGAGTACGCCGGTGACGGCGTCGCACTGGCGCGGATCCGGGCGTACGACCCGCTGCACCGGCTGCGCAAACGGCAGGAACTGCGGGTGTTCGAGTCGGTGACCGCCGCCGAGCTGGCCGCCGAGCTGTGCGCCGGGCTGGGGTTGGGCGTGGCGGCGGAGGACGACGGGCCGCGCCTGGACCGGCTGCTCCAGCACCGGCACACCGACCTCGACCTGCTGTGCGAGGTGGCCGGCCGGGCCGGGCTGCACCTGAGCGCCGACGGCGACCGGCTGCGGATGTTCACACTGGACGGGTACGGGGAGCCGCTGCCGTTGACGCTCGGCGAGACGGTGCACGCGCTGCGGGTCACCGAGAACCTGGACCGGGCCGGCGCGGAGTGCGCCGTACTCGGGTGGCATCCGCAACGCGCCGAGGCGCTGAGCCAGCGCGCGGACGAGGCACGCAGCGGGCGGCGCATCCCGCTGCGCCCCGACCCGGGCGACGTCGGCGCGGGCCGCGTCCGCACCGCTGTCGACCAGCCGGGCCGCAGCGACGACGAGCTGGCGGCGCTGGCCCAGGCCGGGCTGGACGCCCGGGTGGCGGCGCTCGTCACCGCCGAGGGCACCGCGGAGGGCGACCCGGCGCTGCGGCCCGGCCGGCGGATCGTCCTCGCGGGCGTCCCGGAGCCGGTCGCCGGGGTGTACGTGCTCACCGAGGTGGTGCACACGGTGGACGCGGACGGGCACCTGACCCGGTTCTCCACCGCGCCGCCCGGCCAGCCGCCGTCGGCCGCGCCCCCGGCGGCGACAGTCACGCTCGGCACCGTCACGGACATCGACGACCCGGAGGGGCTGGGCCGGGCCCGGGTGACGCTCCCGGCGTACGGCGATCTGGACGCCGGCTGGCTCGCGGTGCTCTGCCCGGGCGCGGGCCGGGGCAAGGGGATCGTCGCGCTGCCCGACCCGGACGACACCGTGCTGGTGGCGCTGCCCGGCGGCGAACCCGCCTCGGGCGTGGTGCTCGGTTCGCTGTTCGGCGCGGTGGAGCCGTACGACACCGGGATCGTCTCCGGGCGGTCGCGCCGCTGGTCGATGCGGACCGGCACCGGGCAGTCGATCGTGATCGACGACGACGGCCGCACGCTGCGGCTGGCCACCGACGCGGGCAGCTTCGTCGAGCTGCGTCCCGAGCTGACCACCGTGCACGCCGCCGGTGACCTGGTGCTCTCCGCGCCCGGCCGGGCCGTCGTGGTGCGCGGCCGCACAGTCGACTTCCTGCACGCACCGGCGGCCGAGGACGCCGAGACCGCCGCCGCGCAGGCCCGTACGCTCGCCCGTTCCGCCGGAGGTGGCTGATGCGCTGGATCCACCGCGACTCGCTGATCACCTGCGGGCACGACGGGCGGGTGCGCAACCGCCCGTCCCAGGACTGGGTCACCGTCCAGGCCGTGCCGGTGCTGATCCGTCCCGACCCGGAGGGGCGCGACATCACCGCCTGCCCCAACTACGGCCCGACGATCAAGCCGTGCCTGCACACGCTGACCGTGACAGTGGGTTACAGCACGTGGGTGCGGGTGGACCGGCAGCCGGTGGTGCTGTCCCACCTGGACGGGCTGACCGACGGCACCCCGCCGGGCACCGTGCACCACCAGGTCCGCGACGTGCGGCAGGGATTCCTGGGGGCGGACGCATGAGGGCCTTCCGCTTCGTCGGCGCCGGTTTCGACGCCGGCCGCGCCGGTGGTCTCGCGCTCACCGCCGCCGGCGGGCTCGCCATGACCGACGGCGACGAGACGGTACGCCAGGCGCTGTACCTGCTGCTGTCCACCACGCCCGGGGAACGGCTGATGCGCCCCGGGTACGGGTCGCGGCTGCACCGGCTCGTCTTCGCGCCCAACGACGACACCACCGCCGGGCTGGCGATCCACTACGTGCGGCAGGCGATCCGGCGCTGGGAGCCGCGGGTCGAGGTGCTGGACGTGGACGCCGGTGGAGACCCGGACGACCCGTGGCGCCTGGTGATCCGGCTGGACTACCGGGTGCGGGCCAGCCTCTCCCCCGGCCACCTGGTGTTCTCCGTCGACCTGCTGCCCGCCGACGAGGAGACCGGAGACGAGGAGGGCACGCCATGACGCTGCCGGTGCCGCACCTGGACGACCGCGCCTTCCTCGACCTGGTCACCGAGGCGCGGGAACGCATCGCCCGGTCCTGCCCGGACTGGACCGACCTGTCCGCGCACGATCCCGGCATGGCGCTGCTGGAGGCGTTCGCCTACCTGACCGAGGTGATGATCTACCGGCTGAACCAGTTGCCGGAGAAGGCGTACGTGGCGTTCCTGAACCTGCTCGGCGTCACCCGGCACCCACCGGCGGCGGCCTGGGCGGACGTGCGCCTGACCCGGACCGGCCCGGACCGCGGCCCGGTGCGGGTGCCGGCCGGCACCCGGATCGCCGCGGCCCGCGGCGCGGACCCCCGGCCGGTCGTCTTCGTGACCACCGAACCGGCGGTGCTGCCCGCCGGGGAGACCACGGCGACGGTACGCGTGCACCACTGCGAGCCGGTCGAGGCGGAACTGCTGGGCACCGGCACCGGACAGCCCGGTCAGGTCCTCCGGGCCGCCCGCGCGCCGCTGACGCGGACCACCGAGGCGATTGACCTGCTGCTCGGGGTGGAGGTGCCGGCGGGTTCGGTGGAGCTGGGCGCGGCGGCCCGCGAGCACGAGGGGCGCACGTACGAGATCTGGCGGCCGGTGGACAGCTTCGCCGGGGTCGGGCCGCAGGCGAAGGTCTACCTGGTGGACCGGGCCTCCGGGGTGGTCACGTTCGCCCCGGCGCTGGACCTGCGCCCGGACGTGGGCGCCCCGGCCGTCGAGGGGGCGGCCGGGGCGACCACGGTGGCTGCGGTGCCGCCGGCCGGGCGGCAGGTGCGGCTCTGGTACCGCTGCGGCGGCGGGCCCGCCGGCAACGTGGCGGCGGGCGTGCTCACAAGCCTGCGCGACCCGCTGCCCGGGGTGAGCGTGGACAACCCGGAGCCGGCCACCGGCGGGCGGGAGCTGGAGTCGCTGGAGTCGGTGCTGGCGCGCGGGCCGTACGAGTTCTTCGCCCAGCAGCGCGCGGTCACCGCCCGGGACTTCGAGATCCTGGCCACCGGCTCCGGGGCGGTGGCGCGGGCGCGGGCGTTCACCAGGGCGGCCGTCTACAGCTTCGCCCGGCCCGGCGAGGTCGAGGTGGTGCTGGTGCCGTACGTGCCGGACGCGGCCCGCCCCGGCGGGCGGCTGCCGGTGGCGGTGCTGCGCGAGCACGAGGTGGAGGAGGCCCGCCGCCGGGTCGAGGCCGACCTGGAACGCCGCCGGGCCCTGGGTACGGCGGTGCGCGCGGGCTGGGCCCGCTACAAGGCGGTGTCCATCCAGGCGCGGGTGGTGGTGCGCCGCGAGGAGGAGGTGGACGCGGTGCGCCGCCGCATCCACGACCGGCTGCACCAGACGCTCAGCCCGCTGCCCACGCCGCTCAACCCGGCCGGGTGGGCCTTCGGCGAGCCGCTGCGCGCCTCGAACGTGTACCGGATGCTGGAGCACGCCGAGCCGGGCGTGCGCTACGTCGAGTCGGTGCGGTTCGTGGTCGACGAGGCCCCCGACGCGCGGGTGCGCACCGTGGCGGTCGACCAGTACCAGGCCGACACCTGGTACGCAGGCGGCGGCCCGGTGCTGTTCCGCTCCACGAACGCCGGTGCCGGCTGGGAACCGGCCGGCCGGTTCGACGGCGAGACGGTGGTGCGGGTGGTGCCCGCGCCCGCCCCGGTACGCCCCGGTGTGGTCCCCCGGGCCGGTTCGGTGGCGGTGGTGACCAGCCGCGACGCCGGTGGCTCCCGGGTGCGGCTGAGCACCGACCTGGGTGAGACGTGGACCCTGCTGACCGACCTCGACTCCGGTGTCCGCGACCTGGCCTGGATCGACCGGGACGGCACCGGCGCGCTGCTGCTGGCCACCGACACCGGCCTGTACGAGGTGCCGCTGCTGCCGAACGCGGTGCCGTTGCAGATCCTCGTCGACCCGGCCGACGCGGACCGGGGCTTCTACGCGGTGCGCGCGTTCGTCTCCGAGCGCGGCGCACCCGGCGTGGCGGTCGCCGCGCAGGCCGGATTCGGCGTCTACCTGTCCACGGCTGCCGGACGGCCCGGCACGTTCGCCCACGTCGGCCTCGCCAACGTGGACAACCGGGTGCTCGCCGTGCAGTACGACGGCCCGGCCACGCTGCTGTGGTGCGGCGCGGGCGAACCGGACCCGAAGAAGCCCGGCCAGGGCTGCCATCGCACCCGGCTGTTCGAGTCGGACGTGAAGTGGCAGTCGATGGCGTCCGGCTGGATCGGCGGCACCTGCCGCGACCTCGCCTTCAGCGGCCCGCTCGCGCTCGCCGCGACGCAGAGCGGCGGCGTGGTCCGGCTCGACACCCTGGCCGGGCAGCCTCAGTGGTCGCCGGTGATGGTCAACTGCGGGCTGCCGTTGCGGGACCGGACCCGGTTCGTCCCGGTCGACGCCATCGCCGCCACCGCGCCCACCGGCACGTCCGGCGCCGGGCGGCTGGTGCTGGCCGGCGGCGAGCGCGGCGTGTTCCGCAGCGGCGACGGCGCGGACTGGACCGCCAGCGCCAACCAGGCCACCGCCGACGTGGTCACCGTCCCCGGCACCTGGCTGCTCTGCTCCGGCGAGCACGACATCGAGGTGGTGCGGCAGGATGCGCCGAGCGGCGATTGAGCGGCTGCTTCCGGCCGCGTACCAGCGGGCCGCCGGCCCGGGCAGCGTGCTGGGCGCGCTGCTGGACGTGATGGAGGCGCTGCACGCCCCGGACGAGGCGGTGCTCGCCGACGTCGACGCGTTGTTCGCGCCGTACCGGACGCCGGACGGGTTCGTGGCGTACCTGACCCGCTGGGTGGCGATGGACCACGTGGTCGCCGCGCTCCGCGCCGACGCGCCACTGCCGTTGCCGGCAGGCCGCCTGCGGGACCTGGTGGCGCACGGCGCGCTGCTGGCCCGCTGGCGCGGCACCCCGTACGGGATGCGGACCGCGCTGGAACTGGCCACCGGCGTGACCGGGTTCGTGCTGGACGAGCCGCCCGATCGGCCGTTCCACCTGGTGGTGCGGGTGCCACCGGCCGCCGCCGGCCGGCTCGCGCTGGTCACCCGCATCGTCGAGGCCGAGAAGCCGGCCGCGGTCACCGTCGAGGTCGTCACCGGCCCGGACGGCCCGCCCTCCGAGCCGACGCCGCCCGACCCCGGCCCGCCCGCAGCGGGACCGCCGGAACCGGGCCCTCCGCCCACGCCCGGGCCGGACGACGCCGAGCCCGCCGCCGGGGTGGCTGCGGTGCGCGCGGTCGGCCGGGCGCACGTGCCCGCACCCCTGCCCCACGATCCGCCCGAGGAGCCGTCATGACCACCGAATGGACAGTCGTCGCCGCCGCCGAGCAGTTCACACTTGATGCCCGCAACGCCGGTGAGCTGACGTTCACCGTGTCCAACCCGGGCACCGCGCCGGACACCGTCGTCTTCGACGTCGCGCCCGGCGAGGGCAGCCAGCGGGCCTGGTTCACGATCGCCGAACCGCAGCGGGTGGTACCCGGGCAGGGGTCGGTGTCGTTCCTGGTCCGGCTCGCCGTGCCGCCCGGCACGCCGCCCCGGCGCTACGACATGACCGGGTTCGCGTACTCGGCGAACACCGCGCCGGAGGAGAGTTCCCGCTCCAGCGGCCGGGTCACGTACGACGTGCGGGCCGTCGTACCCCCGAAGCGCGCGCCGTGGCCGTGGATCGCGGCCGCCGCGGCGCTGGTGCTGGTCGTGGCCGGGGTGGTGGCCTGGCTGGTGACCCGCGGGCCGGACGCCCCGGCACCGCCGCAGGCGAATGCGGTGGCGGTGGAGGCGGAGACGCTCGTCGCCGGCGCTGCGGTGCAGTCCACCGGTGCCGTGAAGGCGGAGGTGGTGGCGCAGGAGAACTGCTGCGACGTGGAGTGGTCCGGCGACGCGCAACTGTTCTTCCTGGGCCGGGCGGTCGGTGACCGGGTGACGGTGCGGGTGGACGTGCCGTCCGACGGCACCTGGCGGTTCTCCACCGTCCGCACCACCTCGTTCGACTACGCGAACACGATCTGGCTGGTAGACGGCCGGCAGGTCGGCGACACGTTCTTCGGGTTCAGCCCGACGGTGGTCCGCACCGGCGAGGTGGACGTGGGCACAGTGGAGCTGGCCCGCGGCCCGCACACGCTGACGCTGGTGGCGGTGAGCAAGACCCAGGGCACCGACAGGTACTTCGCCGGGGTCGACGAGATCCGCTTCACGCCCGTCGTCCGGCCATGAGTGGGCGGCAGAAGCTGCTGCTGGTGGCGGTTGCTGTGCTGCTGGTGGCGCTGTACGTGACGGCGGTGGCCGGTCGCCGCGACGACCCGGGCGACCCGGCGGCCGGGCCGGGCGCGCTGGCCCGGCTCGGGCGCGGATCCGGGACGGTCGACCCGGCGACGGTGGCGGTGACGTGCCTGCCGCCGGCCGCCGAACCGGTCACCACCGCCGACGGGGTGGCGCTCACCTTCGGGACGGTGTGCCGGCTGCGGGTCGCCGACCCGGGCGCGCTGCGCACGCTCGTGCTGCGCGGCACGACGCCGTTCCAGGTGACCGCCCCCGCGCCCGGCGACGCGGACGTCACAGTCACCGACGAGGTCGCGCCGGACGCGGACGGCCCGGCGGTGACGAAGGTGGCTGTGGACCGGGAGACCGAGGTGCTCCTGCGCTGTCCGGGAGGTGGCGGATGCGCTGTCACGCTGGCCCGGTCCTGACCGGTACGGAGACGCGGCATGGGTGAGTTGCGCAAGCCGTTCCTGCTGCTGGCCCTGCTCGCGGTGGCGCTCGTGGTGGGCGTGGAGCTGGGCGCGGCGGCGCTGACCGGCGGCGGCGACGCCAGCGGCGCGCTGCGGGGCAGCGCCGGGCAGCTCGGCGTCGAGCTGGGCGACGTCGGCGCGGTGTCCGAGCCGTCCGGGCGCGGCATCGGCTACCTGGCGCTGATCGACGTGGTGGCGCTCTGGACGACCGGTCTGTTCTGCCTGAGCCTGGTGCTGCCGGACCGCGTGCAGGGCCGGGTGCAGGGCGTGGCCACGCTCGTCTTCTCGATCGTGCTGCTGCTGGTGTCGCTGGTCCTGCTGGTCGTCGCGTTCGTCGAGCTGACGGTGATGGTGTCGCTGTTCCTGGCGCCGCCGTTCGGCACGCTGGCCTACCTGGCGGTCTGGGGGTTCTTCCCGGTCGACGACGCGGCGGCGCTGCTCGGGCTGGCGCTGCTGCTCAAACTGGTCTGGGCCGGGCTGCTGCTCGCCGCCCAGCCCCGGTTCCTGCGCAACAAGGGCCTCGTCGCGCTGGCGCTGACCACGCTGCTGTGCACAGTGGTGCTGCAGTTCCTGCACGGCCTGGTGCCGGTGATCCTGGTCAGCATCCTGGACGACCTGGGCGCCGTGGTGTTCGCCGTGGTGGCGCTGATCTGGGCGCTGGTGCTGCTGATCGGGTCGATCCCGGCGATCGTCAAGGCGGTCCGGACCACCGCCACCACGTCCGGCCGTACGGTCACGTGACCGCGCGGCCGGTCAGGCGATCGCGGCCGAGGCGGCGGCGACGAACTGTTCCGCCGCCCGAGCCGGGGTGGCCCGGCCGGACTGGGCGTTCTCGGCGGCCTTGACCAGCTCGGACCTCACCGCGCGGTGTCCCTTGAGCGGTGGCCGCGGGCCGTCGCCGAACGTCTTCGCCAGCTCGGATCCGAACCGGATGGACCGCTTCACGGCCGGGTCGGTGACCGTCTCGCCGAGCTTGGCGCGCAGGTCGATGTTGGGCGGCAGGCCACGGTCGGTGCCGAGCAGCACTACTGCTTCGGGATCGTTGAGCATGAAGTTGATGACGTCGACCGCGGCGTCCTTCTTCCCGCTGCGCCTGTGCACCGACCAGTACGTCTCGGCGCGGGCCCACTGTGCGCTCGGGTCACCCGGGTACGCCACCACGCCCAGCTCGTCAGTGGTGCTCTTCTGCAGGTCCGGCATCTGGCCGGCCCAGACCCAGGACGTGGCCGCCCTGCCGGTGACCACCAGCTGCCTGGTGACGTCGCTGGTGTTTCCCTGGCGGATGACGTCCGGCGTCGGCGTCGCCCCCCGGTCGCGGGCGCCGGACCACAGCTCGAACCACCGCGTCACGTCCTCGACGGTGAAGCCGAGGCCCTTGTCCTGGTACAGATCCTTGCCCTGCTGGCGCAGCCACACCCAGAGCGCCTTGTCGTCGGCGCTCGGATCCTGGGTACCCGGGACCTCGGCCTTCCTCGTCACCTGCTCGGCCCAGGCGATGTGCTGCTCCCACGTCATGCCGGTGGTCGGCTCGGGCAGCCCGTGGCGGGTCAGCAGCGTCCTGTTGTAGACCAGGCCCTGGGTGTTCTCCCCGGCGGGCACGCCGACGAATTCCCCGTCCACGTAGCCGTACCGCCAGAGGCTGTCGTGCATCGGGCGGGTCTCCAGCTTGCGCGCCCCCTGGTAGTAGAGCAGCCCGGCGAGCGTCCGCCGCGCCGCGTACTCGGCCAGGTGGTCGTCGTCGATCTGGAAGATGTCCGGCGCCTTGTCGCCGGCGGTGAGCTCGGCCAGCCTGTCGAAGTAGCCCTGGTCGGTCTGCCAGGTCTTCGTGAAGGTCACGTTCGGGTGCTTCCTGGTGTAGAGGGCCAGCACCTCCTCGGTCAGCCTGGCCCGCGCTTCGGTGCCCGACCAGAAGACGGAGAGCTCGACCGGGGCGTCCGGGTCGACGGGCGCGTCCTCGTCGTCGCCGCAGGCCGCGGCGCCCGTCATCGGCGCTGCGGCCGCGCCGGCCAGCAGGCCACGCAGCAGCAGCCGCCGGGACAGAGGACTGGACAGCGACACGCCGTCGGCGTGCCTGGCAAGAGCGCGGATCAGATCCTCCTCGGCCGCCGGGTCCCCGTGTCGGCTACGAAGATACGGTCGTCGCGCCACCGGATCCACCACACGGCGGTCAGGTGGCCGCCCCGCCTGCGGCGAGCGTGGCCAGGCGCGGCAGTTGCGCCGGATCGGTGAGCGCCGACCCGACCGCCACCACGCGCGCCCCGGCGGCGAGGAAGTCACCCGCGTTGCCGGCGTCGACACCGCCGGTGGCCACGAACCGGGCCTCCGGCAGCGGCCCGGCCACCGCCCGGAACCACGCCGGGCCGAGGCTGACCGCCGGGAACGCCTTGAGCCACACCAGGCCGTGGTCGAGCGCCCGCTGCGCCTCGGTCGGGGTGGCCACGCCGGGCAGGTGCGGCACGCCGAGACCGGCCGCCGCGTCGGCCACCGCCAGGTCCAGGCCCGGCGCCACCGTGAACGCCGCCCCGGCGGCCACCGCGTCGTGGACCTGCGCCGGGGTACGCACGGTGCCCGCGCCGACGATCCGGTCCCGCCGCCGCCCGGCCGTCACGGCGGCGCGCAGCGCCGGCACCGCCTCCGGGGTACGGATGGGCACCTCCACCACAGCGATGCCGAGATCCCAGGCCAGTTCCGCCAGCCGGACCGTCTCCTCCGGCGGCAGGTCACGCAGGATCACCATCACCCGCGCGTCGCCGAACAGGGCCTCGAAGGCGTGCCCGCTCATCTTCCGCTCCCTTCCGTCACCGCTCGGTCCACGCCTCGTCCGGCAGCGCCAGCGCCCGCGCGATCGTCTCCCGGTCCGGCGGTGGCGCGGTGTCGCCCGCAACGGCAAGCACCGGCGCGGCGGTCAGGTGACCCAGCCGCAGGCAGGCTCGCAGGTCGAGACCGCGCAGCAGCCCGGAGAGGAACCCGGCGGCGAACGCGTCCCCGGCGCCGACCGGCTCCACCACGTCCACCGGCAACGCCGGCACGACCACCGCCGGCCCGGTACGCGGCAACGCCGTCGCGCCGACCGGCCCGTCCTTGACCACCACCAGCTCCGGGCCGGGCAGCAGCGCGCGGACCGCCACCGGATCGTCCACCGACCAGAGCACTGCCGCCTCGTCCAGCCCGACCAGCACCACGTCGGCGCGGTCGGCCAGGCCACGCAGGACCGGGCCGGCCCGGTCGGCGGGCCAGAGCGCCGGCCGGTGGTTCACGTCGAAGCTGACCCGGGCTCCCGGCAGCACGCGCCCGGCCAGCGCCGATGTCAGCAGGTCACGGCAGGTGCCGGAGAGCGCTGCGGTGATCCCGGACAGGTGCAGCAGCCGCGCCCCGGCGAGCCCGGGATGCGCCAGGTCGGCCGGGCCGAGGCGGCTCGCGGCCGACCCGGCCCGGTGGTAGTGCACGAGGGTGCGGTCCGGCCCCGGATCCTTCAGGTAGACCCCGGTCGGCGCGTCCTGATCGACGGTGACCAGTGAGACGTCCACGCCCGCGGCTGCGACCTCGGCCACCACCCGCCGGCCGAACGGGTCGTCACCGACCCGGCTGACCCACGCCGCGCGGTGCCCGAGCCGGGCCAGCCCGGCCGCCACGTTGGACTCCGCGCCGCCCACGCCGACCGCCAGCCGCGCGGCGTGCTCCAGCCGCCCGCCGTCATCAGGGGCGAGCACCACCATCGTCTCGCCCACGCAGACCACCTCCGGCCCGCTCCCGGCGCCGCCTCGGCCCTCGGCAGCGGTAGCGCCTCGGCCCGCCACAGCGGCACCGGGGGCAGGCGGCTCGCTCACCGGAGGACCGTCGCGTCCAGCCGGGCCGCCACGTCGGCCGGGTCGAGGTGGCCGTCGGCGACCAGCACCCGGTGCCGGTTGTGCCGGGGCTGCCCGGCGGCGACCACGGCCGGGGTGTCGAACGCGTACGCGACGCAGACTCCCGGGTACATGGCGCTGCGCGCGAACCACCTGTCGCCCGGCCCCAGACCGGTGAACACCAGCGTGTACGCGCCGCCACCCGGTGCCGTGGCGGTCAGCGCCAGCCAGGGCGCGGCCGAGCCGTTCACCGCCTCCTCGCCTGCCGCGTCGGCGGTCCGCACCAGCGGTTCCCCGTCGGCCACCGCCCGCCAGAAGAAGCCGCCGTACCCGGCACCGCCCGGCCGGCCGTTCGTGGCCGGGCTGCCCAGGTGCACGCCGGCGCCGGTGGCGGCGGTGAGCGTGGCGGACAGGTGCAGCCACCAGGCGTCCTCCCCGGCGGGGGTGGCGGTGATCCGCCGGTGTTCGCGCAGCAGCACCCGGCCGTGCCGGTCCCGCCATTCCAGGTCGTGGTCGAGCCGGTCGGCGGCGCGCTCCCGCCAGCCGGTGTGCGCGATGACGCCGTGGTCGTCGCGCCAGGTGTAGCCGCTGCCGCGCACGTACGTCCGGCCGCCCCACAGGTTGACGCCGTCCACGTCCTGCACGGCCAGCGACGCGCCGAGGTGCCAGACGTGGTCGGCCGGGAGCGCGTCGGTCACCGGGGTGCCGGCCCGGGTCCGTACCGGATGCAGGTAGGGCCGGGGCCCGTGGCGCGGGTCCAGGTCGGGCCGGAGCACGTACCGGGCCACCTCGGCACCGCCCACGACCAGCCGGGGTTCGACGGTCACGACGGCACCACCGGGCGGCGGGCATCCAGCGCGTGCAGCGCGGCGAGGGCGTAGCCGCCGAGGATCGGCACCGCGACCGGCGTGACCAGCACGGCCAGCACCAGGGCGAGGGCGCAGACGCCGGAGGCGGCGGCCCACACGCCGGGGCGCTCCGGGCAGGAACGCGCCACCCGGCGGGCGGCGGTCCGCCAGCCCCGGCCGCCGGTGCGCCCGACCGCGACGGCGACCAGGCCCGCGTACCCGAGCAGGGCCGCCACCGCGACGGTGGTGAGCGCGAGCGCGGGCCCGCCGCCGGGCACCCGGCCGGTGGCGAGCGCGGCCAGGTCGGCGGCGAGCAGCGCGGCGGCGGCGAGCGCG
>NZ_JBEZMS010000024.1:0-93238 GCF_040652815.1 Micromonospora sp. NPDC048169
TTACGCAGGATCGTGTTCATGAGGGGGCTCCATTCGGGGGTCGACGCACCCGGGGGGGCACGTGGCACCGTCAGGCGCTCAAAAAGTCTCGGGGGATCCGGCTGCTCGCGGGGCAGGGGGTGCCACGTCGCGGCGCCGGAACCATGTCCAACGACCGGCGGCCCGGGATGATTCCCGAGGACGTCTCACGCACCGTGGATAGCAGGTGCACGCCACCGGAACCGTGCTCAACGACGTGCCTGCCGGGATGATTCCCAACGACTCACGCCGCCAGAACCGTACTCAACGCGTGGCGGCCCGGCGAGATTCCCCGGGACCCGCCCCGCCTGGGGCAAGCCGCGCTCGGTCGTTCACCCGGTTACAACGCCACCGACCCGCCGACGATTCCACCCCCAGAGTGCCGCCCACCACCCCCGAACCAGACACCCACCCCAAACCCCCAGCCCCGCCCCCAGCACCGCGCCCTGCCACCCGTGATCAAGGAGTTTGCGGCAGCTTTCTGCGCCGACGAGGACACAAACTCCTTGATCACCCCCCCTGAACCACCCCGGCCCCACCTTGCGTGGTCGATCATGAGGTTGACGGCGGCCGGTGTCCGGTTTGCCGTTGCCAACCTCATGATCGACCGCACTGGGGGCGATCCGTGCCGCTGGGCTGCGAAGACCAGGGGCCGTCGGGGATGGGGGGACGACTCGAACGGGCCGGACACGTGAGGGGTGCGCAGCAATCGCGGCGTCGCCTGCGCGATCTTGCACTTTGTGCCCGCCCTTTGCCCTATTTGCGAGGTTTGCGGGGCACCAAAGTGCAAGATCGCGGACGGGCACGCCGGAACAGCTGCCGATCTTGGAGTTGTGGCACCTCGCGAAAGGTGTCAGACCAGGGCATCCTGTGGCACCACAACTCCAAGATCGACGCGGGCGGGAGGCGGGCGGGAGGGAGGGCGGGCGGTAGGTCTGAGTCAGCGGCGGCCGTGGCGGGCGCGCAGGTAGTCGGAGACCACGTATTCGCCCAGGTCGTCCAGGTCCGGGGTGAACATCCGGCCGCCCGAACGCCGCGCCACCGCGTCCACGAACCGCCGCAGTCCCGGGTCGTCACCCAGCATGAACAGGTTGAGCGTGGCACCGTACCGGGTCAGCCGGTCCACCTCCCGGATCGTCGCCGAGATGGTCTCGGGCAGCGGCGGCCAGTGGAAGTACGCCTCGCCGTCCTCCGGGTCCAGGTGCGCTGTCGGCTCGCCGTCGGTGACGACCAGCACCACCGGCTCGGCACCCGGATGGCGCCGCAGGTGCCGCCCGGCGATCCGCAGCGCGTGCTGGAGGTTGGTGCCCTGCTGCATGTCCGGTTCGACCGCCGCCAGCTCCTGCTGGGTGAGCGGCATCGCCTCCCGGCCGAAGCCGACGATCTGCAGCGCGTCCTGCGGGAACCGGGTGGCCATCAGGTGTGACAGGGCCAGCGCGGTCTGCTTCATCGGACCCCGGCGGCCCTGCGAGATCATCGAGTACGACAGGTCGACGCAGAGCACCACAGCCGCCGACGCCCGCCGTTCGGTCTCCACCACCTCGAAGTCCTCGACAGCGAGCGGCACCGGCACTCCGGGGCCGACCCGTCGTACCGCCCGGGTGAGCGTGCGCACTACGTCGAGCGGCTGCTCGTCGCCATACTCCCAGGGGCGTGATGCCCCGCTGACCTCGCCGGCGGCGCCCGCGGTGCGCAGGTCGTGCTGGCCGCGCGGGCCGGCGGTCAGGTCGGAGAAGACGCGCCGCAGCGCGGTGCTCGCGAGGCGGCGCAGCGCCTTCGGGCTGAGCGTCAGCCCTTCCGCGTCGCGGGTGACCCAGCCCTGGCGGCGCAGTTCGCGTTCCAGTTCCTGCAACCGGCGTACGTCGTCGGCGGCGTCGCGACCCAGCGTGCGGGCGACCGCCTCCACGTCGACGTCGTCGAGTGTGGCGCCGGGCTGGTCCTGGTCGAGGGAGTCCAGCAGCTCGTCGAGTTCGGCGATCTCGTCCAGCGCGCCGGTGGCCTCGCCGTAGCCGAGCGGCTGGTCGCCGCGGACCCGCTCGCCGCGCTGCCAGTTCAGGTCCGGTCGCAGCGACCGGAGGTGGGCGTCGAGTTGGGACAGCTCACCGGACAGCCGGTCGCCGAGCGACTGGCGCATCAGCCCGGCCAGTTCCTCGCGCTGCCGGTCCGACAGCGACCGCATCAGCCGTTCCCCGGCGGCGGCCCGCCGGGCCAGTACGTCGATCAGCTCGTCGACGTCCCTGGGCCGTTCCGGGAAGAACTCGCCGTGCCGGCGCATGAACTCGGCGAACGCGTCTGTGGTGTCCTCGGAGCGGGCGTGCCGGGCGAGCAGGTCGTTGAGGTCGCGCATCATCTCGGCGAGCTGCCGCTGGACGGCCGGGTCGGCGGTGGCCCGGGCCGCGTCGCGCAGCCCGGCGAAGCGCTGCTCCAGCACGTCGCCGCGCAGCCCGTCGAGGATCCGCTGGTACGTCTGCCGCGCCTCGGCGCTCACCCAGTCGTACCCGGAGAGCTCCGACACCGCGCGGGCGGTGGAGCGCGGCAGGTTGTCGAGCACGGCCTCGGCGAACCGGGCGTCGTCGCCGTCGCGGCCGCGCAGCTCGTCGCGTTCGGTGGCGAGCGCCTGGTCGAGCAGGGCCCGGGCCCGGGTGACAGCGCCGTCCAGGTCGCCCCGGCGCAGCGCCTCCCGGCGCAGGCGGCGGGCCCGGGCAGCCAGGTCGTCCAGCCCGCCGCGCCCCTGCGGACCGCGCCGCAGCAGCTCGCGCAGCGATTCGCGCAGGCTGCCGCCGGCCAGCACGTCCGAGCCGACCGCGTCCACCGCGGCGCGCACGTCGTACGGCGGGGCGAGCGGATCGGGTCCGCCGCGCCACTGCCCGTACCGGAAGCGGTTGCCGCCGGCCATCGTCAGTCCCGGTCCCCGTAGACGGTGCGCCCGGAGTCGGTGACGTCCTTGCCGAGCCGGCGGGTCAGGTGCAGCCCTTCCAGCACGAACTCGATGCCGGCGGCGGCCTCCTCCGGGCTGGGCGCGTCGCCGAGCCCGAGCCGGTCGAGCACCTTGGCGAGCCCCGGTACGGTGCCGACCTGGCGCAGCAGCTCGGCCGAGGAGACCAGCTCGCCGGTCTCGACGGCGCCGCCCTCGGCGACCAGCGCGGTGAAGCCGGACAGGTCGAGCCCGGCGAGCCGGGCGCGGAACGTCTCGGCGGTGGCGGTACGCAGCAGGTGCGCGAGCACCTCGATCTCGCGTCCCTCCTCGCCGCTCTCGAACTCGACCTTGCCGCGCAGCGTGGAGGTCACCGACACGGTGTCTCCGATCCGGGCCACCGGCGCCTCCGGCCGGGACGCCGACCCGGCGGCGGCCGAAGCCGAGGCGACGGCAGAGGCACCGGCGACGGCACCAGCACCAGCACCAGCACCAGCACCAGCACCAGCACCAGCCAGCAGACCCGAGCGGCGCAACGCGGCGGCCGCGACGGTCTCGGCGGCGGCGATGGCGAACCGGGCGGACACTCCGGAGCGCGGGTCCACCGACGGGGACTCCCGCACGTCGCGGGCGAACCGGGCGAGCACTTCCAGCACGTGCTCCGGCACGACGGCGACCAGGTCTGCCTCCTGCCGGATCAGCGCCAGCTCCAGGTCGAGGTCGAGCGGGTAGTGGGTGCGGATCTCGGCGCCGAACCGGTCCTTGAGCGGCGTGATGATCCGGCCCCGGTTGGTGTAGTCCTCCGGGTTGGCGCTGGCCACCAGCAGCAGGTCCAGCGGCAGCCGCAGCTGGTAGCCGCGCACCTGGATGTCGCGCTCCTCAAGCACGTTGAGCAGCGCCACCTGGATGCGTTCGGCCAGGTCGGGCAGCTCGTTGACGGCGAAGACGCCCCGGTTGGTGCGCGGTACGAGCCCGAAGTGGATGGTCTCCGGGTCGCCGAGCGTACGGCCCTGGGCGAGGCGGATCGGGTCGACGTCGCCGATCAGGTCACCGACGCTGGTGTCCGGCGTGGCGAGCTTCTCGCCGTACCGCATCGAGCGGTGCAGCCAGGTGATCGCCAGGTCGTCGCCGGCCGAGGCGACGAGCGCCTGGGACGCGGGGGTGAGCGGGTGCATCGGGTGCTCGTTCAGCACCGAGCCGGGGATCACCGGGGTCCACTCGTCAAGCAGCGCGCCGAGCGAGCGGATCAGCCGGGTCTTGCCCTGCCCGCGCTCGCCGAGCAGCACCATGTCGTGCCCGGCGAGCAGCGCGCGCTCGACCTCGGGCAGGACCGTGTCCTCGTAGCCCACGATGCCGGGGAAGCGGTCCTCGCCGGAGCCCATCCGGGCGAGGAGGTTGTCTCGGAGTTCCTGTTTGACCGTGCGGTAACGGTGGCCGGCGGCGCGCAGCTCGCCGAGCGTGCTCGGCAGGTCGGCGGGCGGGACCGGGGAAACCTGATTGGGAGCGGTCACCCGATCCACGCTAGCGCGCTCCGGCGGCCGGCGGCCTCCGTCGTCGATGTCGCGACAGGGGAGGCCGCCGGAACGCTCACCTGCCGAGCCGGGCGCGGACCATCCGGGGCACGGCGGCCAGCCCGGTGACCGGGCGGAACGCGTGCGCGGCGGCGACCAGGGCGGCGTACTCGTCGTCGGCGAGATCGATCTCGGCGGCGGCCGCGTTGCGTTCCATCTGCTCGACCCCGGAGGCGCCCGGGATGGCCACCACGTTGGGGTGCCGCAGCACGTACGCGAGCGCGATCTGGCTCGGCGTGGCGTCGTGCGCGTCGGCGACCTCACGCAGCGTGGCGATCAGCGCGGCGCCGCGTTCCAGGTTCTCCGGCAGGAAGTACGGGTTGGCCCGGCGTACCGCCCCGGCGGGCGGGTTCGTGGCGTCGTAGCGGCCGGAGAGGAAACCCTGCGCCAGCGGGGAGTACGCGATGACGATCCGGCCGGCCTGCTCCGCGTACGGGATGAGGTCTTCCTCGGGGCCGCGGTCGATCATGCTGTAGCGGACCTGGTTGCTCAGCACCCGGCGGCCCAGCGCGGCCTCGGCGAACCGCCACCGGCGCAGGCCGTAGTTGCTGACGCCGACCTCGCCGACCAGCCCGACGTCCTGCAGCGCGCGCATGCCGCGCATGGTGGTGGTGTCGGCGACCACCGGGTTGGCCTGGTGGACCTGGTAGAGGTCGATGCCCTCGACGCCGAGCCGGGCGGCGGAGGCGACAGCGCGCTGCTGCACCACGGGGGCGACCGGCAGCAGCGGGAAGATCTTGGTGGCGACCACGACCTTGGCCCGGTCCTCGCCCAGCGCCTCGCCGAGGATGCGCTCGCTGCGGCCGAAGCCGTACAGCTCGGCGGTGTCGAACAGCGTGACGCCCAGGTCGAGCGCCCGCCGGACGATCTCGGCGGCGCGGCGCTCGTACTCCGGGCCGTAGCCCCACTCTTTGGAGCCGAACTGCCAGGTACCGAGGCCGATCTTGGAAATGGGCTTGGGGGTGTCGAGCGGCACGTAACGCATGAGGCCGAACGTACCCGCGCCGCTGCGGCCACACTCCCACGGCGACAGAATGACCTCGTGACATACCTCGCCAGCGACGACCGTTACCACGAGATGATCTACCGGCGCAGCGGCCGGAGCGGGCTGAAGCTACCCGTCATCTCCCTCGGCCTGTGGCACAACTTCGGACCGGACCGCCCCTTCGAGCGGCAGCGCGACATCGTCCGCCGCGCCTTCGACCTCGGCATCACCCACTTCGACCTGGCGAACAACTACGGCCCGCCGCCCGGTTCGGCGGAGGAGAACTTCGGCCGGCTGCTCGCCACCGACCTGAAGCCGTACCGGGACGAGCTGGTGATCTCCAGCAAGGCGGGCTACCTGATGTGGCCCGGCCCGTACGGCGAGTGGGGCTCGCGCAAGTACCTGATCTCCTCGCTGGACCAGTCGCTGCGCCGCCTCGGGGTGGACTACGTCGACATCTTCTACTCGCACCGGTTCGACCCGGAGACCCCGCTGGAGGAGACGATGGGCGCGCTCGACGCGATCGTCCGCTCCGGCAAGGCGCTCTACGTGGGCATCTCCAACTACGACTCGGAGCAGACCGAGCGGGCCGCCGCGATCCTGCGCGACCTCGGCACGCCGCTGCTGATCAACCAGCCGTCGTACTCGATGATGAACCGCTGGACCGAGCGCGACGGCCTGCTGGACACGCTGGAGCGCGTCGGTGCCGGCTGCATCGCCTACAGCCCGCTCGCCCAGGGCCTGCTCACCGACCGTTACCTGGACGGCATCCCGGCCGACTCCCGGGTGCGCACGAGCGTCTTCCTGGACGAGAGCGACCTCGACGACCAGACGATGGCGACGGTCCGCGGGCTCGCGGCGGTGGCGCGGCGGCGCGGGCAGACCCTCGCGCAGCTCGCCCTGGCCTGGGCGCTACGCGACCCGCGCATGACCAGCCTCATCATCGGCGCGAGCAGCGTGGCCCAGCTGGAGGGCAACGTCGCCGCGCTGGAGGACCTCGACCTGGACGGTGACGACCTGGCCGCGATCAGGGCGGTGCTGGGCTGAGTCACCAGATCCGGCGCCGCCCGGCGCGGTGGTTGCGGACACCGCACGGCCGCCCGGGCGGCGGCCCGCCGGTCCGGCTCAGCCGCATCCCGGCCACTGCCGCCGCGAGCAGCGCGACGACGAGCGCCGCCGCGCCGACGAGCAACGGCCGGGACAGCGGTCCGTCGTCGGTCACCGCCGCGACCGGCACCGCCGGCTCGTCGCCGGTCGCCGCTCCGGCGAGGGTACGCGGAGGTGACGCGCTCGCCTGCGGCGCTGCCGGCGGCGCGTCCGGCTCACCGCGTGCCGCCCGGAGGATCACGTCCGAGCAGGAGTAGTACGTGTCCTGGGTGTCCGAGTTCTGCCAGATGACGTAGACGATGTGCCGGCCGGTCCGCTCGGCGGGCAGCCGCCCCCGCATCTCGTACGCGCCCGAGCGGATCGGCGGGTCGGTGACCTGAAGGAACGGCTTCTTCTCCAGGTCCGCCCAGGTCAGCACGCGCTTCGGTGAGTACGAGCCGGTGGTGACGTAGTACCGGAACGTGCCCCGGTGCGGGATGGTGGTGCGGTAGCGGAACGTGTGCGACGCCCCGGCGGTCAACGTGGTGGCCGGCCAGTCGGCGCGCGGCAGGTCCAGTCCCCGGTACGCGGACAGCCCGCCGCTGCACAGCTCCCCGTCCGGGATGCGTTCCCGGTCCCGCCCGTCGATCCGGGCCACCCGGATGTTGTCCCACTCGCGTACCGCCGCTCCGGCGGCGACCGCCGCCCGGCAGGCGGGCGTCTTCGCCCGACCGCCCTCCGGCCCGCACGCGGCGGCCCGGCTCAGCGGGCTGGTCGGCGCACCGTGCGCCGCGGCCGGCGCGGCGGTCAGCGGCACCGTCGCGGCGACGGCGGCGAGCGCGGCGAGCGCGCGACGTGCGGCCATGTGATCGACCTCCCGCGCACTGGTACGGCCACGAGCCGCCAAAGGTTCGATCCGCGCCGATCGGCCGGGGCAACGTGACCGAACGGACAACCGGGACGGCGGCGGACGCCGTAGGGGTCCTACAGTGACGAAACCCTGTGATCGAGGAGCGCCCCTTGACCGAGCCGGCACCGTCCCCCGAGCCGTCCCGCGCCGCCCCCGCGGCCGGCCCCGCCCCGGGCGACGTCCCCGCCACCGCGCAGCCGTACCTGCTGGTCCTGCCCACAGTGGAGGGTGCTCCCCCGCCGGTGCCCTGGCCCGGCGCCGAGGGGCAGCCCGGCTGGGCCATTCCGGTCAGCGTGCCGCCCGGCACCCAGGGGTACGCCTTGTTCCTCCCGCTGGTCCCCGCGATCGGCCAGCCGACGGCGACCGGCCAGCCTGCGGCGGCGGTGCCCGCCCAGGCCACCGCGCCCGCCGCCGAGCGCTCCCCCGTGGAGGGCGTCGCCCCTGCCGCCGCACTGGCCGACCGGCCGGCGGGCGAAGAGCCTGTCGCCGCCCCACCGGACGCCGTTCCGGCCGCTCGCCGGGAGCAGGCGGGCGGAACGTCCTCGGCCACCGGCGACGCGGCATCGTCCACGCCGGATGCCGCCCCGGCGGCGTCGGCCGGCACCCAGGCGGCCGACTCGAAGCCGTCCGTCGCAGGCGCCGCCGCAGCGGAGGCGGCCACGACCGGCTCCGGTGAGGCCGGCGCGATTCCCGGAGATGGCGCTCCGCAGACGGCCACGCCCGCGACCTCCGGCCCGCCGGGAGCCTCGCAAACGCCTGCTGCTCCCCCGGGCACGCAGCCGGCATCCGGGTCATGGGTGGCGCCGGGGACGCAGCCGGCCTCCGGGCCGTCGCCCGCGCCGGGTGCGCCGCGCGCTCCGGGTACGCCGCCTCCACCCGGCGTTGGGCCGACGCCCGCGCCGCCGCACCCCGGCATGGCGTGGGGTGGGCACCCGCAGGCGCCGGTGTGGGCGCCGCGCCCGCCGGTGCCACGGACCTCGTTCCTCGGCGCGCGCTGGCCCGGCCCGAAGGCGGCGACCGGGCGGGCCGTGCCGCTCGCGGTGCTGGCCGCCGCGATCGGCAGCGCGGTCTTCGTGCCGCTGGGCCGCGTCGGCGTCGGCTGGTTCCTGGGGTGGCTCACGCTCACGCTCGCGGTGGGGCTGGCGGTCCGGTCCAGGACCACGGATCTGCCGCGCGCCGACAAGCTCATCCGGGCCGGGTGGGCGGTGGCCGCCCTGGCCCTGATCGCCGTACCGGCGTTCCGCAACGCCTGGTGGCTGGTGACGTTCTGTGTGCTCGGCGCGCTCGGCTGCGCCACGCTCGCGATCATCGGCGGCCGGCTGGTGCGCTCGATCCTGTTCGGCCTGGTGGCCACGCCGTTCGCGGCGTTGCGGGGCCTGCCCTGGGTACGCCGGCACGTCACCGCCTCGCCGCAGGAGGCGACGGTGCGCAAGGTGACCGTCTCGGTCGTCGCCACGGTCGTGGTGCTCCTGGTCTTCGGCAGCCTGCTCGCGTCGGCCGACGCGGCGTTCTCCGAGGCGCTCGGCTCGCTCGTTCCCGAGATCAACATCGGTACGGTGTTCGGCTGGCTGTTCCTCGCAGTGGTGGGCGGGCTGATCGCCGTGGCCGCGCTCTACACGCTCGCCGCGCCGCCCGACCTGTCCACCGTGGATCGCGCGGGTGAGCGCCGTCTCGGCCTGCTGGAGTGGGCCCCGGCCATCGGCGCGCTCACGCTGCTGTTCGCCGGGTTCGTGGTGGTGCAGTTCACCACGCTCTTCGGCGGGCAGCGGCACGTGCAGCGGGTGGCCGGTCTCAGCTACGCCGAGTACGCGCGCAGCGGTTTCTGGCAGCTGCTGTTCGTCACGCTGCTGACCGTGGTGGTGCTGGGCGGGGTGAGCCGCTGGGCACGCCGGGAGCAGCCGGTCGAGCGGCTCCTGCTGCGCGTCCTGCTCGGGCTGATCAGCGCGCTGAGCGTGGTGATCGTGGCGTCGGCGCTGTCCCGCATGTGGACGTACCAGAAGGTCTACAGCTTCACCGGCGAGCGGATCTTCGTGATGGCCTTCGAGATGCTGCTCGGCACGGTGTTCCTGATGATCCTCGCGGCGGGCGTGCGGTGGCGGGGCCGGTGGATTCCCGGCACCACGCTCGCGCTGGCTGTGGCGATGCTGCTCGGCCTGGCCGTGCTCAACCCCGAGGACTACGTCGCCCGCCGCAACACGCTGCGCTACGAGCAGACCGGCAAGATCGACGCGTGGTACCTGCGGGCGCTGTCCGCCGACGCCACGCCGGCGCTCGCCAAGCTCCCCGATCCGGTACGCCGGTGCACGCTGAGCTGGATCGCCGACGACCTCGCCGAGCCGGACCCCTGGTACGCCTGGAACCTGGGCCGCCAGCGCGCCCGGAAGGCGCTGGAGAAGGTCGGCCCGCAGGCGATCGGCGGCCAGAAGGACTGCCGCCGGGCCGACCAGTTCGACCTGCCGAAGACGCGACGCCCCCGCTGACCTCGCCGGCCGGGCCGCGGATCACCGCGGCCCGGTCAGGCCGGGGCGCCGCCGAAGCCGATCTCGTTGCCGTCCGGGTCGTGGAAGATCACCTTGCGGACGCCGTTGTCGTAGGTCTCCCGCGCGGCCGGCTCCAGCCCGCGGGCGGCGATCGCCGCGACACGGGAGTCGAAGTCTTCGACGAAGATCGTCTGCATGGCGTGACCGGCGTGGCCGGGCCGCACCTCAATGTAGAGGTAGCGGTGCTCCGCCAGCTCCCACACCGCTTCGTGGTCGTTGGGCAGGAACTGCGGCGGGTCGCCAAGCAGTCGCTCGTACCAGGCCGTCGACATGGCGAGATCACTGATCGGGACGCCGGCGAACAGGTCGACAGTCATCCGGCCAATCTAGCCGGGGCGACGTGCCGGCGCGGGCTCACGCCGTACCGGCGCTTGAACGCCGTACTCAGGGCGAACGAGCTGCCGTAGCCGACCCGGCGGGCCACCGCGCCGACTGTGGCGCCGGGCTCGCGGAGCAGGTCGGCCGCGAGCGCCAGCCGCCAGCCTGTCAGGTACGACATGGGCGGCTCGCCGACCAGCGCGGTGAAGCGCCGGGCCAGCGCCGCCCGGGACATCCCCACCTCGGCGGCGAGCGACGCCACCGTCCACGGCCGGGCCGGCTCGTGGTGCAGCATCCGCAGCGCGCGGCCGACCACCGGATCGGCGTACGCCCGGTACCAGGCGGGCGCGGCGGCGCCGGGCCGGGCGAACCACTCCCGCAGCGCGGCGATGAGCAGCAGGTCGAGCAGGCGGTCGAGGACCGCCTCCTGGCCGGGGTCGTCCTTGACGATCTCGGCGGCCAGCAGCGGCACCAGGGGCGTGTCCCAGGACTCGCGCCGGACCACCGCGAGCTGCGGCAGCGCGTCCAGCAGCCGCCGCCCGACAGTGCCCCGCACCGGGTACGTGCCGGTGAGCAGCACGGTCCGGCCGTCCGGCCCGTTGCCCCAGGTGCGTACGCCCCAGCGCGTCATCGCGAACAGCTCGCGCCCGTCCGGTGTGGTGCAGCGCTGCCCCGGGTGCACGACCACCTGCGGCACCGTCGCCGGGTCGTCCGCCACCGTGTACGGGGACGCCCCGCGCACGATCGCCACGTCACCGTCGCCGAGCCGCGCGGCCTCCCCCTCCTCGGGCACGATCCAGGCGTCCCCGCGCACCACGGCGACCAGCGTGAGCGGTGCCTCGTCCCGGATCAGCATCGACCAGGGCGGGGTGAGGATCGAGCGCAGCAGGAAGGCGCCCCGCGCCCGGGGACCGTCGAGCAGGCCGGAGACGGCGTCCACGAGACGATTGAACACAGGGTCGCGCGTCCTGACCATGGGCCGTCTCACCGCGCGGCGGTTCGATGAGGACATGCGACTCGTACAACAACTGACGCTGGTCGGTGCCACAGTGGGGGCCGGGCTGATGGCGGGCCTGTTCGCCGCGTTCGCGTACGCCGTGATGCCGGCGCTGCGCGGCGCGGACGACCGCACGTTCGTGGACGCCATGCAGCGCGTCAACGTCACCATCGTCAACGGCTGGTTCCTGCTTGCCTTCCTGGGCACGCCGGTGCTGGCCGCGCTCGCGGCGGTGCTGGCGTGGCGGGGTGCGGCCCGGCCGGCGCTGCCGTGGATCGTCGCCGGGCTGGCGCTCTACCTGGTGATGTTCGCCGTCACCGTGGCGGTGAACGTGCCGCTCAACGACGCGCTCGCGGCGGCCGGGGCGGCGGATCCCGGTGTGGCGCGGGAGCGCTTCGAGTCCGCCTGGGTCACCTGGAACGTGGTCCGGACGCTGGCGAGCACGGCCGGGTTCGGCGCGCTGTGCTGGGCGCTGGCGCTTGCGGGCCCGGCGGCCGGTTGAACTGCTACCGCGGGTCTTCGATCAGCGGCAGGTAGCTCTCGGGCAGCCAGCGGACGACCACCTTCGGGAAGAGCATGCCGCCGAGCCGGCGGTAGAACCGCTGCGCCGCCTCGTTCTCCGGCTTCACCTCCCACCGGATGACGAGCCGGTCGACGGCGGCCCGCTCGGCCAGCGCGGTCATCAGCCGTCGGCCCACACCACCGTCCCGGGCCTCGGCACGGACGAACAGGTCGTCGAGCGCGACGATGTCCTCACCGCTCCACATGTGCAGGCGCCGCTGCGCGGAGACGTAGCCGAGCGTCTCACCGTTCCGCTCGGCCAGCAGGACCGTCACGTCGGCGCGGCCGAGCACCTCGCGCCATCGATCGGGGGTCGCGCCGACGTGCTCGCTCTCCCCCTCGTGGGCCGCGATCTCCCGGACCAGGGCGTCCACCGCAGCCGCGTCGTCCGGGCCGGCCTGGCGGATGCGGATGGCGTCGTTCACGGTGCTCTCCCTCACGGTCGAATCACGGGTGGACGCTCATGATCATCCCCCGGAGGCACCGCCTGATGATCCGACTTTCGGGCCGAGACTGCTGCCGTCAGGACGCCGCGAGCAGTCGGACCTCGCAGCGCACGCCGCCGGCCTTCGCGAGCCGTCCGTCACCGGTGACCAGGGGGCAGGCCAGCAGCTCCGCCGCGGCGACGTAGGCCGCGTCGTACGCCGACACGTTGCCCCGCAACTGCCACATCCGGTCCAACAGCGCTGCGACGCCTACCTCGTCGATGACCAGCGAGGGCAGGATGTCGATCGCCTCCTGCGCCCGGGCAGGGCCGAGCCTCCCACCGAGCACCTTGCCCCTGATCACGGACATGACCTCGACCAGCAGATGGCTCGGCGCGGCCCAGTGTGGATCTCCGGTCAGTTCCGCTCGCGCCGCATCCCCGATCGGACCGTCGTCGATCAGGGCGTCGGCCAGCACCGACGCATCCACCACTATCACGCGGCGCTCCCCTGCGGCCCGCGCTGCTCCCGCTGGTCGTTCAGCTCGGCGGCACTCTCGCCCGGCAGGGAGCGAGCGCCGTCCGATCGACCGGCGAAGCGATCGAGGGCGGCTGTGTTTCGCAGCCGTCGAGCCTGCGTCTCCACCAGTTCCAGCAGGTACGTCTGGAGCGACTGCCCGCGCGCCTTTGCCTGCGCCGCCAGGGCATCTCGCACCTCTTCCGGCACGTCGCGGATCTGAAGAGCAACCATGCATTCATTATGCATGCAGAAGGGGCCTGCACAGCAGAGTCCTGCGAGGCTGTGCTCCCACCAGAGCGTTTCGCTCGCATGGAGCCCTCCATCGCTGGCGGGAGTGGCTCGCCGGCCCGCTCAAGTCCTCGTTACACGCTCGGCCCCTCCCGCTGATCGTTCAACCCATCGGATATCGATGCCCGCCGAAGGGCGAGTGCCGAGCGGACACTCATCCGAACGACACGGCGAGCACGGGAACATAAAGTCAGTCCTTTCGCATCGCAGCCGCGATATGGGGAGGGCCATATGAAGCGCAGACGAGTAAGCCTGCTGGACCTCGGCCTGGATTCATCGTTCGACGCGGCGATGACCTTCGTGCAGTCGACGCTTCAGAACATCAACGCCGGGTGCGACGAACCCGTCGTCGACATCGACTTCGTTCGGTCCCGAGATCCCAGCACGGTGTTGTCCGCATTCACCGCGTCATGCGATGTCCTTCACGTCATGGCGCACGGCGACCACACAATCACGCCGACATTCAGCAGCACGGACGGCGAGGTCGAGATCTCCTTGGAGCATCTTGGGGAGGTGGCGGCGGCACAGAGCAAGGGGATTTCGACGAGCGCCATCATCGCGGACGGCTGCAGGACCGGCACCGGCGTGTGGCAGAAGGCGGTGCGCGACTGCCTACAAGGGGAAGTGACCTACATCGGCACCTCCGCAAACGTCGGCTGGCACGAGAGCGGCGTGTTCTGCTCCGCGTTCTACGGCGCTCTCTTCCGGAACCGCGGCAGAGGCATGTCGCCGGCCGAGCAAGCCTGGGACGCCGCCGATCGCGCCATCAATGCCTACACCTTGCTGACGGACAGGAACTGCCCGTACAAGGTCACGACCTTAAGGCCGAGCCAAAGGGCCCGCACTCTGTTGGGATAGCGCCCAGCCGTTGCACCACGGAATAGAGGCCGGAGAGGCCCTCCAAGCAAGGACCAAGCACTACCGGTGTCGCTGACCGACCGCCACCCCGCCTGCCGTCGCGCGCACTCAGAACCGTCGGCAGGGACCGTCGTGCAGGCATGCCAATTGCTGCCTCGACAACTGGTCACTGCGGTGCCCAGTTCCTCGCCCCTCAGAGGAATGGGCAATGACAACAAGCGGGAACGTCGGGCGAAAAGCAATCAGCGACCCGGTCGATGATCATCCGACCAGGCCGCTGACCTGTTGTCCCAAGGGTGGAGCCGAGGGGACTCGAACCCCTGACCCCCACACTGCCAGTGTGGTGCGCTACCAGCTGCGCCACGGCCCCTTGCGGTCGTCCCCGGTCGCCCGGGCACGGAGAGAACTATACACACGCCGTCCGGCATGGTCATCTCGCGGGGTCCCCCGCACCCGGGTCAGTTCAGCGCCACGTCCGGCGGGAAGTGGGCCACCGCCGCCATCATGCCGCCCTGCCGGCGCAGCACCATCGGCCAGAGATCATCCGGCCGGTCGACGAAGGCGTCGCCGGGCAGCGCGTCGAACACGAACCAGGAGCCCTCCTCGATCTCGCGCTCCACCTGACCGGCGCCCCAGCCGGAGTAGCCGGCGAACACCCGGATGCCGCCGATGGCCTCGCGCAGCTTCTCCGGGTCGACCGAGAGGTCGATGGTGCCGACCGCGCCGGAGACGCGGTGGAAGCCCTTGACCGGGCGGACCGGGTGCCGCATGCGGGCCAGGCAGATGGCCGAGTCGGGCTGCACCGGGCCGCCCTCGAACAGCACCGCCGGGTCGCCGGCCAGGTCGCTCCAGTCGCCGAGCACGTCGGCCACCGAGACCTCGGTGGCGCGGTTCAGCACCACCCCGAGGGCGCCGCCGGGTTCGTGGGCGACGAGCAGCACGACCGTACGGTCGAAGTTCGGGTCCTTGAGCCCCGGTGTCGCGACCAGCAGCCGTCCGGTCATCGACTCCATGGCCCGGCCACCGATCTCTTGCCCCTTACCCTGCATGTCCGACACCCGTCAGCCGTGTGCCCGTACGGGCCCGAGGCCGTCGACCGTCCACCCTGTCAACGCCATGTCACGCACCATAGCCTGCACCCGGCCCGCTGGTTAAGGTCTGACGGCGGGTGATCACGACGGATCGAGGGAGGGCCGAATGGCGGCGCAGGCCGAACTGGCGGTGATCGGCGGGTCGGGGCTCTACGCCCTGCTCGACGGGGTGGAGCACGTGGTGGACACCCCGTACGGCGCACCGTCGGGCCCGATCACGGTCGCCGAGGTGGGCGGTCGCCGGGTGGCGTTCCTGCCCCGGCACGGGCGCGACCACAGGTACCCGCCGCACCTGATCCCGTACCGGGCGAACCTGTGGGCGCTGCGGTCGCTGGGCGTACGCCAGGTGCTGGCGCCGTGCGCGGTGGGCGGCCTGCGGCCGGAGCTGGGCCCGGGGACGTTCGTGGTGCCGGATCAGTTGATCGACCGCACCAGCGGGCGCACGCAGACCTACTACGACAGGGGCGCGGTGCACGTGTCGTTCGCCGATCCGTACTGCCCGGCCGGGCGGCGCACGCTACTGGACACGGCGGCCGGGCGTGGCGTGCCGGCGGTGGACGGCGGGACCGTCGTGGTGGTCGAGGGTCCGCGCTTCTCGACGCGGGCGGAGTCGCGCTGGTTCGCCTCGATGGGCGGCACGATCGTCAACATGACCGGCCACCCGGAGGCGGTGCTCGCCCGTGAGCTGGCGCTCTGCTACACGTCGATCGCGCTGGTGACGGACCTGGACGCGGGCGTCGAGGCGGGCGAGTCGGTCACCCATGAGGAGGTGTTCCGGGTCTTCGCGGAGAACACCGACCGGCTGCGTGGGCTGCTGCTGGACGCCGTGGCGGCGCTGCCCGCCGAGCGGGACTGCCGGTGCGGGAGCGCGCTGGACGGGATCACGCTGCCGTTCCCGCTGCCCTGAGCGCGGGAAGCGCCCGAAAAGTCGGCTTAAGCCCGATAGATTCGGCTGGTCGGGAGACTGGGCACCGGACCGGATCCGGCATCCGCGTGTGAGGACGGAGGCGGCCGGCCATGGCGACGGTGCGGGAGGCGACGTACGACCTGCTGCGCGCGCTCGGCCTGACCACCGTCTTCGGCAACCCCGGCTCGACCGAGGAGCCGTTCCTCGCCGACTTCCCGGACGACTTCCACTACGTGCACGCGCTCCAGGAGGCGTCGGCGGTCGCCATGGCCGACGGGTACGCCCAGGGCACCGGCCGGCCCGCACACGTCAACCTGCACACCGCGCCGGGCACCGGCAACGGCATGGGCAACCTGGTCACCGCCTGGCACAACCGGACCCCGCTGATCGTCAGCGCCGGGCAGCAGACCCGCGAGATGCTGCTGATCGAACCGCGCCTGGCCAGCCCGCGGGCGGTCGAGCTGGCCCAGCCGTACGTCAAGTGGGCGCACGAGCCCACCCGCGCACAGGACATCCCGGCGGCCTTCATGCGGGCGTACGCCTCGGCGGTGCAGCCACCGGCCGGGCCGGTGTTCCTCTCCCTGCCGATGGACGACTGGGACCGCCCGGCCGACCCGCCGCCGCAGGTGCGCACCGTCGCCACCCGGATCGCGCCGGACCCGGACCGGCTGCGGGGCTTCGCCGACGTGCTGGCCGCCGCCAGGACCCCGGCGCTGGTGCTCGGAGCGGCGGTGGACCGGTCGGACGCCTGGCCCGAGGCGGTCGCGCTGGCCGAGCACCTGGCCGCCCCGGTCTGGGCCGCCCCGGCGCCGGAGCGGGCCGTGTTCCCCGAGCGGCATCCGCACTTTCGGGGCGTGCTGCCGTACGCGATCGGACCGCTGTCGGAGGCGCTGCGCGGCCACGACGTGGTGCTCGTGGTGGGTGCCCCGGTGTTCCGCTACTACCCGCACGTGCCGGGCGACTACCTGCCCGGCGACACGCGGCTGCTGCACGTCACCGACGACCCGGACGAGGCGGCCCGCGCGCCGGTCGGCGAGAGCCTGCTCGGCGACGCCGGGCTGACCATGGCCGCGCTGTGCGAGCTTCTGCCGGCGACCGGCCGGGCGGCGCCGTCACCGCGACCGCGGCCGGCCCCGCCCGAGCCGGCCGACCCGCCGAGCGCCGACGCGCTGTTCGCCGCGCTGGCTGACGCGTGGCCGGCGGACGGGGTGCTGGTGCAGGAGTCGCCGTCGAACCTGGCCGCGCTGCGCCGCCGGCTGCCGATCGACCGGCCGCGCTCGTACCTGACGATGGCCAGCGGCGGTCTCGGGTTCGGGCTGCCGGCTGCGGTCGGGATGGCCCTTGCCGAACGCGACACCGGGCGTGGCCGCCCGGTGGTCGCGGTGGTCGGCGACGGCTCGTTCCACTACTCGGTGCAGGCGCTGTGGACGGCGGCGCGGCTGCGCCTGCCGCTCGCCGTCGTGGTCCCGGTGAACCGGCAGTACGCGATCCTCAAGGCGTTCGCCGAGCTGAAGCACACTCCGGGCGTGCCGGCGCTGGACCTGCCCGGGCTCGACGTGACGGCGGTGGCGCACGGCTACGGCTGCGCCGGTGAGGCGACCACCCTGGACGGGCTCGGTGCGGCGCTCGCCACAGCGCTGGCCGCGGACCGGCCGACGGTGCTGCCGGTGGCGATCAGCACCGACGTGCCACGGATCCTGTGAGCCTCAGCCGGGCCGGACGGTCAACGGGGCGCCGCTGCCGGCGTCCAGCACGACACGTCCGCCGAGCGGCGCGTCGAGCGTGACGCTGACCGGCTTCAGCACGAGCTGCGCGGTGCAGACGCCGGTGGAGGCGATCACGGCGCCGCCGATCACCACCACGTCCGGCCGTTCCAGCACCAGCGGGGTGGGCGGCCCGTCGCAGGCGCCGACGCCGAGCACGTAGTCGATCCGGTTGCCCTCGACCGCCCGCAGCTCCTGCGCGGACACCAGGCCCGCCGGCAGCGGCCGGGTGGGCACCGCGCCGCCGGGGGCCCGGCCGGTCACGCGCGGCGCCACGGCGATCCGCGCCACGGGTACGGCCAGCTCGTCCACTGTGAACAGCCAGGCGGGCACCTCGGCGCGGCCACGGCTGGTCAACACCGGCGCGCTGCCCAGCCGTACCCCGGTCACGGTGAGCGCCACGCACGCGCCCGGCGCCGAGGTCGACACCGGGTCGTTCGGGCCGGGCCGCCCGGTCGGTGCCGGGTCCGGTGCGGCCGGGCGCCCGTCGCAGGGCGGCGGGTCGCCCTGGCGGAGCTGGGCGTACGCGTCGGCGGCGCTCACCAGCGGCACCCGCAGCGTGCCGTCGGGGAACCGGATCGTGCCGTCCTTCGGCACGGCGGCCGGGATCGGGATCTGGTCCCGGTACCAGCCGGCCCCGAACGCCGTCTTCGTCTCGTCGGTGAAGCCCGGGTCGCCGGTGAGCACTGTGGCTTCCTGGAGCGGCACGTACCCGTCGCGCCAGCCCGGCACGGGCCGCCAGCCCGCTGCGACCTCCTGCGCCCGCTCGGTGAACGCGGTCCGCTGGTCCGGGCCGGCCGGCGGGGCCACCCCCGGATCGGCGCCGGGCGAGGCGCAGGCGGAGAGGGCCAGCAACGGGATCCCGAGCAGGGCGAGCACGCGGCGCATACCGCTTGGACGCGTGGCCGCCCCGGCCGGTTCCCGGCTCAGTCCTCGCCGCCGAGGTCGGCCTGGTACGCCTCCCAGAGCAGGTCGGCACCGTGCCGCCGGTGCCGGTCCAACGCGCGCAGCAGGTCGCGGGTGCGCGCCCGCACCTCCGCCGCGGACACCCCCGGCAGGCGTACGGCGTGCTGGAGCGCGGCGAGCGCCCCGCTGATCGCGGCGTGCTCGGCGACCAGCAGGCGTACGCCCCGGTCCAGTCGCGGCGCGGCGCGCACCAGGTCGGCGTAGTGGCCGCCCGGTTCCTCGGTGACGCGGACGTGTTCGGCGAAGCCCCGCCGGACGGGGTCGAGGTCGGCGAGCAGTCTCTCCCGCCAGCGCGGCCCGGCGGTGGCCAGCGCCCGCCCGAGGGCGCGCAGGTCGCCGGAGGCGCTCGGGAGCACTACGGTCGGCTGCTGGATCGGACTGGTGACCATGGGACACCTCCCGCTGCTGGGTGCGAACCCGTATGGCGATGGTGAACCCGGTCACCGGCGCTGTCCAGCGGTCGGGGCCGCCTCATCTGCCCCTCGGGCCTCACCTGCCCCGATCGCATCTCGCGCCTCAGACGGCTGTGCGCCCCGGTCCTCGTAGACCGGGGCGCACAGGCCGTGTAGTGGAGGTGCCGGGAATCGAACCCGGGTCCTTCGCCGGTTTGTCAGGGCTTCTCCGAGCGCAGCTCGCTATGCCTCTACTCGGCCCCACCGCTCACGCGAGCAAGTTGGTGTGACGGGCCCAGTCGCTGATTGATCTCGCCGCACGGACCCCGCGACCGGGTCCGATTGGCCAGCCTTCTAGCTGATGCCGGCTAACTGGGTCGAAGGCGCTCCCAGGCCGACAGACTTGCTACTCGCCTCAGGCGGCGAGAGCGAAGTCAGCGCGATTGTTCTTGGCGCTTATTGGTTTCCGACGACCGATTCTCGAGACGACGTCGGCTTCCTCGGCTCGCTTCCCCTGTCGCTGCGTACGAAGTCGAAACCAGTCACCCCCTCGAAGCGCTGCCCCTGTCGGCAGCACACCAAGCGTAACGCCTGGCGCAACCGGATTCATCCCGAGGCCCACTGGACGCGGGCAGCCGGACGAACCGGACGTATCACTCAGCCATGCCCTTGCCGCGCCGGCCCACCGCCCGGGCGATCTCCTTGGCGGCGTCCCGCTTGGCCAGGTCCTGGCGCTTGTCGTACGACTTCTTACCCCGGGCCAGGCCGATCTCCACCTTGGCCCAGCCGTCGGAGAAGTAGACCTGCAACGGCACCAGCGTCAGGCCGCTCTCCTTGAGCTTGCCCAGCAGCCGGTCGATCTCCAGCCGGTTGAGCAGCAGCTTGCGGGTGCGCCGGGGCTCGTGGTTGGTCCAGGTGCCCTGGGCGTACTCCGGGATGTGCATGGCGTGCAGGTAGATCTCGCCGTCCCGCTCCTGGGCGAACGCGTCCACGAGCGACGCCCGCCCCGCCCGCAGCGACTTCACCTCGGTACCGGTGAGCGCCATGCCCGCCTCGTACGTGTCGAGGATGGCGTAGTCGTGGCGTGCCTTCTTGTTGGAGGCGACCACCTTCCGACCCTTTTCCCGTGGCATCGGCGCCACCCCCTTCCCGATCGACTCACCGGCCACCGGCCGGCGAGCGGAGATCATGCTACCGGAACCACAAGGGCCCTCCCGCGCGGTTTATTCCGGCGCGGAAGGGCCCTCGTCGAGCCGCAGGAGGTGACTAGACCCGCAGGTAGAAGCGGAGCGTGACCCAGGCGGTGACCGCGCTGACCACGCCACCGACGGCGGCCATCAGCGGGAAGGTCAGGAAGATCTCGGACCAGGAGATCGGGGTGATCAGGCCCTCCAGTGCGGCCATCGAGCTGCCGGCCGCCACCACCTTCACCCCGATCAACGCGAGCAGGCCGAGGATGGAGCCGAACAGACCGGCCACCACCGCCTCCAGCACGAACGGCGCCTGGATGAACCAGTTCGACGCGCCGACCAGCTTCATGACCGCCACCTCACGCCGCTTGCTGTACGCGGCGACCTGGATGGTGTTCGCGACGAGCAGCAGGGCGGCGATGGCCATCACCGTGGCGATCGCGAGCGCTCCGTTCTGGAAGCCGCTCAGCACGCCGAAGACCTTGTCGAGCAGCTTGCTCTGGTCGACGATCGTGTCGATGCCCTCGGTGGCCTTGTACTTGTCGTAGATCTCCTTGTACTGCTCCGGATCGTTCAGCTTGACCCGGTACGACTCGGGAAGCTGGTCCGGCTTGACGGCGCTGACCAGGTCCGGGGCGTCGGCGTACATCTGCTGGAAGCGCTCGTACGCCTGCTCCTTGTTGACGTACGTCGAGTCCTTGACCAGCGGGTCCTGGCCGAGCTGCTGGCCCAGCGCGTCGACCTGTTCCTTGGTGGCATCGGTCTTCAGGAAGATCGAGACCTCGACGTTCTCGTAGTAGAGGTCCTTCATGTCGCCGACCTTCTGGTAGAGAAGGCCGCTGCCGCCCAGCATGAACAGCGACACCGCCATTGTGATGATCATGGCGATGGTCATCGTGACGTTGCGCCACAGCCCGACCAGTACTTCGGACAGGACGTACTTCATCCGCATCGGGATATCCTCCGGCTCTCCGGCGTGAGGTTTCGTCGTCAGGGTCTACGGAACGTCGGCCGGCTCAGCCGTAGACGCCCCGGGCCTGGTCGCGCACGATGCGGCCGCTCTCGATCTCGATGACCCGGCGCCGCATCTGGTTCACGATGTTGGAGTCGTGCGTGACCATCACGACGGTCGTGCCGGTGCGGTTGATCCGGTCCAGCAGGCGCATGATCTCGATCGAGGTGTCCGGGTCCAGGTTTCCGGTCGGCTCGTCGGCCAGCAGGATCAGCGGCCGGTTGACGAACGCCCGGGCCACCGCGACACGCTGCTGCTCACCACCGGACAGCTCGTGCGGGTAGCGGTGCTCCTTGCCGCCGAGACCGACCAGCTCCAGCACCTCCGGCACGACCCGGCGGGCGACCGCCTTCGTCTTACCGATCACCTCCAGCGCGAACGCCACGTTCTCGTACGCGGTGCGGTTCGGCAGCAACCGGAAGTCCTGGAAGACGCAGCCGATGGAACGCCGGAAGTGGGGTCGCTTCCAGGAACGCATCGAGGTGACGTCCTTGCCGTTGACGACGACCCGGCCCTTGTTGGGCGTGACCTCGTGCAGCAGCAACTTGATGATGGTGGACTTGCCGGAGCCGGATGGACCGATGAAGAAGACGAACTCGCCCTTCTCGATCGAGACGGACACGTTGTCGAGCGAAGGCCGGGACGCCTTCGGGTACGTCTTCGTCACTTGCTCAAGCTGAATCACGGGTCGGTAGTCTACGCGGTGTAACCGCAGAGCCAAGCCCCACGCCCCGCCGAAGCGGTGCGCGTCATCGATTTACCCGGTCAACACGAGATCGATGACGCGCTGCGTCCAAACGTGATCACGCACCGTCAGCGGTGAGCTGCTGCTGCTTCCGCCAGCGGATTCCCGCCTCGATGAAGCTGTCCAGGTCACCGTCGAAGACCGAGGACGGATTGCCCGTCTCCTGTTCGGTACGCAGATCCTTCACCATCTGATACGGGTGTAGGACGTACGAGCGCATCTGGTCGCCCCAGGAGCTGGTGCTGCCGGTCTTCAGGCCGGCCAGCTTCTCCTCCTCCTCCTGCCGCTTGCGCTCCAGCAGGCGGGACTGGAGCACCCGCATCGCGGAGGCCTTGTTCTGCAGCTGGGACTTCTCGTTCTGGCAGGTCACCACGATGCCGGTGGGGATGTGGGTCAGCCGCACCGCCGAGTCGGTGGTGTTGACGCTCTGCCCACCCGGCCCGGACGACCGGTAGACGTCCACCCGGACCTCGTTCTCCGGGATGTCGATGTGGTCGGTCTGCTCGGTGACCGGCAGCACCTCGACCCCGGCGAAGCTGGTCTGCCGGCGGCCCTGGTTGTCGAACGGGCTGATCCGCACCAGCCGGTGCGTGCCGGACTCCACGCTCAGCGTGCCGTAGGCGTAGGGCACCTTCACCGTGAACGTGGCCGACTTGAGGCCCGCCTCCTCGGCGTACGAGGTCTCGTAGACCTCGGTCGGGTAGCCGTGCCGCTCGGCCCAGCGCAGGTACATCCGCAGCAGCATCTCGGCGAAGTCGGCGGCGTCCACGCCACCGGCGCCGGCCCGGATCGCGACGAGCGCCTCCCGCGAGTCGTACTCGCCGGAGAGCAGCGTGCGGACCTCCATCTCCTGGATGGCCTTGGTCAGCCCGGTGATCTCCGACTCGACCTCGGTCAGCACACCCGGGTCGTCCTCGGCCTGGGCCAGCTCCAGCAGCACGCCGGCGTCGTCGAGCCGGGAGCGCAGGTCACCCAGCTTGGTGATCTCGCCGTTGACGTACGACAGCTGCGACGTCACCTGCTGCGCCTTGGCCTGGTCGTCCCAGAGGTCGGGCGCGGAGGCCTCCTGCTCCAGCCGGGCCTTCTGCTCGCGCAGCTTGTCGAGGTCGAGCACGGCCTCGATGTTGCGCAGCGTGGCGTCGAGATCCTTGAGCTGTTCGGCGTAATCGGCAGCGGTCACGACAGACAAGACTACCGGCGCGTGCGAGGAGTGAGCCTGCGAGCCCCGCAGTCACGCGCGAAAAGTCTGCGCTGCCCACTCCAGCGAGTGCGCCCCAGGTGGTCAGCCGACGGGCGCGGTCTTCAGCCAGGACAGCGCCGCCTTGTGGTAGGCGACGGCGAACTCCAGCGCGCTGGCGTCGTAGCTGTCGCCTTCCTTCTTGGCGTTCTTGACCTGCTCCCGCACCGCCGCCAGCGCCTCGGTGTGGTACTCGTTCGCCGTGGCGTACAGGTTCTTGAGCTGGCTCGCCGAGTGCAGGCCGCCGAACGCGATCCGTAGCGCTATCGGGTTACGGATCGTGTCCTTGCCGGGATTCTCCGCGAGCCAGCGGGAGAATGTCCGTTTTCCGGCCGCCGTCAGCGCGTACGGCTGGCTCATCCGCGGCCCGGGCTTGCCGAGCCGCACCAGACCCTTCTCGGCCAGGACCGGCAGCTCCCGGTAGACCTGGCTGCGGGTCATCGACCAGTACGGCGCCAGACGGCGCTCAGCGGCGGCCATCAACTGGCCGCCAGTCATCGGGCCGTCGTGCAGCAGACCGAGCAGAGCTGCTGCCGTCGGGTTGACTCCGGATTCCGCCATGCCCTCTAAGCTGCCACTTTGTCGGCTCCGGCGTCCAGGATTTGCTCATTTCGGCACCCGATGACGGGTCCGATGTGCACTGTCGGATGAGGAAGAGGGCCCGCCCCGGCCGGGACGGGCCCTCTTCGAGCGCCTCAGCCCATGTGCGGGTAGACGTGATCGGTCGCCGGGACGAACGTCTCCTTGATCGTCCGGGGCGACATCCAGCGGACCAGGTTGTGCCAGGAACCCGCCTTGTCGTTGGTGCCGCTGGCCCGGGCGCCGCCGAACGGCTGCTGCCCGACGACCGCGCCGGTCGGCTTGTCGTTGATGTAGAAGTTGCCCGCCGCGTACCGCATCTTCTCCGCCACCTGGTCGATTACCCGGCGGTCGGTCGCGAAGATCGACCCGGTCAGCGCGTACGGCGCGATCGACTCGGCCTGGGCGACCACCTCGTCGAAGCGGGCGTCGTCGAAGACGTGCACGCCGAGGATCGGCCCGAAGTACTCGGTGGTGAACGTCTCGTGCGCGGCGTCGGAGCACTCGAACAGCGTCGGACGGACGAAGTAGCCGACCGAGTCGTCGGCGGTGCCGCCGGCCAGGATCCGGCAGGAGTCGTCGCCCTTGATCAGCTCCAGCGCGGCGGTGTGCCGGCCGAACGCCTTGTCGTCGATCACCGCGCCGCCGAAGTTGCTGAAGTCGGTCACGTCGCCGTAGGTCAGCGAGTCGGCGGTGGCGGCGAGCCGGTCGCGCAGCCCGCCCTCCCAGAGCGACCGCGGGACGTACGCCCGGGAGGCGGCCGAGCACTTCTGGCCCTGGTATTCGTAGGCGCCCCGGATCAGCGCGGTGTGCAGCGCGTCCACGTCGGCGCTGGTGTGCGCGACCACGAAGTCCTTGCCGCCGGTCTCGCCGACCAGCCGGGGGTAGCCCCGGTAGCGGGCGATGTTGTCGCCGACGGTCTTCCACAGGTGCTGGAACACCTTCGTCGAGCCGGTGAAGTGGATGCCGGCGAGGTCCGGGTCGGCGAGCACCACCTCGGAGACCTCCTCGCCGCGCCCGGTGACCATGTTGATCACACCGGGCGGCAGGCCGGCGGCCTCGAACAGGCGCATGGTGAAGTGCGCCGCGAACTGCTGCGTCGGGGACGGCTTCCAGACCACCGTGTTGCCGAGCATGGCCGGCGCGGACGGCAGGTTGCCGGCGATCGCGGTGAAGTTGAACGGGGTGATCGCGTAGACGAAGCCCTCCAGCGGCCGGTGGTCGAGGCGGTTCCAGACCCCGGGCGAGGACAGCGGCTGCTCGGCCAGGAGCCGCCGGGCGAAGTGCACGTTGAACCGGAGGAAGTCGATCAGCTCGCAGGCCGAGTCGATCTCGGCCTGGACGGCCGTCTTGGACTGGCCGAGCATGGTGGCCGCGTTGAGCGTGTCCCGCCAGGGGCCGGCCAGCAGGTCGGCGGCGCGCAGGAAGACCGCGGCCCGCTCCTCGAACGGCAGCGCGCGCCACATCGGCGCGGCGTCCTTCGCGGCCCGGACCGCGGCGCGGGCGTCGTCGTGGGTGGCGTGCCCGGTGACGCCGAGGACGTGCGCGTGCTTGTGCGGCTGCACCACGTCGATCGACGCGCCGCCGGCCATCCGCCGCTCACCGGCGATAGTCATCGGCAGCTCGATCCGCTCGGCGGCCAGTTCGGCCAGCCTCCGCTGGAGCCGCTCCCGGTCGGCGCTGCCGGGCTCGTAGGTGTGTACCGGCTCGTTGAGGGGCTCGGGTACGGAGAACACGGCGTCCATCACAGCTCCTGGCGATCTCGACGACGGCGGCGAAACCGGACCCGCGGGCCCCGGCCGGGCGGCCGGACGCCGGACACCGCGGGGTGAGGCGGCGGCGGGACCTGCCCCCGATTCTGTCACGAGACGCGCCCGCGGGCCGCGCCTCCCCGGCACACCGGACAAGCCGGCTGTCTCCGGACCTTCGGCCGCCGCCCACCCACGACCGACGAAACATCGGAGTACGGGACGACACGTCGTTGATCCTTCGGCGTGATCGGTTCTGGCGCCTGCCGCGCCCGGCCCGCCCGAGGAGCGGCGGCACGCCGCGTACGCTGGATGACCGGTGACCTGCCCGGCCCGGCGCGGGGAGATCCGGCGACCGTCGAAGGGAAGACGATGAGCAACCAGCCCGGCAGCTCCACGGCCGCCGAGACGGATCAGCCCGAGGCCGTCGAGCCGTCGGTCGGCGAGGCGAACACGGACGAGGTCGTCGCGGCCGGGCGTCCGGAGTTCGCCCCGGGCGCGCTCGTGCTCGCCCTGGTCTCGATCGGGTGGCTGGCCGCCATGCTCTGGTCCACCCGGGAGGCGATCCACTCGACAGCTGCCGGCGTCACCGCGATCAGCCTCTCCGCGTACGCGCTGCCCGGCGTCATCACCGCCGCGCTGGTCACCGGCGCCACAGTGGCCCTGCTCGCGACCAACCGGCTGGGCCGCGCCACGCTCCGCTTCCTGGCCGCCGTCGGCGCCGGCCTCCTGGTCGGGCTCGTCGCCGCCGTGGCGATCAACCTGACGTACGCGGACAACGCCACCACGAACACCATCGCCGGCACCACGGCGGCAGCCGCGATCATCGGCGGGGCGATGGCCGGTGCGCGCCAGGCCCGGGTGGTGGGGGCGATCACCGTCGCGACGCTCACCGCGCAGATCTTCGTGGTGCTGTTCAGCCGTGCCCGCGACCCGCTCTCCGACCTGTTCGGCGCCGGGGAGACGCAGCAGTCGGTGCTGGACGCCGCGAAGTGGGTCTCGCGTACCGAGTCGTTGCTCGCCGGGCTGCTCGCCGGGCTGGCCGCGTACCTCTATCTCACCTGGTCCCGGCGCCGGGCGGAGCGCCGCGACGGCGCGGCGTCGCCGCTGCGCTGGCCGGCGTACCTGATCGCCGGCGCCGGCGCGGGCCTGCTCCTGCTGCTCACCGAGGTGATCATCCGGATCGGCGGGCGCGGGCTGCTCGACCTGGCCGCCGCGCTCAGCGAGGCCGACGAAGTGGCGCAGACCGCGCTGGGCACCTCGCGGGTGGACAACGGCATCTGGGTGCTCTTCGTGGGCGCGCTGACCACGCTCATCGTCTTCGGGCGCACGCTCGGCCCGCGTCCGGTGGACGACGAGGACGAGCCGGCGGCCTGAACCGCCGCGCCGTCAGCCCGCTTCGCGCAGCAGCAGGTCCAGCTCGGTCACGTCGTACCACTCCAGTTCGTGGTCCTCGGCGCCGTCGACTGTGAACTGGGCGTCCGGGTCGCCGGCCTGGGCCTCCACCACCACGTCGACGGCGGCCGCCACGTCCTCGACCGCGTCAGCGCCGTCCACGTGCAGCGCGGCCACCGACTTCACGGGCACCGGCCCGGCCGGCCGGACCACGCTCGATCCCAGGTCGCCGACGACCCGGCCGACCGCCCGGGCGGGCAGGTCGGCCGAGACCACCACCCGTCGCCGGGGCGCGGCGGGATCGTGCCGGAGCAGGAGCAGCGCGTCCTGGGCGGCCCGGGTGAAGGCCACGTACTCCAGTTCCTCCTCGTCGCCCTCGGCGTACCACTCGCGCAGCTCCGGGGTCACTGCGTGCGCCGCCTCGGCGCTCAGCCCCTCGTCGCGCAGCCGGGCGAGCATGGGGACAGTCGCCGGCAGGTACACCCGGACAAGCTCGTCGGTCACCGGTCACTCCCACACTCAGGCCGATCGCCGGCGGACGCCGGCTCCGGGCGCCGATCATGCCGTACGCCGAGACCGTCATACACCCGGCACCCGCGCGGGTGAAGTCTCCCGCCGGTGTGTCTCCCGAACGGGCACATGGCCGTGTCACTCAGTGATGGCAAACTGAAGCAAACGAAACCAACCCCGGGAGTCACCGTGGAGTCGAGGTTCCTGCTGCTGTCCGACGTCGCCGCCGAGCTGAACGTCTCGGACTCGCAGGTCTACCACATGGTCCGCAGCGGCGAGCTGCCCGCGATCAAGATCGGTGGCCGGGGCCAGTGGCGGGTCGAGCGCGCCCGGCTGGAGGAATACATCGAGCGCAAGTACGCCGAGACCGCCGAATGGGTGCGCGGCAACCCGCTCGGCGAGCGCGACGAGGAGTGACCGCCCGCCAACCGTGCGCCATTGACGGCGGTCGCACGAGTCCGGGAAGATGAGAGCCTGTCGGAGGCAAACGAAGGCAAACGCAAGGATTTGAGATGGTCGACACCCGCCGTCCCCGCGCACCCCGCCCGCCGGTCCGTCTCCGGCCCGCCCCGCCGCTCGATCCACCCTGCACCGACGAGGAACCGCTCTGGAGTCCCGCCGGGCAGCTCACACTCGACCTGGCCGGCCCGCGCCCCCGTGCCACCGCGCGCCCGCCCGGCCGCGCCCCCGACCCGGCAGCAGCGTGGCCACGCTGGTCCGGCACGCCCGCAACAGCCCTCGCCTCCGCCACGCCCGAGGGAGCGCGGGCCGCGCACCTGTTCGTGCGCACCTTCCTGGAGATCGTGAACGGCTTCCGGCCGCCCGGCCAGCTCCGGCCGCTCTGCGTGCCCGAGGCGGCCGGTCCGGTGTCGGTCGAGCTGACCCGCGCGGCCCGCCGGGTCACGCCGGTGCGCCGCCGTACCGCCCGACCGGCGTTGCTGCTGCGGCGTCTGCGGGTCTGCGAGCCCCGCGCGGGCGCGGTCGAGGCCACCGCCGTGTTCGCCGGGGCCGGCGGCGCGAGCTGGGCGGTCGCGATACGCCTGGAACGCCGCCGAGGCACCTGGCTGTGCCAGGTGCTGGACGTCCTTTGAGCCCGGCCGTCGCCTCTCCGACCTGACTCGACGCGCCGCGGCCACCCGCGTCGACCTGTGAGCGGGCGTAGCCAACCGGCTCCCGGCTCCCGGCTCCCGGCTCCCGGCTCCCGGCTCCCGGCTCCCGGCTCCCGGCGAGATCTTGGTACCAAACGGCCCCCATAGGGGCCCTTTCCTACCAAGATCTCCGCCGCTTCCACTAGGCGGAACGCCAATCTCGCCTAACGAGAGGTCAGTGCAACAACCAGGATCTCCGGCCCGCGCCACCCCACCAAATCCCGCGATCTTGCACTTTCGGACCCCCATGTCGGCATGAATCGGTCACAACAGGGGCCGCAACTGCAAGATCGGCCCAGGGAGGACGGGAGGACGGACGGGAGGACGGGAGGACGGGCCGGAGGACGACGACGGGCCCCGGCCGGAAGGCCGGGGCCCGTCGGGGCGCGCGTTCGGGGTCAGTTGCCGCCGTTTGGCGAGCCGTGGCAGCGCTTGTACTTGCGGCCCGAGCCACACGGGCAGGGCGCGTTACGGGACGGGCCCTCGCCGCCGTCGACCTGGCCGGGAGCGGCCCGCCGGGCGGTGCTGGCGGCCACAGCCTGGCCGCTCGCCCCGGCCGGAGCACGGCGCGGCGTGGCGGCGGCCGGGCGCTCCGAGGACTGCTGGCCGATGCCGAGGGCCGGCGCCTGCTGCTCGGGCCGCTCGATCACCGGGGCGCCCCGGCCGGCCTCGCCGTCCACGGCGGGCGCGGAGTATTGCAGGCCCTGCTGCTGCGGCGCGCGGTTGAGACCCTTCGCCCGGATCTCCACCGGCTTCTCCAGCAGCTGCACCTCCTCGGCATCCGGCTCCGCCTCCTCGACCTGGACGTCCAGGTTGTAGAGGAAGCCGACAGTCTCCTCCTTGATGCCGTCCATCATGGTGGCGAACATGTCGAAGCCCTCGCGCTGGTACTCGATGACCGGGTCGCGCTGGGCGTACGCCCGGAGGCTGATGCCCTCCTGGAGGTAGTCCATCTCGTAGAGGTGCTCGCGCCACTTGCGGTCGATCACCTGGAGCAGGACCATCCGCTCCAGCTGGCGGACCGCCTCCTCGCCGAGGCTCTCCTCACGCCTGTCGTACGCGGCGTGCGCGTCCTCCTTGAGGCGGGCGAGCAGGAAGTCCTGGTCGATGCCGGAGCGGGAGCCGAGCTCCTCCTCCAGCTCGTCGATGGTGATGCCGACCGGGTAGAGCTGCTTGAGGCTGGACCAGAGCTGTTCGAGGTCCCAGTCCTCGGCGTAGCCGTCGCTCGTCGCGCCGACCACGTACGCGGTCACCACGTCGTCGATCATGTTGCGGACCTGGTCGGACAGGTCCTCGCCGTTGAGCACCCGGAGGCGCTCGGCGTAGATCACCTGGCGCTGCTTGTTCAGCACCTCGTCGTACTTGAGGACGTTCTTGCGGATCTCGGCGTTCTGGCCCTCGATCTGGGCCTGGGCGCTCTTGATCTGCCGGGTGACCATCTTCGACTCGATGGGCACGTCCTCGGGGATGTTGAAGCGGTCCATCACCGCCTCGACCGCGCCGGCCCGGAAGCGCTTCATCAGCTCGTCCTGCAGCGACAGGTAGAAGCGGGACTCGCCCGGGTCGCCCTGGCGGCCGGCACGACCGCGCAGCTGGTTGTCGATCCGGCGGGACTCGTGCCGCTCGGTGCCCAGCACGTAGAGCCCACCGGCGGCGGCGACCTCCTCCGCCTCGACGTCGCACGCCTGCTTCCAGGTCGGGAGGATCTCCTCCATCGCCTTGGCGTACTCCTCCGGCTGCTCGACCGGGTCGAGCCCGCGCTGGCGCAGCTCGTTCGCGGCGAGGAACTCGGGGTTGCCGCCGAGCAGGATGTCGGTGCCGCGGCCGGCCATGTTCGTCGCGACGGTGACCGCGCCCTTGCGCCCGGCCTGCGCGACGATCTCCGCCTCCTTGGCGTGGAACTTCGCGTTCAGCACCGAGTGCGGGATGCCGCGGCGGCGCAGCATGTGCGACAGGATCTCGGAGTTCTCCACCGAGACGGTGCCGACCAGCACCGGCTGGCCCTGCTCGTGCCGCTCGGCGATGTCCTCGACGACGGCGTTGAACTTGGCCTTCTCGGTCTTGTAGATGACGTCGGGCCGGTCGAGCCGGACCATCGGCCGGTGCGTCGGGATGGTCACGACGCCGACCTTGTAGACCTTGTTGAACTCGCCCGCCTCGGTCTGGGCGGTACCGGTCATGCCGGAGAGCTTCTCGTAGAGGCGGAAGTAGTTCTGGAGGGTGATGGTGGCCAGCGTCTGGTTCTCCTGCTTAATCTCCACACCCTCCTTGGCCTCGATCGCCTGGTGCATGCCCTCGTTGTAGCGACGGCCGTGCAGGATGCGGCCGGTGAACTCGTCGACGATCAGGACCTCGCCGTCGTTGACGATGTAGTCCTTGTCGCGCTTGTAGAGCTCCTTGGCCTTGATGGCGTTGTTCAGGTAGCCGACCAGCGGGGTGTTCACCGACTCGTAGAGGTTGTCGATGCCCAGGCGGTCCTCCACCTTGGCCACGCCGCGCTCGGTGATGGCGATGGTCCGCTTGGCGTAGTCGACCTCGTAGTCGCCCTCGCCGTCGGTGCCGGGCTGGAGCCGGGCCACCACGGCGGAGAACTCCTGGTACCACCGGGCGGAGTGCTCGGCCGGGCCGGAGATGATCAGCGGGGTACGCGCTTCGTCGATCAGGATCGAGTCGACCTCGTCGACCACGGCGAAGAAGTGGCCGCGCTGGACCAGTTCCTCCTTCGACCAGGCCATGTTGTCGCGCAGGTAGTCGAAGCCGAACTCGTTGTTCGTGCCGTAGGTGATGTCGCACTCGTAGGCCGCGCGGTGCTCGGTGGCGGGCCGGTTGGGCAGCACCACGCCGACGCTCAGGCCGAGGAACTCGTGCACCCGGCCCATCCAGGCGGCGTCGCGCTCCGCCAGGTAGTCGTTCACGGTGATCACGTGCACGCCCTTGCCGGCGAGCGCGTTCAGGTAGACCGGCATGACCGAGGTCAGCGTCTTGCCCTCACCGGTCTTCATCTCGGCGATGTTGCCGAAGTGCAGCGCCGCGCCACCCATCACCTGGACGTCGTAGGGGCGCTGGCCGAGCACCCGCGAGGCGGCCTCCCGGCACACCGCGAACGCCTCGGGCAGCAGGTCGTCGAGGGTCTCGCCGTCCTCGAGGCGCTCCTTGAACTGGTCGGTCATGCCGCGCAGCTCGTCGTCACTGAGGTTGACGTAGTCGTCCTCGATCGAGTTGACGGCGGCCGCGATGGCCTTCAGCCGACGCACCATGCGGCCTTCGCCGGCGCGAAGGACCTTTTCCAGAATCGACACGGATCAACGCTCCCCTAGACGGTCTCGAACCATCGTAGGCGCTCCGACGCGACGATGGTCACTGGTGGCGGCGGTCCGGACTCCGGAAACCGACATAACGCCGCCACCGTGCGCCACCGGCCGCTAATCGGGTTACGCCGTGCGCGAACGATCCGGCACGATGGCTCGAATGGAGCCTGTGGAGATCATCGAGGACGGCCTGCTGCTGCGCCCGTGGCGCGCCGAGGACGCCGACGCGGTGCACCGCGCCTGCCAGGATCCGGACATCCAGCGCTGGACCACCGTACCTCGCCCGTACCTCCCGGAGCACGCGACCGAGTTCGTCACCACGATCAGCGCCACCGCCTGGGCCGAGGGCACCGCCGCGCAGTTCGCGGTCTGCGACGCCGGCACCGGTGAGCTGTTCGCCTCGATCGGCCTGGTCTCCGTCGACCGCGCGCTGGAGTCGGCGGAGGTCGGCTACTGGACCGCGCCGTGGGCCCGGGGCCGGGGCGTCGCGGTCCGCGCCACCCGCGCGCTGGCCCGCTGGGCGTTCGACGCGCTCAAGCTGCGCCGGCTCACCTGGCAGGCCGAGATCGGCAACCACGCCTCCCGGCTGGTCGCGCTGCGCGCCGGCTTCCGGATCGACGGTGAGCTGCGGCTGGCACATCCCAGCCCCGGCGGGCGGGCCGAGGGCTGGATCGGCTCGCTGCTCCCCGGCGAGGTCGCCGCGGCGGGCGAGCCGATCCCCTACGGCCCGGACACGCTCCAGGCTCGCCGGGCCGCCGTCTTCGGCCGGCCGCAGCCGGTCCTGTTCGCCACCGCCGGGAACACCGAGCTGCGGCTGCGCGCGCTGGAGGAACGCGACCTGCCCGAGGTGACGCGCACCTGTCAGGACGAGCAGACCGTCCACTGGACCACGGTGCCGCACCCGTACCGGCCGGAGCACGCCGAGGGCTTCCTGCGCGACGTGGTGCGCCCGGCCTGGGCGCGGGGCACCGCGGTGACGTTCGCCGTGGCCGACCCGGACGACCGCTACGTCGCGTCGATCGACCTGCGCATCATGGCCGGAGACCCGCTGGTGGCCGACGTGGGTTACATGACCGCGCCGCACGCGCGCGGCCGGGGCTACCTGCCGGCCGCGCTCGCCGCGGTGTGCGCCTGGGGCTTCACCACGCTCGGCCTGGCCCGGATCGAGTGGCGCGCGAACGTCGGCAACACCGCCTCCCGGCGGGCCGCCGAGAAGGCCGGCTTCACCGTCGAGGGCACGCTGCGCGGCGGCGTCCAGCACCGCGGCGAGCGGCAGGACGTGTGGATCGGCGGCCTCCTGCCGGGCGACCTGGCGTGACGCCGGAGACGACCGAGGGGTACGGCGTACGGCTGCGGCAGTGCCACCTCGCGGACGTACCGGACATGGTGGCCGGTTGCGCGGATCCGGAGATCCGCCGGTTCATGCCCCTGCTGCCCGACCCGTACGACGCCGACGCCGCCCGGTGGTGGATCACCGAGGGGGCACCGGCGGCGTGGGCGGCGGGCGGCGCCGCGTACACGATCGCCGACCCGGCGACCGACCGGCTGCTCGGCAGCATCGGGCTGACCCGGCTCAGCGCGGAGCGGGCCACGTACGAGATCGGCTACTGGGTGGGACCGGCGGCGCGCGGCCGGGGCGTGGCCACCGCCGCCACCCGGCTGCTGACCGAGCGGGCGTTCACCGCCGGGGCGGCCCGGCTGGAACTGCTCACCCGGACGGAGAACGTGGCGAGCCAGCGCATCGCGCTCGCCTGCGGTTACCGGCACGAGGGCGTACGCCGGGCGGCGGGGGCGGACGGCGACGGCGTACGCCAGGATCTGATCGCCTGGGTGCGGCTGGCCGACGACCCGCCCGGGCCGGTCGCCCGGCTGCTGCCGGACCTGCCGGACGGCCGGCTCACCGACGGCGTCGTGACACTGCGCCCGGTGGAGCCGGCGGACACCGACACGCTGTACCGGCTGCACACGCTGCTGGAGGTGGTGGCCAACCGGGTGCCGCCGGTGGCACCGGAGCGCGCGGCGCTCGCGCGGCGCTGCCGGCTGGCGGCGAGCCGCTGGCTGGCGGGCGAGGCCGCCGACCTGGCGATCCTCGACGCGGCCACCGGCACTGTCGTCGGCGGCTGCGCGCTGTTCTACGACGAGCCGGCCACCGGGCAGGCCATGCTCGGCTACAGCCTGCTGCCCGAGGCGCGCGGGCGCGGGCTGGCGGCCCGCACCGTCCGGCTTGTCGCCGAATGGGCGTTCGGCATCGGGGTGGCCCGGCTCTGGGCCGGTACCCGGCCGGACAACGTCGCCTCGCAGCGGGTCCTGGAACGGGCCGGCTTCCGGCGGGAGGGGCTGCTGCGCGGCCGGCTTCCCGGCCCGGAGGGCATCCGCGTCGACTCGGTGGTCTACGGCCGGTTGGCCACCGACGGGAGCTGAGGACGGGCCCCGTGCGGAGCCCGTCCTGCCCGGTCGAGGGGTCACGTGTCGAGCTGGATGATCCCGTAGTCGTACGCGTGCCGCCGGTAGACCACGCTCGGGCGGCCGGACTCCTTGTCCTGGAACAGGTAGAAGTCGTGGCCGACCAGTTCCATCTGGAACAACGCGTCATCGACGGTCATCGGGTCGGCGGGGTGGACCTTCGCCCGGGCGATGTGCCACGGCTGGTCGTCGTATTCGGCGTAACGGTCCTCGTCGGGACGCTCGGCGACGGCGGTGGCGGCGCCGTGGCCGTCGCGCGCCGCCAGACCGGGCCCGTCGAGGTCGGCCACCGGCAGCCCGGCGGTCGCGGCGGCCACTGAGATCGGCGGCCGTCCCCGGTGCACCCGGCGGCGGTCCGCCGCGCGGCGGAAGCGCGTGTCCAGCTTGGCGATGGCGGCGTCGAGCGCGCTGTAGAAGTCGTTCGTGCAGGCCTCGGCCCGGATCACCGGGCCGCGCGTCACGCACGTGATCTCCACCCGCTGGCAGGTGTCCGCCTGGCGTGGATTGCGCTCGTGGAACAACTCGACGTCCACGCGAATTAGCTTCTGGTCGTAGCGTTCGATCTTCGCGAGCTTCTCGGCTACGTGTACCCGGTAATGGTCCGGCACTTCGACGTTACGGCCCTTGACCACGATGTCCACGTGACCTCCCTTGTTCGGACGGTCGTTCGGTCCGGATCATCCGGTCGACGCACCCGGGAGGGCCCGCTCGGCGTCGACCGGTGTTGTTCGGCTACGCCTCCTTCCAGTGCCGGGGGAAGGTTGGCATCCTCACTACCCCCGACACCGAAACGCTAACTCCTGTTCGGCCACCCGTCACCCCTGGTTGCCGAAGGCGGTCGCGGAATTTAACACCTCATACACCAAGGGGTGAAACGGATGCACGAAGCGTCACCGATGGTGCCGCTTTTGCGTTGCGGCGAGCACCGCCGCGGCCTTTGGCGTCATTCCCGCGCGGTGCAACATCCGGCTCACCACCGCCAGCGTGGCGCCGGTGGTGACGATGTCGTCGAGCAGCACGACAGTGCCGGCCGGCCGGTGTCCGCCCGGCGGACGGCGCAGCCGGAACGCGGCCTCGGCCGCGGCGGCCCGCCCGGCGCTGTCCAGCTCCACCGAGTCGGTCCGGGGCAGCGCGCGCAGCGGGCGCAGCACCCGTACCGGCCACCCGGCCGCGCGCAGCCGGTCCGCCGCCGGCCGGACCAACCGGTCGAGGTGGTCGCCGTAGCGGGCCCGGGCCGCGCGGGCGGTGTCCGGGACCGCCACCAGCGTCACCGGGCCGGGCGGCCCCACCGCCGCCGCGACCACCTCGGCCAGCAGCGCCCCCAGCGGCCGGGCCAGCCCGTGCCGACCCCTCTCCTTGTACGCCAGCAGCCCCTCGCGCAGCGCGCCGCCGTACGGGCCGAGCGCCACGCAGGGCGGAAGGCCGGGCGGGGCCGGATCGGGCCGGGCCGGTGCTGGACGCAACGACTCCAGCTCGCGCACGCAGCCGGAGCAGAAGCCGTGCCGCAGCCGCACCGACGTCGCGCCACAACCGGCGCACCCGGCAGGCAGCACGAGGTCGGTCAGGTCCGACCAGAGCCCGCCCAGGTCACGCACGGGCGGTCAGTAGAGGAAGAACGGCGCGGTCGGGTTTGTCGCCCGGCTTCCCGCCGGAACGTCGAGCACCTGCTCCCGCTTCACGTAGTCGAACGGGTTGTTCCGCCAGGCCGCGCCGTCCGTCTCGAACATGAACGAGAACGCGGCCAGGCCACGGTCACCGCCGCCCGGATACCCGGCGAGCTGGGTCACCGGTGCGCCGATCTCCACCGTCAGCGGGGTCTCCCAGGCGCCGTCGACGCTGAGCTGATGGATCGCCGAACGCCGGTCCGCCTCGTTGCCGGCCAGCGCCAGCTCGTTCTCCGCCACCCAGTCCACCACCGTCACGCCGGTGAGCAGCGTGGTGACCCGGCGGGGCTGTCCGAGGCTGACCACGCCACCGTCGACGCTCACCGCGGCGACGAAGACCGCGCCGCCGGAGGCCAGCACGATCCGGTGCCCGTCGAGTGAGCCGGCGACAGCCGTCACCGGCCCGGGTACCGACAGCGGGATCTCACTCATCCGGCCCACGCCGTCGAACCGGTAGAGCCGGCCGTCGGCCGCCACCAGACCGCCCGGGCGGGTCTTGCTCAGCGACCGCAGCCAGGTGGGACGGCTCATGGCCCGGAACGTCCGGTCGCCGGGGCTGAACACCGCGACCGGTTCCGGGCCGGTGCCCACCTTGAGCCGCCTGCGGTTGTCCGGCCCGGTCACCACGAGCGCGGCGAGCACCTGGTCCTCGGCGCGGGCGAGCGACGCGGAGACGACGTTGCGGTTCTCCGCGGGCGGCAACGGCGCGGCGGCCCGGGACTCGTTGCCGAACCCGAGGGGACGGACGGCGCCGTCGTAGACGGCGTACCGCATCGGATCCGCGCCGCGGGGATAGGCGGTGACCGAGACGCGTTCCCGCCGCAGGTCGACGGTGAGCCGCTTCTGGTTCTGGATCTTCAGGTCGACCTGGCCGTCCAGGTCCGACAGCGACCACGCCAACTGCGTGCCGAGCCGGGTCAGCCGCTGTTCGTTGGCGCCCGGCATGTTGAGGTTGATCTCCCAGTGACCGTCCGCGCCGGTCGCGTTGTTGATCAGCTGGGTGCCGTCCGGCAGCCCGGTCACGGCGGGGGCCAGCCAGTCCGACGGACGGTCGGCCAGCCACTTCATCACCTCGGTGATGCGCCGCTCGGTCGGCGCCGTCGAGAGCAGGTAGCGCTGGTCCGGCACCAGCCGGGTCAGGTCGGTGTTCCAGAAGTAGACGGTGCGGGCGCGGTAGTACTCGCGCACCGCCGAGTCGCTGGCCAGCAGGATGTTCGGCAGGTCGGTGATCAGCAGGCCGGTGCCGGGGTCGGCGCGGCGCAGCTCGAAGACGTACTGCGTCTCGCTCGCCACCGGCGGGCCGAGCGTGCCGTCGGCGCGCAGCACGCCCACCTGCTGCACCTTGAGCGTCACGGTGCTGGTGCCCTGGTTGTTCGGCGGCGTGCTCTCCGGCTTCTCCCGCAGCCGCACCACCGTCAACTCGATCTCGCTGGTCTGCGGCTTGCCCGGAAGCAGGTCGCGGGCCTCCTCGGCGAGGAACTTCCGGGCCCGGGCGTACGCCTGGTCGCGTTCCCCGGCCGCGGCGGCCCGCAGGTAGTTCTCGATGAACGGCACCGGCTCGTTGCTGTCGGCCGGTTCGGGCGGCCGGGCCGGGCTGCCGTTGAACACCCCGGACTCGGCGGCCGGCACCGAACCGTTCACCTGCACGTCGGTCTCGTCCGGGATGCCGCATCCGGCGAGCGTGACCGGCAGCAGCGCGCCGGTCAGCAACAGGGCCAGGACGCGGCGGTTCACGGCCGCGCCTCCGCGTGGTCGCCGCCGGCCGGTCCGGCGGTCAGTGCCGGTACGCCACCGGGCCCGACAGCGGGCAGGCCGCCGTCACGGGGGCCACCGAACGGCACCGTGGCGTCGGCCGGCACCAGCCGCAGCGGGGAGGTGGTGAGCCGGTCCCCGGCGCGGGCCGGCAGGGTGAGCCGGAACTGCGCGCCCTGCCCCGGCGCTCCCCACGCCTCCAGCCATCCGCCGTGCAGGCGGGCGTCCTCCAGGCTGATCGACAGGCCCAGCCCGGTGCCGCCGGTCTGCCGGGCCCGCGACGGGTCGGCCCGCCAGAAGCGGTTGAACACCAGCTTCTCCTCCCCCGGCTTGAGGCCGACGCCGTGGTCCCGCACGGTGATCGCCACCGCGCTCTGGTCCTGGCCCAGGGTGATCCGTACCGGCTTGGCCTCGCCGTGCTCGACCGCGTTGCCGACCAGGTTGCGCAGCACCCGCTCGACGCGGCGCGGGTCGACCTCGGCGATCACCGGAGTGTCCGGCAGGTCCAGCTCGATGGTCACGCCGACCCGCTCGGCCAGCCCGGCCAGCCGCTCGGTCACCCGGTGCACCACCGGCACCAGGTCGGTGGGCTCGCTGTCCAGCACCGCGAAACCGGCGTCGAACCGGCTGATCTCCAGCAGGTCGGTGAGCAGTTCCTCGAACCGGTCCAGCTCGGCCTGGAGCAGCTCGGCGCTGCGGGCCACCGCCGGGTCGAACTCGTCGCGCTCGGCGAAGATCAGGTCGGCGGCCATCCGGACCGTGGTCAGCGGCGTCCGCAGCTCGTGCGAGACGTCGGAGGTGAACCGGCGTTGCAGGCGGGACATCTCCTCCAGCCGGAGGATCTGCCGTTGCAGGTTCGTCGCCATCTGGTTGAACGAGGCGGCCAGCAGGGCGAGGTCGTCCTCGCCGGAGACCACCATGCGCTGGTCGAGCAGCCCGGCGGAGAGCCGTTGCGCGGTGCGCGCGGCCACCCGTACCGGCGTCACCACCAGGCGGGTGACCAGGGCGGCCAGCAGGCCGAGCAGGAGCACCAGCGCGACGCCGGTGGCGACCACGGTGGCCCGGGCGTCGGCCGCCGTCGCGTCCTGCCGCGCCAGCGGTACGAGGTAGTAGAGCTCGACCTGCCCGAACTTGGTCGGCACCGGGGAACCGTAGACGAGGTATTTCGTGCGCTCGCCGCCGAGCGAGCCGGTACGGATCTGGTGGGCGACCTTGCCGGAGGCGACGGCGGCCCGCAGCTCGTCACCGATCACCGCGTCCACGGGCACCTCGGGCGTGGTTCGCGGTTCGATGAACTCGGCGAAGTTGTCGGCGGTGATCGCCACCACCACGCCGCTGGTCTGGGTCGGGTCTCCGCCGGCCAGGTAGTTGACCGTGCCGTCGATGGTGTTCTGGAGCTGCGCCTCCTGCGGCTGGCTGTAGAGGTTGAACTGCTTGGCCGCGTACTCCCTGCCGTTGCTCAGCCGCAGTCGCACGTCGGTCTCGGCGTTCTCCAGCAGGATGCTGGTGATCTTGTCGGCGATCAGGTAGGCGAAACCGCCCACCAGCAGGCTCGACGCCACGAGCGTGATGGTGACGACACGGACCTGGAGCGACCGCCGCCACGCCTGGTGCACCGCGGCCGCGAGCCGGGCGGCCCGGCCGGTCAGGGCGAGCCAGAGCGCCCGCACGGCGGGTAGCCGGCGGGGCGCGGAGGGTAGCGGGGTCAACACAGTGCTGACCAGGCTATCCGGTGCCCGCCTTGTAGCCCACGCCTCGCACGGTGAGGATGATTTCGGGTCGCTCCGGATCCGGCTCGATCTTGGCGCGCAGCCGCTGCACGTGCACGTTGACCAGGCGGGTGTCCGCCGCGTGGCGGTAGCCCCAGACCTGCTCCAGCAGCACCTCACGGGTGAAGACCTGGCGCGGTTTGCGGGCGAGCGCGACAAGCAGGTCGAACTCCAGCGGCGTCAGCTTCACCTCCTCGCCGTCGCGGCTGACCGTGTGGGCCGGCACGTCGATGGTGATCTGGTTGCCGGGCGGGCCGATGGTCAGCATCTCCGGCGCCACGTCCTCGCCCCGGCGGAGCCGGGCCCGCATCCGGGCCACCAGCTCCTTGGGCTTGAACGGCTTGACCACGTAGTCGTCGGCGCCGGACTCGAGCCCGAGCACGACGTCGACGGTGTCGCTCTTGGCGGTCAGCATCACGATCGGCACGCCGGACTCGCCCCGGATGGCGCGGGCCACGTCGATGCCGCTCATGCCCGGCAGCATCAGGTCGAGCAGGACGATGTCCGGTCGGTTGTCGCGGAAGGCGGCCAGCGCCCGTTCGCCGTCTGCGACGAAGGACGGCACGAAGCCCTCGCTGCGCAGCACGATGCCGAGCATCTCGGCGAGGGCGGGGTCGTCGTCGACCACGAGTACCCGGGCTCTCATGGGGTTTATCGTTCCATCCCCGTTCGTCTGGAGTGTTCGGCGTCTCCACGGAACCGTAGCGCCGAGCGGCCCCACGCACCACAGCAGTCGGCGTGGCCGCCCAGCGTGGCGTGCCGGGGTGGTCGGGTCCACCGGATGCGGACCCGCCGTGCAACCATGATCCCCCGGGCGTCGCCCCGCCCGCCACCTCCGCTCCCCCGCCCAGGAGTACGCGTGCCCGACGCCGGCCCGACCGCGGTGCTGCCGCGCCGTCCGCTGACCGTCGGCGAGCTGCTCGACGCGGCGGTGCTGCTGCTGCGCGACCAGGCGCGGGTGCTCGTCCCCCTCGCCCTCCTGCTGGCCCTCGCCGAACAGGCGGTGCTCCACCCGCTGCGGATGCTGGTCGCGGCCGAACCGCCGGCCTGGTGGCCGGCGGAGATCGGCGACACCCTTCCCGGGTACTGGCTGCTGCTGGCGGCCGGCGCCGGCACCGAAGCCGCGATCATCGCGCTGCTCGGCGCCCCGGCCGCACGCGGTGCCGGCGCGGCGCTGCTGGGCCGCCGTTCCGCGCCGTCGGAGCTGCTGCGCGGCGCCCGGCCGGGCGCGACGCTGCCGGCCGCCGTCCTGGTCGGGCTGACCGTCACCGCCGCCGCGCTGACCGGGCCGGGCTGGTTCCTGGCGTACGCGCTGCTCGGCCTGGTGGTGCCGGTGCTGGTGCTGGACGGGGTGCCGGCGCACCGGGCGCCGTGGCGGGCGGTACGCCTCGCCGGCCGGGTCGGCGCGCGGGCCGCCGCGATCCGGCTGCTGGGCTACCTGGGCTGGTGGCTGATCCGGCTCGGCATCGGGCTGGGCGTCTACTACGGGCTGGGCATGCTGGGTCTGTTCGACGTCTCGGCCTGGGCGCTGCCGGTGACGATCGCCGCCTTCACCGCCGTGAACGCGCTGGCGTACTCGGCGCTCGCCTGCCTGGACGCGGTGCTCCACCTGGAGACCCGGATCCGCACCGAAGGGCTGGACATCCGGCTCTCCCGCGCGCCCGCCGGCGTGCCCGAGCCCGCCCTGCTGGCGGCGTACCGGTGAGCCGGTGGTGGACCGAGACGGTGGCGGCCCTCGGTGACGTGGTGCCGCTGCCGCTGGCCGCGCTGATCCTGCTGGGCGTCGCGCTGCTGGTGGCGCTGGCATGGTACTTCTTCCCCGCGTGGGTGCCCCGCCGGCTGCCCCGGTTCCGGTTCCCCCGGCTGCGGTGGCCACGCCTGCCCCGGCTGAGGTGGCCCCGGTTCCGGCGTCCTCGCCGGTCCCGTGACGACGACCCGCCGCCCGTGCGCCTGCCCGCGCCCCGGCTGCCGGAACCGGCCGGGCCCGGGCTGGCCGACCGGCTGGCGGCCGAGGGCCGGTACGCGGAGGCGGTCCGGGAGCGGCTGCGCGAGATGGTCCGGCTCCTGGTCGTGCGGCAGGTGGTGGAGCCCCGCCCCGGGCTCACAGTCGTCGAGCTGACCGAGGCGGCGGCCCGTGCCCGGCCGAGGGTCCGGCCCACGCTGCACGAGGCCGGGGCGATCTTCTCCGACCTCTGGTACGCCCAGCGCCCCGCCACCGCCGCGCACGACCGGCGGATGCGTGATCTCGCCGCCGACCTGAGTCGCGAGCTGACCGGGGAGGAGCCGCGGTGACCGCCACCGTCGAACCGGAGACCACGACTGCGGCCACGACTGCGCCGCGTCGGCGGCCGTACCGGTTGCTCGTCCCGCTCGGGCTGGCGGTGCTGCTGATCGTGACCACGCTCGTGCTGCGCGCGGTCGACCGGCCCGACGCGGACGAGCCCGGTTTCCTGTCCCCGGTCGCCACCGACGGCGACGGCGCCAGCCGGCTCGCGGAAGCACTGCGTACGCAGGGCGTGCCGGTACGCCGGGAGACGGATCTGACAGCGGCGCTGCGTACCGCCCGCGCCGAGCCGAGCACGCTGTTCGTGCCCGCGCCCGGGCTCGTGCACCCGGACCTGCTCGACGGCCTGACCACCCTCCCGCCGGGCAGCCGGCTGGTGCTGGTCGAGCCGTCCCGGCGGGTGCTCGCCGAACTGGACGTCCCGGTCGAGCCGGCCGGCGTTCGCTGGGCCGCGCGGGCGGTGCCGCCGGACGCGGACGGCACGCCGTGCCGGCTGCCCGAGGCGGTCCGGGCCGGTGTCGCCGCGATCGACCTCCAGCGTTACGCCGGACCGGCCGAGGTCGACCACTGCTACGGCGGCGCGCTGCTGCGCGTCCCCGGGCGGGTCGAGGTGGTGCTGGCCGGCGCCAGTGACCCGTTCCGCAACGACCGGATCGGCGAGTGGAGCAACGAGGCGCTCGCCACCGGCCTGCTCGGCGGCGACCGCCCGCTGGTCTGGCTCGACCTGCCCGAGCCGGTACCGGCGCCGACCCGCCCGAGCTGGTCCCCGGCACCGTTCACCGAGCAGCCCGCGCCGGCCGGCAGCGGCCGGTCGGAACGACCCGATCCGCCCGACCGCGCCGACCGGTCGTGGGAGAACCCGCTCTGGGGCGCCTTCCCGCAGTGGTTCTGGGCCGTCCTGGTGCAGCTCGCCCTGGCCGGGCTGCTCGTGGTGCTGTGGCGGGCCCGCCGGCACGGGCCGCCGGTGTCGGAGCCGCTGCCGGTGACCGTCCGGTCCGCCGAGACGGTGCGCGGCCGGGCTCGGCTCTACCGCCGGGCGGGCGCCCGGGAGACCGTCGCCGGGACGTTGCGCGCCGCCGCGCTGGACCGGCTGACGACCCGGCTCAACCTGCCCCCTGGGACACCCGACGACGAGGTGGCCGCCCGGGTCGCCGAGCGCGCCGGCGCCGACCCGGAACGGGTGGCCGACCTGCTCCACGGCCCGGCCCCGGCCAACGACCGCGAGCTGCTGGAGCTGGCCCGCGAACTGGACGCCCTGACCCGTACCCTGGCCCCGCATCCGAGCGAAGGAGACCCCCGGTGACCGGACCCGTCACGACCACCGCCCCGTCCGGCGCCCGCGCCGCCCTGCACCGCCTGCGGGCCGAGGTGGCGAAGGCCGTCGTCGGGCAGGACGCCGTGGTCACCGGCCTGGTGATCGCGTTGCTCTGCCGGGGGCACGTGCTGCTGGAGGGCGTACCGGGGGTGGCCAAGACGCTGCTGGTGCGGACCCTGGCCGCCGCGCTCGACCTGGACGCCAAGCGGGTGCAGTTCACCCCCGACCTGATGCCCGGCGACGTCACCGGCTCGCTGATCTTCGACCAGCGCACCGCCGCCTTCACGTTCCGGGAGGGGCCGGTCTTCACCAACCTGCTGCTCGCCGACGAGATCAACCGCACCCCGCCCAAGACGCAGTCGGCGCTGCTGGAGGTGATGGAGGAACGGCAGGTCTCCGTCGAGGGCGAGCGCCGTCCGCTGCCGGACCCGTTCATCGTCGCGGCCACCCAGAACCCCGTCGAGTACGAGGGCACCTACCCGCTCCCCGAGGCGCAGCTGGACCGCTTCCTGCTGAAGCTGACAGTGCCGCTGCCGGAGCGGGAGGAGGAGCTGGGCGTGCTGCGCGCGCACCACGCCGGGTTCGACCCGCGCGACCTGGGCGCGGCGGGCGTACGCCCGGTGGCCGGCGTGGCGGACCTGGCCGCCGCCCGGGCCGAGGTGCGGAACGTGCACGTGGCCGAACCGGTGCTCGGCTACATCGTGGACCTGTGCCGGGGCACCCGCTCCGCGCCCGCGCTGGAGCTGGGCGCGTCCCCGCGAGGCGCGACCGCGCTGCTGAACACGGCCAAGGCGTGGTCCTGGCTGGCCGGCCGCGACCACGTCACGCCGGACGACGTCAAGGCGGTCGCCCGGCCCACGCTGCGGCACCGGCTGCGTCCTCGCCCGGAGGCCGAGCTGGAGGGCGTGACCGTGGACGCGGTGCTGGAGTCGGTGCTGGCCACCGTGCCGACGCCGCGATGACCTGGCGGGCGGGTCTGCTGCTCGGCGCGGGCGCGCTGACGCTGCCGTTCTGGCCGGCGCCGTTCCTCGGCGTCGCCGTGCTGACCGCCGTGGTGCTGCTGCTGGTGCTGCTCGACCGGGCGTTGGCGGTCCCGCCGGACGCGCTGGTCGTGACCCGTTCCGGGGAGCGGACGGTCCGCCTCGGCGGCACCGCCACCGTCTCGCTGCACCTGGCCAACCCGACCGACCGCACGCTGTACGCCCAGGTGCGCGACGCCTGGGTGCCGTCGGCCGGGGCTCGCCCGGACGTGCCGCCGGACCGCCTGCTCACCGTGCCGCCCGGTGACGCCGCCACGCTGCCGGTCCGGCTCACCCCGACCCGGCGCGGCGACCGGCGGGCGGTGGCGCTGACCGTACGCTCGCTCGGGCCGATGCGCCTGGGTGCCCGGCAGCGCGCCGGGCGCCCGGCCACCCCACAGTGGACGCTGCGGGTGCTGCCCCGCTTCGACTCCCGCCGGCACCTGCCGGAGAAGCTGGCCCGGCTGCGGGTCATCGACGGGGTGCAGGTGACCCGGGGGCGCGGTCACGGCACCGAGTTCGACACGTTGCGCGAGTACGCGGTGGGCGACGACGTCCGCTCGATCGACTGGCGGGGCAGCGCCCGCCGCGCCGACGTGCTGGTGCGCACCTGGCGCCCGGAGCGGGACCGGCGCCTGGTCTGCGTGCTGGACACCGGCCGCACGTCGGCGGTACGCCTCGGCGACGAGCCCCGGCTGGACACCGCCATCGACGCGGCGCTGCTGCTCACCGCGCTCGCCGCCCGCGCGGGCGACCGGGTGGACCTGCTGGCGGCGGACACCGAGATCCGGGCCCGGGTCACCGGCAGCGGCCGCCCGGCGCTGCTCGCCCGGCTGGTCGACGCGGTGGCGCCGTTGCAGCCCGCGCTGGCCGAGACCGACTTCGAGCTGATCGCCGCCGAGGTGCTGCGCCGGGAACGGCAGCGCAGCCTGGTGGTGCTGTTCACCGCGCTGGAGGCGGGCGCGATCGGTGACGGGCTGTTGCCGGTGCTGCCCCGGCTGGCCACCCGGCACCGGGTGGTGCTGGCCGCCGCCAGCGACCCGGTGCTGACCGGGCTCGCCACCGCCACCCCGGCCGGCCCGGACGACCCGTACGCGGCCGCGTCGGCGTGGCGGGCGCTGGCCGAGCGGGACCGGGTACGCGCCGCCCTGTCGCGCTACGGCGTGACGGTGGTGGACGTGCCCGCACACCGGCTGGCCCCGGCCGTCGCCGACACCTATCTGCGGCTCAAGTCCCTCGGCCAGCTCTGACCGCACGCCGGCCGAGCACCAGCGCGTACGCCAGGAAGGCCAGCCACACCGCGGCACCGGCCGCCACCCGCAGCACGACCGGCACCGGCGCCGGGGTGACGAACGCCTCGATCAGCGCGGAGACCGCGAACATGCCGACCAGACCGGCCGCGACCACGACGGCGAGCTTTCCCGCCTCGGCGACCGCCGGGCCGCGGCCGAGGTGCGCGGGCGGGGCGATCCAGGCCCAGGCGGTACGCAGTCCGACCCCGGCGGCGACGAAGATGCCGGTCAGCTCCAGCAGCCCGTGCGGGGTGATCATGCCGAAGAAGACGTCCGCCCGGCCGTAGGAGACCATCACGCCGCCGACCACGCCGATGTTCAGCGCGTTCTGCCACAGCAGCCAGAACACCGGCACCACGAGCACACCGGCGGCCAGGCACTGGGCCGCCAGCCACGCGTTGTGCGTCCACAGGTGGAACGCGAAGGTAGGCGCGGCGTACTCGCTGTAGTAGCCGGCGAAGCCGGAGTCGACGAGTTCCCGGGCGGCCTGCTCGCCGATGAACGCGGCGGCGGTGTCCGGGTTGGCGGCGACGAACCAGATGAGGAAGGCGGTCAGGGCGCTGAACGCGGTGGCCACGCCGCACCACCAGGGCCAGGCCCGGTAGAGCGCGGCGGGCAGGTCGGCGGCCAGGAACCGGCCCACTGCCGTCCAGGACAGCCGGGGGCGGCCGGTGACCCGCGCCCGGGCCGCGAGGACGAGGTGGGACAGGCGGTTCACCAGCGCGGGCTCGGGGGCCCGGGCGCGCAGCGCGGACAGGTGCGTGGCGCTGCGCTGGTAGAGCGCGACCAGCTCGTCGACCTCGGCCGCGTCGAGGCGACGCCGCCCGGTCAGGTGTTCCAGCCGCCGCCATTCGGCGTTGTGCTCGGCCACGTACGCGTCGAGATCCACTCACCCTCCCCCGTCCGGCGTCCATGGTGTTCACTGTCGGGGTGCGCGCGCAACCTCCCCCACCGCCCCGGTGGGCCGACGCCGGTCTGGTCAGCGGCGAGGCGGTGGAGCTGGACATCCGGGCGGCCCGGCTGGGCTCCCGGGTGCTCGCCCTGCTGATCGACGCGGTGATCCAGCTCGTGCTGGCACTGCTGCTCGGGACGGTGCTGACGGTGGTGGCGCTCGCCCTGCTCGGTGACGTCCTCGACGCCGCGCTGGCCGGCGCGCTCCAGACCGTGCTGCTGGTGCTGGTCCTGCTCGGCTATCCGGTGGTGATGGAGCGCTTCGCCGGTGGCCGGACGGTGGGCAAACTGGCCGTGGGGCTGCGGGTGGTACGGGCCGACGGCGGCCCGGTCGGTGTGGGCCAGTCGCTGACCCGGGCGCTCGTCGGTGTCGCGGTGGAGTGGCCCGGCCTGGTGCTGCCGCTGTTGAGCTGGGTCGCCGGCGTCACGGTGATGCTCACCGACCCGCGTGGTCGCCGGCTGGGCGACCTGGTCGCCGGCACGCTCGTGGTGCACACCCGTGGCGCCGGAATGTGGCGGCCGCTGCCGCCGGCACCCCCGCCGCTGCTGGCCTGGGCGGCCACGCTCGACCTGACCCGGTTCGACGACGGGCTGGCGCTTGCCGTCCGGCAGTACCTGGACCGGTTGCCCCAGCTCGCCGAGCCGGACCGGTCCCGGCTGGGCCGGGCGCTGTGGGCCGAGGTCGCGACGGTCACCTCACCGCCTCCGCCCTGGGCGGCGCAGGACTGGGTCTACCTGTCCGCCGTGCTGGCCGAGCGGGGGCGCCGGGCCGCGCTGCGGTTGGGCCGCGCCCGGACGGTCACCGCCACGCTCTGGCCGGAGCTGGTCCCGGCGCAGGCGGGCGTACCGCACCCGGCCGCGCCGGCCGCCGGGTTACGGCCCGCCGCGCCGGAGGCCGCACCCGGTCCGGTACGCCGCTGAGCCGCGCTCAGGCGAACAGCTCCCGCCCCCACCAGTCGGCCGCGTCGCGGACGCCCGGCGGGCAGGCGAACAGGCCACTGGAGACGTGCCGCAGGTACTCGTTCATCGCGTCGTTGCGGGCCAGCCGGGTCTGGACGGGCACGAACTGCCGGCGCGGGTCCCGCTGGTAGGCGATGAAGAACAGACCGGCGTCGAGCCGGCCCAGCCCGTCCGAGCCGTCCACGAAGTTGTAGCCGCGGCGCAGCAGGCGGGCGCCGTTGTTCGCATCCGGGTGAGCAAGCCGTACGTGCGCGGTGGCCGCGATGAGCGGCTCGCCGTCGTCGCCCTTCGCGGCGAAGTCCGGCTCGTCGAACTCGTCGCGCCGGCCCAGTGGCGCGCCGCTGCCCTTGGTCCGGCCGACGATCATCTCCTGCTCGGCCAGCGGGCTGCGGTCCCATGTCTCGATGAGCATCCGGATCTTCCGGGTGACCAGGTAGGAGCCGCCGGTCATCCAGTCCGGGCCGTCGCCGGGCTGCACCCAGAGCTGGTCGCGCAGCAGGCCGGCGTCCTCGGCCTTGAGATTGGCGGTGCCGTCCTTGAAGCCGAACAGGTTGCGCGGCGTGGCCTGGTCCCGCGACGTCGACGAGGTACGCCCGAAGCCGAGCTGCGACCAGCGCACGCTCACCACGCCCATGCCGATGCGGGCCAGGTTGCGGATGGCGTGCACCGCCACCTGCGGGTCGTTGGCGCAGGCCTGCACGCAGAGGTCACCGCCGGACAGCTCCGGCCGCAGCGCGTCCCCGGCGAAGTGCGGCAGGTCGGCCAGCGCGGCCGGACGGCGGGCGGCGATGCCGAAGCGGTCCCGGCCCTGCGCGTCGCGGAACAGCGTCGCCCCGAAGCCCACGGTGAGGGTGAGCTGCGACGGGGGCAGTCCGAGCGCCTCACCGGTGTCGTCCGGCGGGGCCTCGGGCATGCCGCCGACCGCGCCGATCACCCCGGCGTCCTTGCCGGCGGTCATCCGGGCCCCGGCGGCGGTCCACTCCTGGAGCATCGCGACGAGCCGGTCCCGGTCCTTCGTGACCACGTCGAACGCGACGAAGTGCAGCCGGTCCTGTGCCGGGGTGGTGATGCCGGCCTGGTGCTCGCCGAGGAACGGCACGGAACCGGCGGCCGATCCGGTGGCGGACGCCTCGTTCCCGCCGGCGAGCAGAGCGCCCGCGCCGCCCGCCACCCCGGCGACCCCGGCCACACCGACGCCGGCCAGTGTCATCGCCCGGCGCCGGGACAGGCCACGGCCGCTCCGCTCGCTGTTCGGCTCGCTCGACGCGTCGCCGCCGGCCGGACCGGTCATCGCGCGACTGCCGCCGCGACCTTGCTGACCGGCTCGGCCAGCGCGTTCACCGCGTCCGACAGCTCCTTCAGCTCAGCCTTGCCGAGCTGCGTGTGCAGCTTCCAGCCGTCGCCGGCCCGGTGCCTGCCGAGCGTCGCCTCCACGTTCGCGAACTCGCCGTCGAGCTGCTTGACCAGGTCGGGCGCGCGCTGCTCCAGCGCCGGGCGCAGTGCGGCGATGGCCGCCTTCGAGCCCTCCAGGTTGGCGTTGAAGTCCCACAGGTCGGTGTGCGAGTAGCGCTCCTCCTCGCCGGTGATCTTGCCGCTGGCGACCTCGTCGAGCAGCGCCTTGGCACCGTTGGCGAGCTGGAGCGGGGTGAGCTTCTCGGCGTCGGCCTTGGCGACGATCGCCTTGACGTCGGCCAGGAGCCGGTCGGCGATCGGCCCGTCCTTGCTGACGTCGCCGGTGGTCCAGAGGTCCTTCTCGATCCGGTGGAAGCCGGTGAACTCCATGCCCTCCTCGACCACCTCCTCGCGGCCGTCGATCTTCGGGTCGAGGTCGCCGAAGCTCTCCGCGACCGGCTCGATCCGCTCCCAGTAGGTGCGGGCCACCGGGTACAGCGCCTTGGCCTTCGCCACGTCGTTCGCCTTGACCGCCGCCACGAACTCCTCGGTCTTCGTCAGCAGCGCGGCGGTCTGGCTGCGCACGTACCGCTGGTAGCTCTCGGTGGCCTGGGTGAGCGCGGCGTCGGGTGCGACGGTCGCGGCGGTGCCGGAGACCTTCAGCGCGCCCCGGATGCCCCGGCCGCTCATGCCCGGCTTGCAGGCCGTCTCGTACGTGCCGGCGGCCAGCTCGACCCGCAGCTCACGGCTGAGCCCGGGGGCGATGTTCTCCACCTCGCCCATCACCCGGTCACCGGCGGCGTAGACGTAGAACTCGTTGACCTTGGAACCGCTGTTCGTCACCTTGAAGGTGACCTGACCGGCGTCGATCTCGGTGTCGCCGACCTCGCAGGCGGTGTCGGTGGCCTTGACGGCGATCGGCCCGCCGTTCGTGGCGTCGGCGTCGTCACCGCCGCACCCGGCCAGGCCGGCGACGGCGAGCAGCCCGGCGGCGGCGGGCGCGACGAGTCGAGTGGTACGCATGGCGCGGGGTCTCCTCGGAAGGGGCGGGTCAGGCGCGGGATGACGGGACGGCGGCCACGTCGGCCGCAACCGGCTCGACGGGCTGAGCGGGCTCGACGGGCTGAGCGGGCTTGACCGGCCGGCCCGGCTTGCGCAGGAACAGCGCGAGCACCGGCACCGCGTACGCGACCCAGGCGATCAGCTCCAGCACCGTCGGCGCGGCCGTGACGTTGAACATGCCGGCGAGCAGCGCGCCGTACCAGGAACTCGGGTCGAGCGTGCCCGAAATGTCGAACGCCAGGTCGTTCAGGCCGGGCAGCACGCCCGCCTCCTGGAAGTCGTGCACGCCGTACTTGAGGATGCCGGCGGCGACCAGGATGAGCAGCGCGCCGGTCCAGGTGAAGAACCGGCTCAGGTTGATCCGTACCGCGCTGCGGTAGAGCAGGAATCCGATCACGACGGCGGTGGCGATGCCGCCGGCCAGGGCGAGCAGCGCGCCGGGCCCGGTGCCGCCGGCCGCACTCTCGGCGGCCGCGTAGAAGATCAGCGCGGTCTCCAGGCCCTCGCGGATCACGGCGAGGAACGCCATGCCGGCGACGGCCAGGGAGCCGACCGCGAGCGCGTCGGTGAGCTTGCCGCGCAGCTCACCGGCGATGGTGCGGGCGGCCCGGCGCATCCAGAAGATCATCCAGGTCACGAAGACCACGGCGGCGACCGAGGTGACCGCCTCGAACAGCTCGCGCGACTCGGAGGTGCGCAGCAGCGAGGTGGAGGTGTACTGGATCAGGGAGCCGAAGACGACGGAGAGCGCCACGGCCAGGCCGACGCCGGCCCACACCTGCGGCAGCCGGTCCCGGCGCTGCGACTTGACCAGGAAGGCGACGAGGATGCTGACCACGAGTGTCGCTTCCAGGCCCTCACGCAGGCCGATCAGGTACGTGGCGAACATGGGAACTCCGTAGTCAGGCTTGCCTCAGTTAACTTAGGGCAGCCATACCTTGCTCCTCTTCCCAGCAAACGTCAAGCTGATCCGCGTAACGTCACCCGGTTCGACATCCGCAAGCCTTCCCCGTACGCGAAAAGGGACCGGGACGGCCGCGCGGCGGCCGACCCCGGTCCCTCCGGGAGCGTGGAGACTCAGTAGCGGTAGTGGTCCGGCTTGAACGGGCCCTCCTGGGAGACGCCCAGGTAGGAGGCCTGCTCCTTGGTGAGCGTGGTCAGCTTCGCGCCGAGCGCGTCCAGGTGCAGCCGGGCTACCTTCTCGTCCAGGTGCTTGGGCAGCACGTAGACGCCGATCGGGTATTCGTCGGTCTTGGTGAACAGCTCGATCTGGGCGATCGTCTGGTTGGCGAACGAGTTCGACATCACGAAGCTCGGGTGGCCGGTGGCGTTGCCCAGGTTCAGCAGGCGGCCCTCGGAGAGCACGATGATGGCGTGGCCGTCGTCGAAGCGCCACACGTCGACCTGCGGCTTGATGTTCTCGCGGGTCACGTCGCTGCGCTTGGCCAGGCCGGCCATGTCGATCTCGTTGTCGAAGTGGCCGATGTTGCCCACGATGGCCTGGTGCTTCATCCGGGCCATGTGCTCGTTGGTGATGACGTCGAAGCAGCCGGTCGCGGTGATGAAGATGTCGGCCTGCTCCACCACGTCGTCGAGCGTGGCGACCTGGTAGCCGTCCATCGCCGCCTGGAGGGCGCAGATCGGGTCTACCTCGGTCACCACGACCCGGGCGCCCTGGCCGCGCAGCGACTCGGCGCAGCCCTTGCCCACGTCGCCGTAGCCCATGACCACTGCCATCTTGCCGCCGATCAGCACGTCGGTGGCGCGGTTGATGCCGTCGATGAGCGAGTGACGGCAGCCGTACTTGTTGTCGAACTTGCTCTTGGTCACCGAGTCGTTGACGTTGATGGCCGGGAAGAGCAGCGTGCCGGCGCGGTGCATCTCGTAGAGCCGGTGCACACCGGTGGTGGTCTCCTCGGTGACGCCCTTGATGCCGGCGGCGATCCGGGTCCACCGCTGGCCGTCCTCGGCCAGCGAGCGGTGCAGGAGTTCGAGGATGACCGCGTACTCCTCGGAGTCAGCGGACTCGACCGGCGGCACGACACCGGCCTTCTCGAACTCGGCGCCCTTGTGGACGAGCAGGGTGGCGTCGCCGCCGTCGTCCAGGATCATGTTCGGACCCTGGCCGTCCGGCCAGTTGAGCACCTGCTCGGTGCACCACCAGTACTCCGGCAGCGTCTCGCCCTTCCAGGCGTAGACCGGCACGCCGGCCGGGGCCTCCGGGGTGCCCTCGGGGCCGACCACCATCGCCGCGGCGGCGTGGTCCTGGGTGGAGAAGATGTTGCAGGACGCCCAGCGGACCTGCGCGCCGAGCGCGACAAGGGTCTCGATCAGGACGGCGGTCTGGACGGTCATGTGCAGCGAGCCGGTGATCCGGGCGCCGGCCAGCGGCTGGGCCTCGGCGAACTCGCGCCGGATGGCCATCAGGCCCGGCATCTCGTGCTCGGCGAGCCGGATCTCCTTGCGCCCGAACTCGGCGAGCGACAGATCCGCCACCTTGTAGTCGCCCTCGGCGAGGGTGCTCGGCCGGGCCTGCGACGACGCGCCGCTGGAGGCCGCCGGGAGGGTGCTGGTCATGGAAGCTCCTGTCGAACGATGGTGGTGCGCAGCTTTCCACCTTACGCTCGCGGACCACTCCCTCCGTGCCCGGTTTGCCGACCGCGCAATCGGCCGGTCGGCGGACAGCGCACGGGGCGGTCGGTGGTGAGCGAACTCTCCACTCACGGCCCGGCCGCCCCGCGCATCCCCCCGGTTTGGTTCCCCCGCACGTCACCGGACCTTTCGGCGCGACAACGCTGCGTACCCATAGGGTCACACCGCATTGGAGGACCGTCAAGCCGTTTCGGGAAAGTCGGACTTGCCCGGATCAGGGCATCCCGCAGGTGGCGACGAATGCCTCACCCGCCCCGCTCACCGCCAGCGGCCCCCCGGCCGCCGTACCCACGGCTGCCTGACCCGCGTCCAGCGTCACCACGCCCACGCCGTCGTCCACTGTCAGCTTCCCGGCCCGGCACAGCACCAGACGTGGCCCGGGCAGTGTCAGCCGCACCCCCGGCGACCCGGCGGTCACCTCGACCCGGTGCAGCGCGAAGTCCTCCACCGGCACCGGCCAGGTCAGCACCCCCGGCTCCACCTGCTCCGGCCGCAGCACCGGCCGGGTCAGCACCTCGAACCGGAGCACCCGCAGCAGCTCGTCCACGTCGACCCGCTTCGCGGTGAACCCGCCGCGCAGCACGTTGTCACTGGCCGCCATGATCTCCACGCCGGTGCCGCGCAGGTAGGCGTGCAGATTCCCGGCCGGCATCCAGATGCCCTCGCCGGGCGCCAGCCGGACGTGGTGCAGCAGCAGCGCCACCACCACGCCCGGGTCGGCCGGATAGCCGGACGCCAGCATGCGGACCAGCTCGGCGTCCGCCGAGCCCGGCGCGGCCTCCGCCGCCGCCAGCACGGCCGCCACCAGCCCGGCGCGCTCCGCCACCGGCCAGCTCAACAACAGGCGTACCGCCTCCCGCAACCCCGCCGGCCCGTCGCGCAACGCCGCCACCACGGGCTCCAGCACGGGTACCCCGAACGCGGCGATGGCCGCCGCCGACTCCCCCGGGTCGCGGAAGCCGCACAGCGCGTCGAACTCCGACAGCGCCACCAGCAACTCCGGCTTGTGGTACGGGTCCACGTAGTTGACCCGCCCCACGTCGGCGGCGTGCCCGGCGCGGGCCTGCTCGGCGTCCGGATGGGCCTGGAGGCTCAGTGGCGACTCGGCCGCCAGCACCTTCAGCAGGAACGGCAGCCGGGTGCCGAACCGGCCGACCAGCCGCTCACCCAGCCAGTGATCCGGCTCGGCCACCAGCAGTTCGGTGAGGCTGACCGGCCGGCCGTCACGCTGCACGGTGGCCGGGGCGCCCGGGTGGGCACCCAGCCACAGCTCCGCCTCCGGCCCGTTGCTCGGCACCGGCCGCCCCTGCAACTCGGCGATAGCGGTGCGCGAGCCCCAGGCGTAGTCACGGATCCGGCCCTGCAACAACTCCATCGGTCAGCTCCCGGGCCGCCCGGCCACCTCGCCGGTCGCGTGCGCCTCACCCGCCGTGTGCGTGTCACCGGCCCTGTGCGCCTCGTCGGTGGTCGCCGCCTCCGGGACGGCGGTGTCCGCCGCCTGACCGGTGCCCGCGCGCTCGGCGGCCGGCGAGTAGATGTCCGGCTCCAGGTAGATCACCCGGGCGGTCGGCACCTCGCGCCGGATCCGCGCCTCGACGGCGTTGATGTCACGGGCCAGGTCGTGGGCGGTCTCCCAGGCCGGCACCGCGATCTTCGCGGCCACCATCAGCTCCTCCGGGCCCAGGTAGAGCGTCTTCATGTGGATGATCCGCTCCACCTCGGGACCGCTCGTGACGGCCTGCTCGATCTTTGTCAGCTCGCCCTGCTCGGCGCCCTCGCCGAGCAGCAGGCTCTTGGTCTCGACCGCCAGCGTGACCGCGATGACCACGAGCAGGACGCCGATCATCGCGGTGCCCGCCGCGTCCCACATGCCGTTGCCGGTGATCAGCGTCATGCCGACGCCGAACAGCGCGAACACCAGGCCGACCAGGGCGCCGAAGTCCTCCAGCAGAACCACAGGCAGCTCCGGGGCCTTGGCCCGGCGGATGAACCGGACCCAGGACTGGTTGCCCCGGATCAGGTTGGACTCCTTGATCGCGGTACGGAAGGAGAAACCCTCCATCACGATCGCGGCCACCAGCACCGCCACCGGCACCCACTGCCAGTTCTCGATCGGGTGCGGGTCGGACGCCTTGTGGTAGGCCTCGTAGAGCGCGAACAGGCCACCGAGACTGAACAGCACGATCGCCACGATGAACGCGTAGATGTAGCGCTCCCGGCCGTACCCGAACGGGTGCTGTGGCGTGGCCTGCCGCTTGGCCCGCCGGCCGCCGAGCAGCAGCAGGCCCTGGTTGCCCGAGTCGGCCACCGAGTGGATCGACTCGGCCAGCATCGACGACGAGCCGGTGAGGGCGAACGCGATGAACTTGGTGACGGCGATGCCGAGGTTCGCCGCCAGGGCGGCGACGATCGCCTTGGTGCCCCCGTTCGCGCTCATTCCCCGCCTCGCTCGATGCCCCGTATGTTCACTGGTTTGCCAGCTCCTTCATCTCCGTGATGGCCGGTACCGCCATCGGGTCCAGCCCGTGTGCCAGGGCGAGGTAGATCGAGGCGAAGTCGGGGACCGCCACCAGCGACGCGAGCCGTTCCAGCGCGGAACCGCCCTCGGCGGTCACCACGTCACAGCGCACGCCGCGGCGCTCGGCGAGCGTCTGCACCGCGTCCGCGCGGCGCTCCTCCACCGCCAGCGGCTCGTCGGTGTCGTCGTCGGCGTTGAGGCCGCCGTCGCGCAGCAGCACCAGCCGCAGCCGGGTGCCGTCGGACTCGTCGTCGCCCGGGTCGGCGAAGATGTCCCGCTCGCCCTCCGCCAGGCCGCCGAACACCCCGTCGAGCAGGCCGACGCGGCCCCGGCCCGCCTCACCCAGCGCACCGGCGACCACCGGGTAGCGGGCGTTCGCGGACAGCGTGTCACCGAACCGCCGGGCGGCCACGGTGGCCAGCGGGGACGAACCCCACACGATCGGGATCGAACCGGACAGGCCCAGAGCCAGCGACTTCGCCGGGTTGACGAAGGACTCCGCGGTCGGCCGGCATCGATCGGCGTCGGCGTCCAGCCGGGCCGCCGTCTCGGCCAGATCGGCCTCGTTGACCTTCACGAGCCCGAGGGTACGGGCGGCGAGCAGAACCGGCACGGTGAGCGCCCAGAGGCTGGCCCGGGCCGGCGCGCGCCGGGGCACCGGGATGAACGGCGCGCGGGCCCGCTCGGCCACCGACTGGAGCTGCGAGTCGGGCGCGCCGACAGCCACCAGCCGGGCGCCGCGCCGGTGCGCCGCCTCGGCCGCGCCGAGCGCCTCCGGGCTGCGACCGGACGCGCTCACCGCGATGACCACGTCCGCCGCGCCCACCCAGCCCGGCACGCCGGCGCTGCGGTGCGGGATGACCGGCACCGGACAGCGCGGCCCGGCGACCGTGGCCAGCACGTCACCGGTACGCCCGGCGGTGCCGATGCCGGCGATGACCACCGCGCGGGGCCGGCCGTCGTCGGCAAGCACTGACAGATTGGCCTCGGCGGCAAGCGCCGCCGACTCACGTACCTGGGCACCTGCGGACGCGGTGTGCCGGAGCATGCCGCCCGGATCCCGCTCGGAGAGCTGCGCCGCGTCGTCCAGCAGGGCCTCGTCGGCGTGCCGGTGCCCGCTGACCCCGGCCGTACCCTCCATCACCGCGACGACCCGCCCCGCGCCTCGTCGGCGGCGGGGCCACCGCGCGCCTCGTCCAGCAGGAGCACCGGGACGTCGTCCCGGACCTCGAAGATGCGACCGCACTCGGTGCAGGTCAGCGTCTGCGCCCCCGCGTCGTAGTCCAGCGGGGCGTGGTGCGTGTCCGGGCAGGCGAGGATGTCGAGCAACTGCGGGTCCAGGGCCACGGCGCGGCTCCTTCCACGTATGCGGTCTCACCGGTCGGCGGTGCCGAGCGGCGCACGCGATCTTATCGGCCGAGCGGCCACGGCACCGGGCCCCGTTCGGCCCCGGTGTTCCGTCCTCCAGCCGGACAGGTGGCGCCCTCCGGGTAACGGCATGACCACTCACGGTCACGGTAACCCCGGGAGCGGGTCGGGTTCCGGCTCAGTCCGGCAAGCGGGGCAGAACGGTCGTCGCGTCGCCGCCCGCCGGGGGCGAGGGCGGCGGCACAACGATTGTCGCGTCCCCGCCCGCCGGTGCCGGTGGCGCCGGGGCGGGCGCGGGCGCGCCGTACACGTTGCCGGCCGCGCGGGGCGGCGGCGTGCCCCCGTACACCGTGGGGGCCGGTCCGGGTGTGCCGGAACGGTAGGTGGTGGTGCTGCGCGGCAGCGGCACCGGCGGAAGGCCGGCGTCCGCGCCGCCACCGGCGCGGTCGGCGCGGTTGCGGCGCAGCAGCAGGACGATGAGGGCGGCGCCGGCGAGCACCAGCCCGATACCGAACCACATGATCATGGATCCTCCGAACGACGAGTCGTCGGCCGCGGCGGTGGCCGGGGGCACGGCGGCGGCCACCGGCGACGTGTCGGCCGCCTCGGCCGCCGTGGTCTCGCTCGCGCTGGGCGTGGGCGAGGGCTTGCGGGACGGACTGGGGCTGGGTGTGCGCGGGTCGCCGACCAGCCGGGCCGACCCACCGGCCCGGCCGAGCACCTCGCCGTCCGCGGCACTCGCCTCGCCGGCCAGCTCCAGCCGACCATCGGCGGCCCCGGCCAGGAAGGACACCCGGTAGCGCACGGTGACGGCCTTGCCCTTGCAGAGCGGCCGGTCGACCGGCGCGACGGCGGCCGTGGCGACGGTGCCGCCGTCCCCGGAGACCCGCACCGGCACCCATCGCCGCCCGGACGCCATCTCTACCCGGACCTGATCGGCCCGCAGGCCGTCCAGGCGGAGCCCGACCACGGTACGCAACCGCACGCAGCCGTCCGTCCGCTTGCGCACCTCGATCGCCACGGTGCCCGGCGCGCCACCGGCGGTGAAGCTCTTCGCCGAGCGCAGTCCCACCCGGTCGTCCCGGGCCGACGCCGGTGACGCCGGGACGGCGATCAGGCCACCCAGCAGCGCGCCGACGATGGCCCATCGCGCCGCTTGCCGCCCTGCCGACATCTCCACCTCACCGTTGCGTCCGGACCGGATCCGCCGGCCAGGTTACTACCGGCCCGGTCAGGCCCCGGAGCATCGAGCGGCCCACATGTGCGCCGCGCCACGCGATCACCGCCCGCCCAGGTCACCGCCCGACGCGTCCGCCCCGGCGAGGGCCTGCCGGCAGAGCCGGTCGGCCGTACGGGTCGTCTCCGGCAGCCGGTACCGGGGCGTCAGTGCCAGTACCCGATCCACCGCGTCGTCCAACCCCATCCGGTGGCCGACGCTGACGAAGACCGGCCGGACACCGTCCTGGGTCCGCAGCACCCGCCCGACCACCTCGCCGCCGTCGCACAGGTCGGCGCTGTCACCACGCCGAGGGGGCGGCCCGGTCCACGTGCCGACGAGCGGCGTCTTGCCCACCCCGATCGCGGGCAGCCCGGTCACCAGGCCAAGGTGACAAGCCAGCCCGAACCGGCGCGGGTGCGCAAGCCCGTGCCCGTCACAGACCAGCAGCTCGGGACGGGTGGTGAGCCGGTCCAGCGCGGCGAGCAACGCCGGCATCTCGCGGAACGCGAACAGCCCCGGCACGTACGGAAAGGCGGGTCGCCCCACGCACACCGCCTCGTCCACCACCTCGAGGGTCGCCGCGTCGAGGACCGTGACGGCCGCCGCGAGCAGGTCAGCGTCCTGCGCGTACGCCACGTCCAGCCCGGCCACCGTCGCGGGCGCGGCAGGACCGGGCCCGGTCAGGTCCACCCGGGACCGCAACTCCTCCTGTACGCGTCTCGCCTCCGCCGCGTCGGCGGGCGGCACATAGGGCACGGGTGGGCCGTCGGTGGAGGGCATGTCGTTCGCGGCTGTCTCAGGAGGCGATGGTGGGGTCGGCGGCGGGGTCACCGGCCTGTTGGAGCTGTTCCTCGAACATCACGAAGGTCCGCCGCCGGATCCCCTTGATCAGCGCCGCCTCCTCCGTGGTGAACGGTCGCCTCTCCGCGATGGCGGGCGCCTCGAGCGCTCGGACCGTTTCGTAGAGCGCGAAGATCGGCCCCTCGCCCTTCAGGTAGCGTCCGCGCAGCTGCTCGACGTGCTGCACGAAGGCATCAGCGGAGCGCACATAGATCTCGCCGCCCACGCCACCGATCACGTCGTCGACGAGATCGTCTGCCGGCCGCCAACCCCCCGTCGAGCGATCCAGCTTCCAGGCGGCATGGCCGCCGTCCGGCGTGGCGACCAGCTTCACAGGCGTGTCGTAGTGCTCGAAATAGGCGGGAAGTTCGATGCCGTCGGCTGTGGCCATCACTCACTCTCCTGGTGCAGCGCCGTCTGCAGAGCCGCCCAGAACAGCTCACGCTGGCGCCGAAGCACCCCCCGACGAATGGCGGACTCCGTCACCGTCACGCTACGTCCCTCCTCGCGAGCAACCGCTTCGAGGTCACGGCGCACTTCGAAGAGCGAGTGTTCCCAGGTCGCCACTTTGTCGAGTGGCGCCAGTTGCAGCCGGAACTCTGCGATGTGCCCGTTGGAGGCACGAAGGAACATCTGCACGTCTCGGTATCCACTGTTCTGGGGGCTCTGGAAGCGGTCTTCGAACTTCACCAGATGCAATCGCCAGTCGTTCCTCAGACGCGCGAGCCCGCCGTAGAGTTCGTCCAGGTTGTCGAACGAGACGTAGCCGCCCGCGAGATCCTTCAGCTGTGACGCATCGCCGCCGTAGCCCTTGATCTTGTCCTCGGCCCGTGCGCGGTCCTTGGGCTCGCGACGCGGGTGATATTCGGCACCACCACCGCATGACTCTGCCAAATCTCGTCCCAGGGAGTTGAGCTCCGACTGCGCGACGGCAGCTTCCTCATACAACTGGTCCAGATACTGCTTTCCATAGACGGCGTCGCCGAGTCGTGCCAGATCGAAACCCGGCTGTACCGCCTCTGCGCCATCAGTCGTAAAAGATCCACTCACCGCCAAGTGGGCGACTGTCAATGGAGTCGGCATCGGGGCCGGCTGTTTCGTCGTTGCAACTACGTCAGCCCCACGTTCCCGGATCTCGCCTACCACGCCTTGCAACACGTCTATGGCCTGCTGGTGGCTGGCCAGGTGGTGCAGGGTCAGCGGGCGGGCGGTCAGCGAGTTGGCGAGTTCGGGTGTGGCAAGGATCATCCGGACCAGGTCGGGCCGCTCCGCGAGCTGCCGCACCAGCGTCTCGGCCAGCAACTCCTCCCGTCGCGGCGGCGCCTCCCAGCTCTGGTCGAGCATCCGCTGTAGGCGCGGGTCGGCGAACAACCGGGTGAGATCGGTCGCGGCGCCCTCGTCCAGGCCGGGTACGAGCCGCCGCAGCGCCGGCACGTCGGCGTGCTGCGCCAGTTCGACTGGCGTCACCCCGGCGGCGAAGGCGGCATCCAGGTTCCCGCTCGCCGCGAGCACGTCACGCACGTAGAGCCCGGCCGCGATCCGGTCGGCGTGCGCCCGCCGGTGGTCCTGGCGTACCCGGTTCGGTTCCGGCTCGACCGGCGGCGCGTTGCCCGGCAGCGGTCCGTCAGTCCCGCGGTGGAAGGTGGTGGACTCGCCGAGCAGGTGAACGTGGTTGAAGTCCGGAACGTGGCCGTCGACGACCGGCGGCGGCGCCGGCGGCCGTGGCGGCACCGGGCGGGGCAGCGGCTCGGGCAGGACGTTGTAGGTGCCGGGTGGGCGGCCGGTGAGCGGCATCGGGCGGCCGTCGGGGCCGAGCACCAGAGCGTCGACACCCACCACGTTGCTGCGGTCCGGACGGCCGCTGTGGTGGTAGATCGGCCGGTCCGCCACCGCGCCCGACTGCGGATCGAGGAAGAGGACAGTGCCGTTCTGGTTCAACGCCACCCACGCGTGCGACCCGCCGCCCTCGAAGCTGGTGATGAGGAACGCGTAGCTGCCGTGGCCGCCCGACGCGAGTTGCGCATACAGGTCCCGGTAGCCGCCGTCCACCAGCCGCTGCCGGTCCCGGCCGGTGATCCCGGGCCGATCCGGCGGGCAGAGGTTCTGGAACCGGCCGCCGGTCGTCTGCTCGACCCGCAGCGGTCCGTCCGCCTCGCCGCCCACCGGCCGGTTCACGTCGCCGTTCAGATAGCCGTCGAACGTACGCGGCGCGGCGACGCGCGGCCGCCCGTGGACCCAGGTCTCGAACAGCGACAACGTGCAGTCGAGGCAGTTGATCCCCCGGGTGGCGTCGGCCGCCGGTCCGCCGTCGTTGGCGAGGCGGAACCAGCCGCCGCGCCGGGGATCGGCGGTACGCGCGACGCTGCCGTCCGGGTTGCGGGGCATCTGCCGTTCGAGGTCGGTCTGGTGCAACGCGAGCGGAGGCCGGAGTCCTCCCCGGCGGCCGTAGGGCCGGGATCTGTCGACCGGCTCGGGGTGACCGTTACCGGTGAGCGCGGAGCGGTCGGTGGTCTCCACCGCACCGACGGCCAGGTCCGCCACGTCGTCGTTGATCCGGTAGAAGTCGAGGTCGTCCTCGACCATTACCTCCGCCGGAACGAGCCTCCCGGAGAGGACGTGCCGCGCCTCCTCGCGCAGATCGGCCGCTTCCAGGGCGGCCTCATGCGACTCCCGATGCCATCGTTCGGCAGCCAACGTCCGACCGGCGCAACGCAACTCCATTGCCTGAGCGGCCCAGTCACTCGCCCGCTCCTCGTGATACGTCGCCCGCTCATGCAGCCAGTCGGCTCTGGTGTCACGCCGGCGGTCCTCGAACCACGTCCGCTGGGACTGCAGATGACCGTGATAACGACGCCGGTCGAATGATTCCCGGTCGGCCACCAGCCGTGCGGCGCGCTCTCGGATGGTTCGCAGGTCGGGAGGCGGTGGGTCGAGTCTGCCGAGGTCGGGGCCCGGGGAATCAGCGGACGGCCGGGGCGGTGCCAAGGACTCCAGCAGGGGGAAGCGGGGGATCGGGGTCGGGCATGGATCAGGGCCGGGCAGTCCCGGGTACGGCGCCGCCTGCGGTTGCGGCGACGGCGCGGGCGGCGCCGGGTGGCCGACGCCCGGGCCGGTCCGGTCCGACAACGGCGGCGCCAGCGGCGGATGATTCGCAGTGGGCGGCGACAACGCGGCCGGCACCGCTCCCGCCTGTACCGGGGTCGACGGCGGCGGGGCGTTGTCGATCGACGCCCCGATCGGACCAGCGCCGCCGTGGGCTCCGGTCGCGGGCAGAGACGGGCTGGCGACTGGCGCGTCGGTGACCACCGAGGACAACGTGGGACTGAAGGCCGTCTGACGTGCCGCGTCGTGCGGCACGGTATCGGCGTGCGGCGCCGTGGCCGTCGGCTCCGGGCCCGGGCGGGGCAGGTCCACGGCGAGCGGGTGTGCCCCGGCGACTTCGGGCGAGACGTGCGTGGGGGTCACGGGGACCGCCCCCGCCGTCGCATCGCCGGTCTGGACGACCGGCTCGGCGACCCGCTGGGCCGGGATCAGCCCGACCGGATCGGTGACGGGCGGCACGTCCAGGCCGACCGGCGAGACCGGCAGGCCGCTCAACTTCCCGTCGAGGCGGTGGTGCAGTGCCGAGTCCGCCTGGCCGGTGGCGGACCCGGTCACACCGGAGGCCGCCGCACGCGCCAGATCCTCCAGCGACGGTCCGTTGCCGGTGGCCAGACCAGCGGCGGTCTCGGCGAGCGTCTCGCCGGCCATCTCCCGCCCGAAACGCTCGCCGATCTCGGCGAAGCGCCCGTTGGCGTGCCGGCCCAGACCGGCAAGCGGGGCGACGGCACCGCCGGCGAATCCGCCGAGGGCCGACGTGCTCACGTCGGTCAGGTCGAGGCCGCTCCGCCGGCCGGTGGAGTTCTGATACGCCTGGGTGCCGAGGCTGGTGGCCGCCTCCTGACCGGCCTCCAGCAGCCCACCGACCACGGCCTGCCGGGCCAGCTTGCGAGCACCGGACTTGGCCACCTCCTTCGCGGCCCGTTCACCCGCCTCCTTGAGGCCCTGCTTGACCGCCTTCCGTGCGAGCTGGGCCACCAGCCGCTTGAAGATCTGCTGCACCACGACCCGCGTGGCGGTGACCGCTGCGGCGGCCGCCGGGGAGGCGGCGCCCAGGGTGAGCACTGCCGCCACCGCCAGCGACAGCAACTCGATGACCAGGATGCCCAGCTCGATCCAGGCTTCCAGCTTCGCGCCCTCGATGTCACAGCCGCAGGAGTCGACCAGCCGCGCCAACTCGTCGGTGGCCGAGATCAGGACGTGCAGCGGCGCGTCGTCGCCCTCGGCGAGCTTGTGCCAGGCCTTGTCGAACGCGCCGGCGACCAGGCCGACTCCCCCGTAGCCGCTCCTCACCTCACCGGCTGCGGTCATCGCGTCGTCGCGCGGACGGGTCAGGACGCCGGCCACGCCGTACCACTGGTCGGCCAGGTCCCAGACGGACCGCTCGTTGCCCTCCGGCCACTCGACGCCGACCACCCAGTCGAGCGCCTCATAGATCCAGCCGGGCACGTCCCAAGGGCAGAAGTCGAGCGGGTGCGGGATCGGGCTGGGCAGCATGCTCACGCGCGGGTCCTCCGGTGGTCAGCGCCGGGGCCGATGGGGGTGGTGCCCTTGCTGCGGGATCTTCCCGAGGTCGCGGGCGTTGCTCAGGTCCGTCTCGACGGTGGCCGCGACCGAACGGACGACGTCCGACCCGAGCACGTCGAGCGACCGGCCGAGAAGCTCCCACGCGCGCAGCAGCGTCTCGGCGTAACCCTGGTAGTGCTTGTCGAAGGCGGCGCCGATGTCGTCGCGGCCCCAGGGCCGCTGGGCGCTCGCGACGGCGATCGGATCGCCCGTCTCCCGCCGGGCCGCGCTCACCGCCCGCCCCGACAACGCCAGGTCAGCACCGCCGCGGCGGGCCCGGTCGGGGTCCAGCCAGATCTCTCCCCCGGCCACCTGTCACTCGCCGCGGGCCAGCACGGAGTCGGCCCGGCCGAGCAGCGCGCCGAAGTCGTTGGTACGCAGGAACTCGACCGACGGGGAACCCGGCGGCAGGTAGCCGGAGACCAGCTCCCGGGTCGCGGTGGTCGCGGCGGTGGAGGCGCGCAGCACGGTCTCGGTGATCTTCCGGCTCAACGCCCGGGCGTCCCGGTCGCGGAACACCGCCGGGCTCACCTCGACGCTGATGAGCTCGCCTCGCGCGCCCACCACCGCGGTCACCTGACCGTCGTCGGAGCGTTCGGTCACCCGCAGCTCGGCCAGTTTGATCTGGAGTTCGTCCAGACCGGACCGCAGGCGCTGGTATTGGCCGTACACCTCGTCGAATCGCGCGCGCAGTGCACGGTTCGCATCCCGGTCCGCACTCTCGGCCACCGTCGCTCCCCTTTCGTCACCGTGGGTAGGGCCGACCATACCGGGTGCCACGAAACCCGTGGGGTCCGGTAATTTCAGGTGGTGATCGAGCGACAGCAGGCCGAGCAGATCGCCTCCGTGTGGGCCCGGCGGGACTCCGAACGTCTCGGTTTTCCCTGCACTCCTGTGGTCGAGGAGTTCGACCTGGGCTACCTGGTCAGCTCCACGGTGTCGACCGACGCCCGGGCGCTGCCCGGCGACCTGCCGACCACTGTGATCGACAAGGAGACCGGCGAGGTGTCGACCTGGCCGCGGATCCCGGCTCCGGCGGTCGAGGAGATGTACCGCCAGCGACGCCCGGCCGAGCCACGCGCTCCGCGTACCGTCGATCCGGCCGCCCAACTGCTCCGCGAGCTGACCCGGCTGCCCACGCCCGGCGCGGCAGCGCACCTCACGCTCGACGGCCGGCAGCACGTCGCGCAGGGCGCGAAGGGCGACATCGAGGTGCGGCACCACCCGCTCGTGCGGTCCTATCTGGAGGAACTACCCGCCGGCCACCTGGTACGCGGCGGCGAGCGGCACGCCGAGATGATCGTCGTCTCCGACGCGCTGTACGAGCACGACCACCGCCGGGCCGCCGATGGTCTGCCGCCACTGTCCATCGAGGAGGCCCGTGACCTGCTGGGCTCCAGCCGGATCGAGAGCTTCCGCATCCGCGAGGCCGGTGACCCCGCCGCCGGCCCGGCCGAGCTGCGCTGCGAGTCGTGCATCAGGTTCCTGGTGCACGTCAACGTGCTGCCCTGGCCGGAACTGGCCTACGCCGAGGAATGGCAGTCCGAACCCCAGACGGCCCCCGAGCCCGGCCGATTCCCCGCAGAAGTGGCGAACGCGCTCGTGACCGCCGGCTGGCGGCCCCACTTCGGCGACGAGGTGTCCGCCACCGCCTCGGTACGCAAGGTCAGCGAGGTCCGGGGCGCTCAGCACACCCACGCCAGCTTCCCGGCCGCGCTGGCGACGCTCACCACCTTTCCCGGGCTGGTGACCGCACGCCAGGGCCCGGGTGAGGCGGTATGGATCTCCCGTTTCGAGGTGCGACCGCGGAAGGTGGCGCACACCGCCGACTCCCTCGCCGACTTCGCCGCCGTCCTGGGCGCCCGCCTCTTCCCGCTCGGCAGCGAACGCCAGGAGAGCATCCTCGCGGTCGACGAGCACGGCCGGATCTTCGCCCTCGACCAGGCCGGCGAGTGGTTCCTCGGGGCCGACATCGACGCCGCCCTCACCACCCTGCTCCTCGGCCGCGCCCCCGCCCGGGTCCGCGACGACGGCACCTGGTGACGATCAGAGGGCCACGCCGGTCAGCACCGTGACCCGGGGTTCGGTGTAGTCGTCCATGGCGCTGCGCAGCCCTTCCCGCCCGACCCCGGAGCCCTTCGTCCCGCCGTACGGCATCTGGTCGGCCCGGTACGACGGCACGTCTCCGACGATCACGCCGCCGACCTCCAGCGTGCGGGCGGCGTCGAACGCCACGTCGAGCCGGTGGGTGAACACGCCGGCCTGGAGGCCGTACGCGGAGTCGTTGACGGCGGCGAACGCGGCCCGGTCGTCGGCGACCGGGGCGACCACGAGCACCGGCCCGAACACCTCCTCGGCGCACACCTTGGCGTCGGCGGGCACGCCGCTGAGCACTGTGGGCGGGTAGGTGGCGCCGTCGCGCCGCCCGCCGGCCTCGACCACCGCGCCGGCGGCGACCGCCTCGTCCACCCAGTCCTCGACGCGCTGCGCCGCCTCGACCGACACCAGCGGGCCGACGTCGGTCTGCTCGGAGCGCGGGTCACCGGTGCGTAGCGCCCGCACCGCCGCGACGAGCCGGGGCAGGAAACCGTCGTAGAGCCGTTCGTGCACGTAGACCCGCTGCACCGCGATGCACGACTGCCCGGCCTGATAGTTGGAGAACGTGGCGATGCGCTGCGCGGCGAAGGTCAGGTCCTCGTCGGCCGACCAGTCCGCGCAGATCACCGCCGCGGCGTTTCCGCCGAGTTCCAGCGTGACGTGCTTGTCCGGCGCGGCCCGGCGGATGGCCGCGCCGACCGGTCCGGAGCCGGTGAACGACACCACCGGCAGCCGGGGGTCGGTGACCAGTTCGGCGGCGCGCTCGTTCGGCAGCGGCAGCACCGAGAACATGCCCTCGGGCAGGTCGGTCTCGGCCAGGATCTCGCCGAGCAGCAGCGCGGTGAGCGGGGTGGCCGGGGCCGGCTTGACCACGATCGGGGCGCCCACGGCGAGCGCCGGGGCGACCTTGTGGGCGACCAGGTTGAGCGGGAAGTTGAACGGGGTGATGCCGAGCACCGGGCCGCGCGGCACGCGCCGGACCAGGGCGATCCGCCCGGTGGCGGCGGGGTCGGTGTCGAGCCGCTGCAGGTCGCCGGAGAAGCGGCGGGCCTCCTCGGCGGCCCAGCGGAACGTGGAGATCGCGCGTCCCACCTCCGCCCTGGCCCACTTGACCGGCTTGCCGTTCTCGGCGGTGATCAGCGCGGCGACCTCGTCGGCCCGCTCGGCGAGCCGGCGGGAGACGTGGTCCAGGGCCGCCGCGCGGGCGTGCGCGGGCAGGGCCGCGGCCTCCGCGGCCACCCCGGCGGCGCCCGCGACGGCGGCTTCGACCTGGTCGGCCGTGGCGAGTGTGGTACGCCCCACCGGCTGCCCGTCGTACGGGTGGGTGACTGTCAGTTCGCTCTCGCCGTGGGCGGGGCGACCGGCGACGTAGAAGGCTCTCGGCTCCACGCCCGGCAGCCTAGACCAGAAGCGCCCACGCGGAAACAGTTGCCCAAACCCTTGTCTGCCTCGGATTTAGTAGCCAAGATGGCAGTCAGATTGCGATAACCTCCGCTGACCCTCTCCCCGGCCACCTTCTCGGAGACTTCTGATGAGCGACCAGCAGCAGCTGCGCAACTTCGTCAACGGCGAGTACGTCGAACCGGTGGACGGCGGCTACGCCGACCTGATCGACCCGTGCACCGGCGAGGTCTTCGCCCAGGCCCCGGTCTCCGGCGCGGCGGACGTGGACGCGGCGATGAAGGCCGCCTCCGCCGCGTTCGAGACCTGGCGGGACGCCACGCCGGGCGAGCGGCAGCGGGCGTTGCTGAAGTTCGCCGACGCGGTGGAGGCGCGGGCCGCCGAGCTGGTGGACGCGGAGGTCCGCAACACGGGCAAGCCCCGGCAGCTCACCACCGAGGAGGAGCTGCCGCCGGCAGTGGACGAGCTGCGCTTCTTCGCCGGTGCGGCCCGCCTGCTGGAGGGGCGTTCGGCCGGTGAGTACCTGGCCGGGCACACCTCGTACGTGCGGCGCGAGCCGATCGGCGTCTGCGCCCAGGTGACCCCCTGGAACTACCCGCTGATGATGGCGGTCTGGAAGATCGCCCCGGCGCTGGCGGCGGGCAACGCGGTGGTGCTGAAGCCGTCCGACACCACGCCGGTGTCGACGCTGCTGCTGGCCGAGATCGCCGCCGAGCACCTGCCGCCGGGCGTCTTCAACGTGGTCTGCGGCGACCGGGACACCGGCCGTGCGCTGGTCTCCCACCCGACGCCGCAGCTCGTGTCGATCACCGGCTCGACCCGCGCGGGCATGGAGGTCGCCGCCGCGGCGGCGCCGGACCTGAAGCGGACGCACCTGGAGCTGGGCGGCAAGGCCCCGGTGGTGATCTTCGACGACGCGGACGTGGCGGCGGCGGCCGAGGCGATCGCGATGGGCGGCTACTTCAACGCCGGTCAGGACTGCACGGCGGCGACCCGCGTGCTCACCGGGCCGGGCATCCACGAGGACTTCGTGGCCGCGCTCACCGAGCAGGCCCGCAACACCCGCACCGGCGCGCCGGACGACGCCGACGTGCTCTACGGCCCGCTGAACAACGCCAACCAGCTCGCCCGGGTGAGCGGCTTCGTGGACCGTCTGCCGGACCACGCGAACGTCACCACCGGTGGTGGGCGGGTCGGCGAGCGCGGCTTCTTCTACGCCCCGACCGTGGTCTCCGGCGTACGCCAGACCGACGAGATCATCCAGGACGAGGTGTTCGGGCCGGTCATCACCGTGCAGCGCTTCTCCGACGAGGACGAGGCGGTGCGCTGGGCCAACGGCGTGGACTACGGCCTGTCCGCCTCGGTGTGGACGCGCGACCACGGCCGGGCCATGCGGATGACCCGCCGGCTGGATTTCGGCTGCGTCTGGGTGAACACGCACATCCCGTTCGTCTCGGAGATGCCGCACGGCGGCTTCAAGCACTCCGGCCACGGCAAGGACCTGTCGGTCTACAGCCTGGAGGACTACACCCGGATCAAGCACGTCATGCACAACATCGAGGGCTGATCGGCGATGGCCAGCAGCGAGGAGTTGCACAAGCGCCGCGTCGAGGCGGTGGCGCGGGGCGTGGGCAGCACGATTCCCGCGTACGTGGACCGGGCGGGCGGCGGCACGATCACCGACGTGGACGGGCGGGAGTGGATCGACTTCGCCGCCGGCATCGCGGTCACCAACGTGGGCAACTCCGCGCCGCGCGTGGTCGAGGCGGTACGCGCGCAGGTCGAACGGTTCACCCACACCTGCTTCATGGTCGCGCCGTACGAGTCGTATGTGGCGGTCTGCGAGCAGCTCAACGCGCTGACCCCGGGTGGCTTCGAGAAGCGCTCGGCGTTGTTCAACTCCGGCGCCGAGGCGGTGGAGAACGCGGTGAAGATCGCCCGGCACGCGACCGGGCGGCCCGCGGTGGTGGTGTTCGACCACGCGTACCACGGCCGGACCAACCTGACCATGGCGCTGACCGCGAAGAACATGCCGTACAAGCACCGGTTCGGGCCGTTCGCCGGTGAGGTCTACCGGGTGCCGATGTCGTACCCGCTGCGCGACGGCGGGCTGGACGGCGCCACAGCGGCGGCCCGCTCGATCGAGATGATCGAGAAGCAGGTGGGCGCGGAGAACGTGGCGGCGCTGCTGATCGAGCCGATCCAGGGCGAGGGCGGCTTTGTCGTACCCGCGGAGGGGTTCCTGCCGGCGTTGCGCGAGTGGGCGACGGCGGCCGGGGTGGTGTTCGTCGCCGACGAGATCCAGACCGGTTTCTGCCGCACCGGCGACTGGTTCGCCTGCGAGCGCGAGGGCGTCGAGCCGGACCTGATCACGCTTGCCAAGGGCATCGCGGGCGGTCTGCCGCTGGCGGCCGTCACGGGCCGGGCGGAGCTGATGGACGCGGTGCACGTCGGCGGCCTCGGCGGCACGTACGGCGGCAACCCGATCGCCTGCGCCGCCGCGCTCGCGGCGATGGAGACGATGCGGGAGCTGGACCTGGCCGCCGCCGCGCGCCGGATCGGCGCGGTGATGGGCGAGCGGCTGCGCGCGATCGCCGCCGGTGACCCGCGTGTGGCCGAGGTACGCGGCCGGGGCGCGATGCTCGCCGTGGAGATCGTGGCACCCGGCACGCTGACGCCGGACCCGGCCGCCACGGCGGCGATCTCGGCGGCCTGCCACGCGGCCGGGTTGCTCACGCTGACCTGCGGCACCTACGGCAACGTGCTGCGGTTCCTGCCTCCGCTGGTGATCTCCGACGACGAGCTGGGCCGGGGCCTGGACATCCTGGCGGCCGCATTCGGCTGACCCGCACGGGGAACACCTGATCCCGCACGGGAACACCATGGGCCCGATCTCCCAGGACCGGCCCATGGTGTTCCGCGCGGACGATCAGCGGAGCAGTTCCACAGTGTTGCGCCGGACCAGGTTCTTGCCGGGTTCCCGGATCGCGTCCATGGCGGCGGTGTTGAGCAGCACGCAACTGCCCGACGGCCCGGTCACCGTCACCGTCACCACCTTGTTGTTGTCCAGGTTCGTCACCCGCAGCCGGGTGCCGAGCGGGAACTGGCCGCTGGTGGCGGCGGGTGCCCCGTTCTCGGCGAAGAACGTGATCGCGCCGGAGCAGACGCTGCCGCCGATCGGCTGCGCCGCGCCCGGCCGGGTCTGGCCCGGCTGAGCGCCGGGTGCCGGGGCGGCGGCGCCGTCGAGGCGTTCCACCACGTTGCGGCGGACGACGTTCTTGCCCGGCTCGCGTACCAGGTCCATGGCGGCGGCGTTCAGCAGCACGCAGCTCCCGGACGGCCCGGTCACCGTCACCGTGGTCACCTTGCGGTTGTCCAGGTTCGTCACCCGTAGCCGGGTGCCCACCGGGAACCGGTCGCTCGTCGCGGCCGGCGGTCCGCCCTCGGCCGAGAAGGTCACCGACCCGGCGCAGACCGATCGCGCGGCCGGCGCGGTGTCCGCGAAACCGAGTCCGGTGCCCACCGAGACCGCCACCGTGGCGGTCACCGCCACCGTCGCCGCCAGCACGTGCTTGCGCTGCACCCTCACGTTCTCTCCCGTCGTCGCTGCTGTTCGACGCGTGGTACGGACGGGAGGGCCGGACCGTTCGATCCGGCCGGCGGTCCACAGCGGAAGGTGACGGTCCGGTGACGCTCCGGCCGTCCGTGCCGGTACCTGCCGCCACGCCTTGGCGCTCGGGGGTGAGGTGGGTCACGATGGGTGGAAGGAGGCGCTGGTGGCTGACCCGTGGCTCGCCCTGGAGTTCGGCGCGGATCCGGCGGAACGGATCGCGCAGGTCGGTGCCGCCCACGAGGCGTTCCTCGCCGCCGGCACCACCACCGGCGGGGTCCGGGAGGTGGTCGCCCGCTCCTGGAGGCGGTCCGCGCTGCTGGACCCGGAAGCCACGCCGCCTGTCGACCTCGTCGACGACGCGCTGGAGACGTACCGGGCCGCGCACCCGCTGGCCCGGGTGATGCCGCTGTTCCGTGACCTGCTCGGCGGCATCGCGCAGGACGGCGCGCACCTGATGGCGGTCTGCGACGCCGCCGGCCGGCTGCTCTGGGTGGAGGGCCACCCCGGGGTGCTGCGGCACGCCGAGCGGATGAACTTCGTACCGGGCGCGCGCTGGGACGAGGCGCACGCCGGCACCAACGCGCCCGGCACCGCCCTCGCCGTCGACCACGGCGTGCAGATCTTCGCCACCGAGCACTTCGTCCGGCCGGTGCAGCGCTGGACCTGCGCCGCCGCGCCGATCCACGACCCGGTCAGCGGAGCGCTGCTCGGCGCCGTCGACATCACCGGCGGGGACCACCTGGCCGCCCCGCAGAGCCTGGCGCTGGTCCGGGCCACCGCCCGGGCCGCCGAGGCGTTCCTGGCCGGCGCCGCGCCCGCCGCGCCGGACGTGGCGTACGTGTCGGCGCTCGGCCGCGACGTGGCGGAGCTGCGCGTCGGCGGCCGGCGCATCCGGCTCGGCCGCCGGCACAGCGAACTGCTGGTGCTGCTCGTCGACCATCCGGAGGGGCGCACCGGGGAACAACTCGGCCTCGACCTCTACGGCGACGACCGGCGGCACCCGGTCACGCTGCGCGCCGAGCTGTCCCGCCTGCGCCGCGTGCTCGGCGAGGAGCTGCTCGACTCCCGCCCGTACCGGCTGCGCCCGGCCGTGCGCGCCGACTTCCGTACCGTCACCGAACTGCTGGAACGTGGCGACCCGGCGGCGGCGCTGCGCGCGTACCCCGGGCCCCTGCTGCCCCTGTCGGACGCGCCGGGAGTCGCGCGACTGCGCCGCCTTGTCGACGGCCAGTTGCGCGCCGCCGTGCTGGCCGGCGGCGACCCGGGGCTGCTCGCGGCCTGGACCGCGACGGCGGCCGGGTCCGACGACCTGGCCGTCTGGCAGGCCCTGGCGCGGGCGCTGCCGCCGGGCGCGCCACGCCGGCCGCTCGCGCTCGCGCGGGCCCGCCAGCTCGCCGAGGAGTACGCGCTGCCGCGCGCAACGTTCCTGCAACGTCCCGGAAACTAGCCTGCCCGCCATCCACCCCAGACGGACGGCGGAGGTACCCATGACGCGCTACGACGCCCCGACCCACTGGCAGTCCCGCTACGACCACTACATCGGCGGCGAGTACGTGAAGCCGCACGGTGGCAAGTACTTCGAGAACCCGACCCCGGTGACCGGGCAGACCTTCTGCGAGGTGGCCCGGGGCACCGCCGAGGACGTGGAGAAGGCGCTGGACGCGGCGCACGGCGCTGCCGACGCGTGGGGCCGCACGTCGGTCGCCGAGCGCTCGCTGATCCTCAACCGGATCGCCGACCGCATGCAGGACAACCTGGAGTCCCTGGCGATCGCCGAGACGTGGGAGAACGGCAAGCCGGTACGCGAGACGCTCGCCGCCGACATCCCGCTCGCCATCGACCACTTCCGCTACTTCGCCGGGGCGATCCGGGCGCAGGAGGGCTCGCTCGGCGAGATCGACGACGACACGGTGGCGTACCACTTCCACGAGCCGCTGGGCGTTGTCGGGCAGATCATCCCGTGGAACTTCCCGATCCTCATGGCGGTGTGGAAGCTCGCCCCGGCGCTCGCCGCCGGCAACGCTGTGGTGCTCAAGCCGGCCGAGCAGACGCCCGCGTCGATCCACTACCTGCTCTCGCTGATCGGCGACCTGCTGCCGCCGGGCGTGCTGAACGTGGTGAACGGGTTCGGCGTCGAGGCGGGAAAGCCGCTGGCCTCCTCACCGCGGGTGGCGAAGGTGGCGTTCACCGGCGAGACCACCACCGGGCGGCTGATCATGCAGTACGCCAGCGAGAACATCAAGCCGGTCACCCTCGAACTGGGCGGCAAGAGCCCGAACATCTTCTTCGACGACGTCAGCGCCGCGTCCGACGACTTCCGGGACAAGGCGCTCGAAGGCTTCACCATGTTCGCGCTCAACCAGGGCGAGGTGTGCACCTGCCCGTCCCGGGCGCTCATCCAGCAGGGCCACTACTCCGACTTCCTGGCCGCCGCCGTGGACCGGACCGGTCAGATCAAGCAGGGGCACCCGCTGGACACCGACACGATGGTCGGCGCGCAGGCGTCGAACGACCAGCTGGAGAAGATCCTGTCCTACCTGGACATCGGGCGGCAGGAGGGCGCCCGCGTCCTCGCCGGCGGCGAGCGGGCGGACCTGGGCGGCGAGCTGTCCGGCGGCTACTACGTCCAGCCGACCATCTTCGAGGGCGACAACTCGATGCGGATCTTCCAGGAGGAGATCTTCGGCCCGGTGGTGTCGGTGACCTCCTTCGCCGACCTGGACGACGCCGTGAAGATCGCCAACGACACGCTGTACGGGCTCGGCGCCGGCGTGTGGACCCGGGACCTGAACACGGCGTACCGGGCCGGGCGGGCCATCCAGGCCGGGCGGGTGTGGACGAACTGCTACCACGCCTACCCGGCGCACGCGGCGTTCGGCGGCTACAAGCAGTCCGGCATCGGCCGGGAGAACCACAAGATGATGCTGGAGCACTACCAGCAGACCAAGAACCTGCTGGTCAGCTACTCGCCGAAGAAGCTGGGCTTCTTCTGATGGGTGACCCGGTGACAGTGACCCCCGCGGCGGCCGACCTGATCCGGTCGCTGCGGGGGCAGCACGGCCCGCTGATGTTCCACCAGTCCGGCGGCTGCTGCGACGGCAGCGCCCCGATGTGCTATCCGGCCGGTGAGTTCCGTACCGGCGGCTCGGATGTGCTGCTCGCCTCGCTGGCTGTCGACGGCGTGCCCGAGCCGGTGGAGTTCTGGATGTCCAAGGCCCAGTGGGGGCTGTGGCGGCACACCCGGCTCACCGTCGACGTGGTGCCCGGACGGGGCAGCGGCTTCTCCCTGGAGGCCCCGGAGGGCGTCCGCTTCCTCATCCGCTCCCACCTGAACCGCTGATCTGTCCGAGATCTTGCAGCTCGCGGGCATCGCGGCGGTGGGATGCTGACGCCGTCCACTTCGGAATCCGCGTCCCACCACCGCCCGACAGGAGACCGCGCATGAACCCGGTCCGACAGTCGTTGCTCGCCTCCGGCCTCACCGCCCTGGCCACCGCCGCCACGCTCGGGCTCGCGCCCGGCGCCGCCGTGGCCGCCCCGGCGGCCTCCCCCACCATCTCCGTCAACTGGTTCGGCTCGGCCGACGCGCGGGCGCACACCGCCACCGTGGGCGGCCGGTTCGACTGCGGGGCCGAACGCGGCCTCGCGTACATCGAGGTGCACCTCGACCAGCGGGTACGGCGCGGGTCGGTCACCGGCTTCGGATTCGGCGTGATCGGAGCCTGCACCGACGACCGCACCGCCGGCACCTGGACCGCGACCATCCCCGCCGACCAGGGCAGGTTCCGCCCCGGCCCGGCCACCACGACAGCCCGCCTGGTGGTGGAGCCCAACTCCCTCACCGAAACCACCGAACCCGTGCGCCTGCGCCCCCGCTGCGCCCGCCCCTGACCGGTCGACGGCCTCCGGTCAGGCGATCTGCCGGAGGTCGTCGCCGTAGTCGAAGATGATCCGTAGCCGGGCGCCGAGGGCGTTGGCGTACCGGCTCAGCGTGGCCACCTCGTTGACGTCGAGGTCGCCGTTCTCGATCTGGCTCACCCGGCCGGGCGTGACCCCCATGATCTCGGCGACCTGCCGCTGGGTGAGCCCCAGCCGCTTGCGCTCCTCGGCCAGGTGGAACGCGCTCACCCACGCGTCGGTCCGGGCGCGCTCCGCCTCGTACGCCTCGTCGTCGCCGCCGAGTTCGGCGCGGACCTCGTCCCAGTGATAGAAGTCGGTCACGACTCCCCCTTCGCTCGCGCTCGCTGTCGAGCCAAGCCTTGTAGGCAACCTCCGCTGCCGGGATGTGCTGCCGGTACCAGCGGGTCCAGTTGCCCGCCTTGTTGCCGGCGACCAGGAGGACCGCCTGCGACCAGGGATCGAAGATGAACAGCACCCGGATCGCCACCTCCCGACCGGAGCGAGGCCGCAGTTCCTTCAGATTACGGAGACTGCTTCCGCGCAGCGTGTCCACGAGTGGGCGCCCAGCCCTGGTCCGACCTCGGCCAGCTTGTCCACCGCCACCCGGACGCTCTCGTACGACGCCGGGTCGTGGTCCCACAGGTCGCGCAGCCAGTGCCGGACCTCTCCGGTCACCCGGACCGACCAGCGCTTCCCGTCCGCACCCATGGTCCGACTATAGCTTGAGCTAAACATGCCGGGGTAGCGGTCAGCGGCCGTCCAACAAGGGCTGGGTGGGGTTCCACTGGGTTCCGCCGGCGGCGTCGCGGCGGCGGCGGGCTATCGCGGACAGGGCCTCCAGCACCACCCGGTTACCCAGGTACGCGGTGATGTCGGCGTGGTCGTACGGCGGGGCGACCTCGACCACGTCCAGCCCGACCACAGGCAGCTCGTAACAGACCCGGCGGACCGCGTCGAGCAGTTGCCGGGAGGTGAACCCGCCCGGCTCGGGCGTGCCGGTGCCGGGTGCCATGCCGGGGTCGACCACGTCCACGTCGACGGAGAGGAAGACGCCCTCGCACTCGTCGGTCGCGATGCCGAACGCCTCGGTCAGGCAGGTGTCCAGCCCGCGCGCCACGATCTCGGTCATCTCGTACGAGCGCATCCGCTGCTCCGCCATCCACGCCAGCGTGTCCGGGCCGGGCCAGTAGCCGCGCAGCCCGATCTGGAGGAAGCGGTCGCCGCGTACCGCGCCGGACTCGATCAGCCGGCGCATCGGCTGGCCGTGCCCGTGCAGTGAGCCGAACTCGACGTCGCCGGTGTCGGCGTGCGCGTCGAAGTGCACGAGTGACACCCGGCCGAGCCCGTGGTGCCGGGCCACGCCCGTCGCGTCCGGCAGCGCGATGGAGTGGTCGCCGCCGAGGACCACCGGGATCGCCCCGGCGGCGGCGACCGCGTGCACGGCGGTCTCCAGTGCGGCGAGCGAACGTTCGATGTCGCCGCTGAACATCTCCACGTCGCCGGCGTCGTAGACGCACAGGTCCTTCAGCCCGTCCACGCGCAGCGCCAGCGACGGGCGGGAGCCGTCGTGCGGCAGGTAGCAGGCCTGCCGGATGGCTGACGGCCCGAACCGGGTGCCCGGCCGGTGCGAGGTGCCGCCGTCGAACGGCGCGCCGATGATCACGACGTCCGCGTCGGCGTACGTGACCGGCTCCTCGACTGTGCACGGCGGCACGCCGAGGAACGTGATGTCGGGGCCGAACATCGGGCCGTACCGGGTCATCGTTCCTCCATCCCCCACGGCGAACCGTAGCCGGTGAGCAGGTCCAGGAAGGGGACCGGCGGGAACGCCTCCGGCCCGAGCACGCCCGTGCCCGTCCACGCACCGGTGGCGAGCAGTTCCAGCGCGACGACCGGGTTGACGGCGGTCTGCCAGACCACAGCCTGGTGGCCGTACTCGGCCATCGACCACTCGTTGTCGACCACGTGGTACAGGTAGACGCGACGTGGCCGCCCGTCCGGGCCGGTGCCGGTGACGTACGTGCCGGCGCAGGTCTTGCCGCTCATCCGGTCGCCGAGCGTGGCCGGGTCGGGCAGCGCGGCGGCCACCAGGTCACGCGGGGACACCTCGACGCCGCGTACCCGCACCGGTTCGGTCGAGTCGAGGCCGAGCTTGTGCAGCGTGCGCAGGACCTCGATGAACTCGGCGCCGAGGCCGTACTTGAAGGTGACCCGCTTCGCCTCGACCCAGCGCGGGATGAGCAGCACCTCCTCGTGCTCGACGTTGACACACTCGACCGGGCCGATCCCGGCCGGGAAGTCGAACACCTCCGGCTCGCTGAACGGTTCGGTGGTGAACCAGCCACGCCCGGCCTCCCAGATCACCGGCGGGTTGAGGCACTCCTCGATGGTGGTCCAGATGGAGAACGAGGGCGCGAACTCGTAGCCGGCGACCGTCAGGTTCGCGCCGTCGCGTACCCCGATCTCGTCGATCTCGGCGAAGAGTTCGTCGGCGGCGTAGCGGGCGAAGACGTCGGACAGGCCCGGTTCGACGCCGATGCCGCACAGCGCCAGCCGGCCGGCGTCGGCCCACCGCTGTGCGACGGCGAACTGCTCGTCGCCGAGCTTGACCCCGGTCTCGGCGTAGGGACGCTCGGGGTGCGGCCGGGACAGCGACATCGCCATGTCGAGGTAGTCGGCCCCGGCGGCGAACGCGCCGTCGAAGATCGGCATGACGAAGCGGGGGTCGACCGCGTTGAGGACGTGGGTGATCCGGTGTTCCCGGCACAGCGCGGCCACCGCGTCGGCGCAGGAGGCGTCGACCGTGGCGGCGACGAACCGGTCGCCGTGCCCGGCGACGGCCCGCTCGGCGCGCGCCGGGTCGTGGTCGGCGACCACCATGGTCTCGAAGAAGGAACGGCGGGCGGCGATGGATACGGCGGCGGAGCCGACGCCACCGGCGCCGACGAGCAGGATACGCATCAGGAGTCGAACCCCAGTCCAAGACGGTCGAGAGTACGGAGCCAGAGGTTGCGCCGGCCGTCGTGCGCGTCGGCGCGGGCGAGCGACCAGCGGGTGAGGTTGATGCCGACGGACCGGACCGGTTCCGGCGGGAACGGCAGCGGCTTGCGGCGCACCAGGTCGAGCCGGGTCAGCGGGGTGTCGGTGCCGGAGAGCAGGTCGAGCGTCACGCGGGCGCCGAACCGGGTCGCGCCGACGCCGAGCCCGGTGAACCCGGCCGCATACGCCAGGCGCCCGGAGTAGGCGGTGCCGAAGAACGCGCAGAACCGGGTGCAGGTGTCGATGACGCCGCCCCAGCGGTGACTGAACCGCAGCCCGTCCAGTTGCGGGAACGTGGTGAAGAAGTGCGCCGCCAGCGTGTCGAAGGTGGCCTCACGCTGCTCCAGCGCGGGCGCCACCCGGTTGCCGTAGTGGTAGATCGCGTCGTAGCCGCCGAACAGGATGCGGTTGTCGGCGGTGAGCCGGTAGTAGTGGAACTGGTTGCCGGTGTCGGCGAGCCCCTGCCGGTGCCGCCAGCCGATCGCGTCGCGCTGCGCCCCGGTCAGCGGCTCGGTCATCAGCGCGTAGTCGTAGACCGGCACGACCCAGGAGCGCAGCCGGCGCAGCAGCGGCGGGAACGCGTTCGTGGCGAGCACGACCTGCCGCGCCCGTACCGCGCCGGGCACCGCGTCAGCGCCGCCCGCCGTGGTGGCGCGCAGCGCGGCGCCGTCGTCGGCCAGGCCGGTGACACGGGTGTGCTCGTGCACGCGTACGCCCAGGTCGAGTGCGGCCCGGCGCAGTCCCCAGGCGAGCTTCGCCGGGTCGAGCAGGGCCACCCGGTCGGCGTCCCACATCCCGCCCAGGTACGTCGGCGACGCCACCTCGGCGCGTACCTCGTCGCGGTCGAGCAGCCGCACGTCGTGGCCGTACCGGCGGGCCAGCTCGGCGTCGGCGGCGAGCCCGTCCAGCTGGTACGGCTCGACCGCCACCGCCAGCTCACCGGTGCGTTCGAAGTCGCAGTCGATGTCGTACTTCGCCACGGTGGCGGCGATGGCGTCCAGGTTCTCCCGGCCCAGCCGCTCCAGCTCGGCGATCTCGCCGGGGAACCGTTCGACGCCGTTGGCGAGCCCGTGGGTGAGCGACGCGGCGCAGAACCCGCCGTTGCGCCCGGACGCCGCCCAGCCGCACGTGCCCGCGTCGACGAGCAGCACGTCGCGGTCCGGGTCGGCCTCCTTCGCCAGCAGCGCGGTCCACAGCCCGGCGTACCCGCCGCCGACCACGAGCAGGTCGGCGGCGTGCGACCCGGACAGCGGCGGCAGCGGGTCGGGCCGAACCGGGCGGTCCAGCCAGTACGGCACGGGCGCGGCGTCGGCCAGCGCCCGGCCGGTATGCGGCAGTGTCATGGCTTCCCCGCGGGTGTGGCGACCACCGCGAGGGCGGCGCGTCGGGCCCGCCGCCCGCGCAGCGAGGTGACCCCGACCAGCAGCAACGCGATCACGAACATGGCCGTGCCGATCACGTTCACCTGCGGCGGGATGCCCCGCTGGGAGGCGCCCCAGACGTACATGGGGAACGTGACTGTGGTGCCGGCGTTGAAGTTCGTGATGATGAAGTCGTCGAAGCTGAGCGAGAACGCCAGCAGCGACGCGGCCATGATGCCGGGCAGCACGAGCGGCAGCGTGATCCGGCGGAACGTCTGCCACTCGCTGGCGTACAGGTCCATGGCGGCCTCCTCCAGCCGCCGGTCCATGCCGGCGAGCCGGGCCTTCACGGTGACCACCACGAACGACAGGCAGAACATGACGTGCGCGATGACGATGGTCCAGAAGCCCTGCGGCACCCCGGCGGCCACGAACAGGGCGAGCAGCGAGGTGCCCATCACCAGTTCCGGGGTGGCCATCGGCAGGAAGATCAGCCCGTTGAGCCCGGACCGGCCCCGGAAGGTGTGCCGGACCAGCGCGAACGCCATCAGCGTGCCGAGGAGTGTGGAGACGACCGTGGCGATCAGGCCGATCTGCATGCTGCGCACCACGGCATCGCACATGTCCGAGGTGGCGCAGGGCTGCTTCCAGTTGTCGAGCGTGAACTCGTTGAAGTCGTAGGAGAGCCGGCTGGAGGGCCGGTTGAAGGAGAGCCCGGCGACCACCATGATCGGCAGCGTCAGGTAGCCGAGGACGAGCAGTGCCACGCCCATCACCCACCGGTCGGCTAGCCAGCGCCTGAGTCTCATCAGAGCCTGCCTCCATTCGCGACTGCGGGGCTCCGCTTCGCTGCGCTCCTCGCGCTCATCAGAGCACCTCCTCCGTGCCGGCCTTCCGCAGGTAGACGAAGACGATCGCCAGGATCGCGGCCATCAGCAGGAACGACAGCGCCGCGCCCTGCGGATAGTCCAGCCGGACCAGGAACGCCGAGTCGATGACGTTGCCGATCATGTACTCGTTCGGGGTACCGAGCAGTTCGGCGTTGATGTAGTCACCGGTGGCCGGAATGAAGAACAGCAGCGTGCCGGCGATCAGGCCGGGCATCGACAGCGGCAGCGTCACCCTGGCGAACGCGCGCGCCGGGCTCGCGTACAGGTCGCTCGCCGCCTCGAGCAGCCGGGGATCGAGCCGCTCCAGGCTCGCGTACAGAGGCAGCACCAGGAACGGCAGGAAGTTGTACGTCAGGCCGAGCACCACGGCGATCGGCGTGGCCAGCAGCCGGCCGTCCGGGCCGAGCAGGTGCACGTCGCGCAGCAGCCCGACCAGCGCGCCGTTGTCCGACAGGATGGTCTTCCAGGCCAGCGTGCGCACCAGGAAGCTGGTGAACATCGGCGCGACCACCGCCACCAGCAGCAGGTTCTTCCACCGGCCGGCCTTCTGCGCGATCGCGTACGCCAGCGGGTAGCCCATCAGCAGCGCGAGCACCAGCGCGATGGCCGAGTAGAGGAAGGACCGGGAGAACTGCGGCCAGTACGCCTGCAACGCCTCCGGGTAGTTGCTGAACGCCCAGGTCATGGCGTACCCGGTGGAGAGCGACCCGGCCGGGTCGTAGAGGCTGGCCGAGGCGAGCTGTACCAGCGGGAGCGCGAAGAAGACGAGCAGCCAGACCGCGCCGGGCAGCAGCAACAGGTACGGCAGGAGGCGGCTGCGCCCGCGCCGCACCGGCGGTGGCGCCGGTTTCCCGGCGGAGGTCGGTACGTGGGCCAGCGCGCTCATGCCGCCACTCCGCTTCGCTCGCTCATGGCAGCGCACCCACCGGCGGCTCGTCGAGCAGCGGCGCGGTCTGGTCGTCCTCACCGGCGGCCCGGGGCAGCAGGAACGCGTGCCGCGGATCCCAGTGCGCGGTCACCGCCGTGCCGACCGCCAACTGACCGCCCAGCCCGCTGTTAGCGGCGAACGCGGTCAGCTCGCTCCCCCACGCGGTGCGCACCAGGTACTGGGTGCTCACCCCGACGTAGGAGGCATCGGTGACGACGCCGCCGACGTGCTGGTGCCCGGCCGGCACCCGGTCCGGGCCGTCGGCCAGGTGCAGCTTCTCCGGACGTACGCCGAGGAAGGCCGGACCGTCGGTGAGCCGGGCCCGGCCGGCGGGCACCGAGAAGCGCGCGCCGTGCGCCGTGACCAGCACGTCGTCTGCGGCGCGACCGTCGGCTTCGGCGGCGAGCAGGTTGGACTGGCCGAGGAAGTTCGCCACGAACGCGGTGGCCGGGTACTCGTAGATGTCGGCGGGCGCACCGAGTTGCTCGATCCGGCCGGCGTTCATCACCGCGACCGTGTCGGCCATCGTCATGGCCTCCTCCTGGTCGTGGGTGACGTGCACGAACGTGATGCCGACCTCGGTCTGGATCCGCTTCAGCTCGATCTGCATCTGCCGGCGCAGCTTGAGGTCGAGCGCACCGAGCGGCTCGTCGAGCAGCAGCACCTGCGGGTGGTTGATGAGCGCCCGGGCCAACGCGACGCGCTGCTGCTGGCCGCCGGAGAGCTGGGCCGGACGGCGGCGGCCGTAGCCTTCGAGCTGGACCAGCGCGAGCATCCGCTCGACCTGGTCACCGACCTTGCGGATGCCGCGGCGGCGCAGCCCGAACGCCACGTTCTCGTGGATGTCCAGGTGCGGGAAGAGGGCGTAGCTCTGGAACACGGTGTTCACCGGCCGCTTGTACGGCCGCAGCCCGGCGATGTCCTGCTCGCCGAGCAGCACCTTTCCGCTGGTGGGCTGCTCCAGCCCGGCGATCATCCGCAGCGTGGTGGTCTTGCCGCAGCCGGACGCGCCGAGCAGGGCGAAGAACGAGCCCTGCGGGATGGTGAGGGTGAGGTCGTCGACGGCGGTGAAGACGCCGAAGCGCTTGGTCAGGTCGACCAGTCGCAGGTCACCGGCCGGGGTCTGCTGCCCCTTCACGCGCCGATCACCTGCTGGAACTTGGTCTCGTACTCCTTCTCCTGCGCCTCGTCGAGCGCCATGAAGACCTTGGCCTTGGACAGCATCGCGTCGTCCGGGAAGATCAGCGGGTTCTTCGCCAGATCCGGGTCGATCTTCTCCATCTCGGCCTGCGCGCCCTGCACGGGGCAGATGTAGTTGACGTACGCGGCCAGCTTCGCCGCCACCGCCGGGTCGTAGTAGTGGTTCATCAACGCCTCGGCGTTGGCCTTGTGGGTGGCCTTGTTCGGCACCAGCATGTTGTCCGACCAGAGCATCACGCCGGACTCGGGCACCACGAACTTGATCTTCTCGTCGTCGAAGCCGAGCTGCACCACGTCGCCGGACCAGCCGATGCACGCGGCGATGTCACCCTTGGCCAGGTCGGGCGCGTAGTCGTTGCCGGTGAAGCGCCGGATCTGCTTGCTGTCCACGGCCTTCTTGAGCTTGTTCAGCGCGTCGTCGAACTGGGCCGACGTGAACTTGGCCGGGTCGTGGCCGAGCGACTGGAGCAACAGGCCGATGGTGTCGCGCATCTCCGACAGCACAGTCACCTTGCCCTTGAGATCGGGGCGGGTGAGCAGCTCGTCGACAGTGCGGATCTCCTTTGTGACGTTGGCGTTGTACGCGAGCCCGGCCAGGCCGGACTGCCACGGGACGGCGAGCTGGGTCTCGGCGTCGAAGGAGCGACCGCGCAGCGACTGCAGCAGGTTCGCCTCGACGTTCGGCATCTTCGACTTGTCAAGCTTCTGCACCCAGCCGAGGCGGATCACCCGGGCGGCCATCCAGTCGGTGAGCACCATGATGTCCCGGCCGGTGCTCTGACATCCGGCGAGCTGGTTGCGTACCTTGCCGAAGAACTCGTTGTTGTCGTTGACGTCCTCGGTGTACGTCACCTGGATGCCGGAGGCGGCGACGAAGGCGTCGAGCGTCGGGCGCTTCGACTCGTCCTTCTCGTCGGTGTCCATGTACTGCGGCCAGTTCGAGAAGGCGACCTTCTTCTCGGTGGCGGACAGGTCCTCGCTCTTGCATCCGGCTTCGGTCTGCTGGGCGCCCTTGGTCCCGCAGCCGGCCAGGGTGCCCGCGGTGGCGAGCAGTGCGGCCGAGCCGACGGTCCCGGTGAGCAGACCACGCCGGGTGAGGGGCCGGAGGGGACGACGCATGTGACGACTCCTTGGGGGGCATCGTCGGCGGCGGGACGGAGGGGCGCGCCGGCGGGAGGGTCAGTGGCGATGGACGACTGATCCTGACATGAGAAACCATCACTCACAAGGGATTCCGTTGCCGGAATAGCTAGTCACCACGAATTACGCCAGACTGCGTCGGGGCATTACGCTCGACACCGAGAATCGGACACAAGGAGCGCTCGATGGTCAACCGGCATCAGGAGAACGGAAACGGCGGCCGTCGCGTCACTGTGCGTGATGGTGCCAACCACGCTCTGCTCGATGACGTGGCCAAGCAGATCATCGAGCAGCTCCAGGAGGACGGGCGCCGCCCGTACGCGAGCATCGGCAAGGCGGTCGGACTCTCCGAGGCGGCCGTACGCCAGCGGGTGCAGCGGCTGCTCGACGCGGGCGTCATGCAGATCGTCGCGGTCACCGATCCGCTCCAGCTCGGCTTTCCCCGCCAGGCCATGATCGGGCTGCGCACCGACGGCGACCTGGAGTCGGTCGCCGACCGGCTGGCCGAGTTCGAGGAGATCGACTACGTGGTGATCACCGCCGGCTCGTTCGACCTGCTGGCCGAGGTGGTCTGCCGCAACGACGCGCACCTGCTGGAGATCCTGCAGAGGCTGCGCGGGGTTCCCGGCGTGCTCTCCACCGAGGCGTTCGTCTACCTGAAGCTGCGCAAGCAGACCTACAGCTGGGGCACCGCCTGATGCGGATTCCGTTGGCGTGACGCTCAGGCGACGCTGAATTCGTCGCCCTGAGGCTTGTTCACTTGCCTTATCGGCACCGCCTGTGGGATAACCGTGGGCAGAGCGGCCGGTGTCACCCCTGACCGGCCCGAGACCCGATGGGGCTGACATGGCCAACGCCACCGACCACCTGTGGATGCACTTCACCCGCATGGCGAGCTACCCCGCCGGCGAGGTTCCGACAATCGTCCGGGGCGAGGGCGCGTACGTCTGGGACGCGCAGGGCCGCCGCTACCTGGACGGGCTGGCCGGGCTGTTCGTCGTCAACGCCGGCCACGGCCGCGCCGAACTGGCCGAGGCCGCCGCGAAGCAGGCCGGCGAGCTCGCCTACTTCCCGCTCTGGTCGTACGCCCACCCGAAGGCCGTCGAGCTGGCCGAGAAGATCGCCACGCTCACGCCCGGCGACCTGAACCGGGTCTTCTTCACCACCGGCGGCTCGGAGGCCGTCGAGGCGGCGTGGAAGCTGGCCCGGGCCTACTTCAAGCGCACCGGCAAGCCCACCAAGCACAAGGTGGTCAGCCGCTACATCGCCTATCACGGCACGTCGATGGGCGCGCTGTCGATCACCGGGCTGCCCGGCATCAAGACCGACTTCGAGCCGCTGGTCCCGGGCGGCATCAAGGTGCCGAACACCAACTTCTACCGGGCCCCCGAGCACGGCGACGACCCCGAGGCGTTCGGCCGCTGGGCCGCCGAGGAGATCGGCCGGGCGATCGAGCGGGAGGGCCCGGAGACGGTCGCCGCCGTCTTCCTGGAGCCGGTGCAGAACTCCGGCGGCTGCTTCCCGCCGCCGCCCGGCTACTTCGAGCGGGTCCGCGAGATCTGCGACGCCTACGACGTGCTGCTGGTCAGCGACGAGGTGATCTGCTCCTGGGGCCGGCTCGGCGAGTACTTCGGCGCCGTCCGCTACGGCTACCAGCCGGACATCATCACCACCGCCAAGGGCATCACCTCCGGCTACGCCCCGCTCGGCGCGATGATCGCCAGCGAGCGGCTGATGGAGCCGTTCCTCACCGAGACCGGCATGTTCGCGCACGGCGTGACGTTCGGCGGGCACCCGGTCTCCTGCGCCGTGGCGCTGGCCAACCTGGAGGTGTTCGCCCGCGAGGACCTGATCGGGCACGTCCGCGCCAACGAGGGCGCGTTCCGGTCCACCCTGGAGAAGCTGTACGACCTGCCGATCGTCGGCGACGTCCGGGGCGACGGCTACTTCTACGGCATCGAGCTCGTAAAGGACAAGACGACCCGGGAGACGTTCGACGAGGCCGAGTCCGAGCGGCTGCTGCGCGGCTTCCTGTCCACCGCGCTGTTCGACGCCGGGCTCTACTGCCGGGCCGACGACCGGGGTGACCCGGTCGTGCAGCTCGCCCCGCCGCTGATCGCCGACCAGCAGCACTTCGACGAGATCGAGCAGATCCTGCGCGCGGTGCTGACCGAGGCGTGGTCGCGGCTCTGACCCCGATGACCGACTACCGGCACCTGTCGTACTGGCTGTCCGGCCTGGAAGAACCGCTGACACCGCGACCCGGGTTGCCCGGCGACACGGACGCCGACGTGGCGATCGTGGGCGCCGGGTACACCGGGTTGTGGACGGCCTACTACCTGGCCGAGGCCGACCCCACGTTGCGCGTCGTCGTGCTGGAGCGGGAGATCGCCGGGTACGGCGCGTCAGGGCGCAACGGCGGCTGGTGCTCGGCGCTGTTCCCCACCTCGCTGCCGGCGCTGGCCCGGCGGCACGGCCGGGACCGGGCACTGGCCATGCAGCGGGCCATGCACGACACGGTCGCCGAGGTGGGGCGGGTCGCCGCCGCCGAGGGCATCGACTGCGACTGGCGGGCCGGCGGCACGGTGACACTGGCCCGCAACGAGGCGCAGCTCCAGCGGGCCCGGGCCGAGGTCGCCCAGGCCCACGCGCACGGGCTGACCGACGACGACCTGACGCTGCTCGACGCCGGCGAGGCCGCCGCGCGCTGCGCAGCCGACGGGGTACGCGGCGGCACGTACACGCCGCACTGCGCCGCCGTGCACCCGGCGAAGCTGGTCCGGGGCCTGGCCCGGGCGGTGGAACGCCGGGGCGTACGCATCCACGAGCGCACCCCGGTGACCGCGTTGCGGCCGGGCGCGGCGGTGACCCCGGCGGGCGTGGTCCGGGCACCGGTGGTGGTCCGCGCGACCGAGGGCTACACGCCGGGGCTACCCGGCCAGCGGCGGACGGTGGCCCCTGTCTACTCGCTGATGGTGGCCACCCCGCCGCTGCCCGAGGAGACCTGGGCGCGGATCGGGCTGGCGGAGCGGGAGACGTTCTCCGACTACCGGCACGTCATCGTGTACGGCCAGCGCACCGCCGACGGCCGGCTCGCGTTCGGCGGGCGGGGCGCGCCCTACCACTACGCCTCCCGGGTGCGGCAGGGATTCGACCGGGAGCCCCGGGTGTTCGCGGCGCTGCGCCGGGCGCTCGGGGAGCTGTTCCCGGTGCTCGGGCCGGACGCGCCGGTGACGCACGCCTGGGGCGGGCCGCTCGGCGTGGCCCGGGACTGGGCCGCGTCGGTGGGGCTGGACCGCCGCACCGGGCTGGCCTGGGCCGGGGGCTACGTCGGTGACGGCGTCGGCACCAGCAACCTCGCCGGGCGTACGCTCGCCGACCTGATCCGGGGCGTGGACAGCGACCTGACCGCGCTGCCCTGGGTGGGCCACCGCTCCCCGCGCTGGGAGCCGGAACCGCTGCGCTGGCTGGCGGTGAACGCCGGCCTGAGGGTCATGTCCTCAGCCGACCACACCGAGCACCGCACCCAGCGCCCGTCCCGCCGGGCCCAGACCTTCACCCGCTTCCTAGGCCACTGACCCACCCGGCTCCCACCCGGCTCTCACCCCGGCTCCCACGCCGTTGATCAAGGAGTTTGTGTCTTCCGGACACGGGTTCCGTGACACAAACTCCTTGATCAACGCGCGGAGGACCGGGGTGGGGGTCAGTGGTGGGGTGGGATTACCCGGAGGTGGCCCCGGCGGCCCTGCTGGGGGGTCTGGGGCTTCGTGGTGGGCTCGTCCTCGGGAGGGCGCGGTGGGGCGGGGCGGGCGGCCTCGCGTACCGCCTCGGCCAGCGCCACCAGGTCGTCGGTGGTGGGCGGCGGCGGCTCGAACTCGCCCTCGTGCCGCACCACGTCCCAGCCGCGCGGGGCGGTCAGGTTGCGGGCGTGCGGCTCGCACAGGTCGTACGTGTGCGGCTCGGCGAACGCGGCGAGCGGGCCCACCACAGCTGTCGACTCGTTGTAGACATAGGTCAGCGTGGCGACCGCTTGCCGGGGGCAGCCGTTACGGGAGCAGCGCCGTGGTGACCTCACCGCGGCAGGGTATCCCCATTACCGGGTCCGGCGCACCGCTTCGCGTTACGACACGCCCGTCTTGGTGATCACAATTCCACCGATCGACGCACCGGCACGCCGGACGGCCGCGCGACGGCGGGTGGACCGCCGGCCCGGGCTACCCTGTCCGACATGACGAGCCCCCAGAACCGCCGTCCCGGCTCCGGCCGGCGCACCCATCGTGACCGGCACGGTCGCGGGCTGCGCGGGCGGCTGGTGCCGGCCACCGTGCCGCTGGCCCGGACGAAGGCCGAGGTCTTCGACGATCTGGTGCTCGACACGGTGGAGTCGCTCGAACGCCGGTTCGCCAAGGAGCTGGCCGGGGTGGAGTTCGCAGTCGAGGACGTACCGCCGGATCTGAACGTCTACGACTCGGACGTGCTGGAGGACGGCGAGGTGCCGCTCGCCCGGCTGCTGCCCGGGCGTCCCGGCCGCCAGGAGGTGCCGCCGCGGATCGTGCTCTACCGGCGGCCGCTGGAGTTCCGCGCGATGGACCGCGAGGACCTCGCCGACCTGGTGCACGACGTGATCATCGAGCAGGTGGCGAACCTGCTCGGGGTCGACCCCGACGAACTGGCCTGACCTCGGCCGGCCCGGCTGGGCGCCGCCACCCGGCCGGACGCGCCGGCCGGACGGCGACCCGGGTCCGGGCGGCCCCCACCGCCCACGGACCCGTACGCGGATCAGGCGGCGACCCGCCGCTTGAGCTTGCGCCGCTCCCGCTCGGAGAGGCCACCCCAGATTCCGAACCGCTCGTCGTGGCCGAGCGCGTACTCCAGGCATTCCGTCTTCACTTCGCACCGCGAGCAGATGCGCTTCGCCTCGCGGGTCGAGCCGCCCTTCTCGGGAAAGAACGCCTCCGGGTCGGTCTGCGAGCAGAGCGCTCGCTCCTGCCACTCCGGCGCGTTCCCGAGCAGGTCGGCCACCTCGAGCTGGCCGTCCATCGATTGCCTCCTTGTCGCGCACCGGCGTCATTCGCCGCTGCAACCCCCCACGCGAAAGGCGTGCCTGTCCGTACGGTCACCATTTGTTGCGTTCCGTGCGAACAACCCCATTCAAATTACACGCGTGTAATGCGTGCGCCGTCAAGCCAAACTTGATAATGGAGTCGCCCTCCCGACACGTCCGGGACGACCGCCGCGGTCGCCCGTAGCCTCGCAACCTGCCCTATCGATTCAGACCCCGGACGAGTAACGCCCTCCCCGGCGAGTTGCCGGAAGTTTTCTGCCGTGGCGTATCGCCGACAGGCCGGCCGGACGCCCCCGCCGGCCGCTCGTACCAAGATCAGAATGGTGGGGCAAAGGGTAACGCGCCTCCCGCGGTACCGCCCGTCGAGCCGGCCGACGCCGACCGCGCCCCGTCCACCATGTGGACGGGGCGCGGGTTCCGGCGTGACTGACGGATCAGTCCAAGCGGGCTGGTGAGCTGGTGGGCCAGACGAATTCGGCGATCGACCCGCCGGTGACCGAGATCGCGCCGGCCGACGTCTTCTCGTCCCACCAGACGGTATAGACACCCGCCTCCAGATCCGGGTAGACGGCACTGTGGAAAACCCCGTCCCGGACGTGCCGCTCGCGTACGGCGGAGTGCGTCCGCGGACCGCCGAGGTCCACGCGGCTGATCTCGATCTCCCGGCCGTGCAGGTCCCGGCCGGTGTGGATGATCAGTGCGCCCCGGTCGCCGCCGAGGTCGAGCACGACGCTGCCGACCTCAGACGGGCCGAGATCGTGACGGTGTGACATTCGCCGGCTCCCGTCAGGACTTCTTCGCCTGCGGGTTGCCGAACCCGTCGTACGGCGTACCGAGGAACGGGAAGTCGGCCAGGAACGGCGCGGTGACGTCGGCCGCGCTCAGGCCCGGTGTCACGGCCGCCGCCGCGGCGTCCGGCCGGAACGTCTTGTCGACGAGCGGCACGGTCAGCCCGGCGATGGCACGCAGCGCGATCGTCACCACGTCGTCGGCGACCCGGCGGCCGTTGGGGAACCCGGCCAGATCGCCGCCGAGCACGCCGAACCGGTCCGGCTTGCCGGTGGGCCGGATCGCCGTGTTCAACCGCAGCATGTCCGCCTGCGTGTCGCCGGTGGTGTTGGCGAAGCCGTCGATCAGTCCGGCCGGGATGCCGGTGAGCAGGATCGCCACCAGGTCGGCGCGCGGCTTCTTGGACTTGTTCAGCGCGTCCAGGTTTCCGAACACGCCCGGGTAGAGCGCCGGCAGCAGCGCGGCCAGCTCGGGCCGCTCGACGAACCCGGCGAACCGCTTGTCCTCCGACGGCGGCAGCGTGTTCCACAGGTCCTTCCTGGACATCGGCACGACGACCTCGTTGAACAACGGGTTACCGAGCCGCGACACCTGGGTGAAGGGCCCGGCTGCGGTGTCGGCGGACACCCGGTCACCGAGCACCCGCACCTGCTGGCGGGACGCGCTGGTCCAGACCCCGATCGTCGAGGCACGGTCGGCGTAGCCGTAGCGGGCGGCCTTGCGGCGTACCTGGTTCAGCGGCACCTGCACGGCGAGGGAGTGCACGTTGAGCCGGTCCAGCGCGTTGACCGGCTCCCCCTCGTTCCGGAACAGCTTCTTGCCGGCGACGTGCAACTGCTGGAACGGCCGCAGCGTACCCAGGTCGAACACCGCGCCCAGGTCGACGAAGAAACCGTCGGCACGCTGGCCGGCGAAGACCTTCTCGCCGGTGGACAGCTTGAACGTCGCCTGCCGGACCAGGTTCTGGTAGTTCGGCGTGGAGAGCGGGCCGACGTTGCACGGCGGACAGGGCAGCTTGTGCGCCAGCACCCGGGCACGGCCGTCGGCGATCCGGGTCAGCCGGTAGAACTGCCGCCGGTTCCAGTTCTTGCTCTCCAGCGACTCGATCGGCCCGGTGTTGTAGAGAAAACTGTTCTGGTTCGTGATCTCGGTAGTGAATTCGAAACGATAGGTGACGTCCGGATAACCGTCTCCGTCGTTGTCGATGTGAATCTCGTACCGGACGTCGTCTCCGAACTCGAAGAAGTTCGGGCCGCCGGAGGGGAGCTGCACCGGCACGTAGTTGGCGATCAACGTGACGGTGTCCGGCTGGCTCGGCGTGACGAACGCGTACAGGTCGGAACTGTCGGCGACCGGATCCTTGGCGATCTCCGGGGCCTCGCGGTGAGAGGACATGGCGGACGCACCTTCGTCGGGGGAACGGAAAGCGGAACCGGCGCCGGGAAACCGCGCCGGCGGAGCGTGGATCAGCGCCGGCCGGCGGCGCGCACCAGGCGGTCGGCCAGGCCGCGGTCGCGCACCTCGACCCGGTTGGTACCGACGAAGACGTCCATGACGCCGGCGGCGGCGTCGCGCAGGTGGACCACGATCGGCTCGTCGCGCCGGCTCGCCGTGGGGGCGTTCTGGGCGGCGGACAGGCCCGGCACGGTGAGGGCGGCGGCGCCAAGTGTCGCGCTCGCCGCGGCGGTGAGCGTCTGCCTGCGGGTCAACCGCGGCCAGGTCCGCCGTTTCGGCGCGTCGGTGGTCTCGTCAGTGCTCATCGGCAACCTTTCCGGACCGGCGCCGCAGCGCCGCAGCGGGCCGGGCACCCGGACGCCGCCGGGCCCCGGTTCGGGGTCACCGGCGGCGGTCCTCGCCGAAACCGCCGCCGGCATCCACAGGTACGGCGCGCGGCGGGGAAAGGTTCGACCTCAGGCGCGGGCGTGACCGTACGCGGTCGTCCGCTTGCGGAACGGCCGCCCCGCAGCGGTGGCGATCGCGCGCAACTGCTCCTCGGTACGGGCCGACCCGTTGCCCGAGCCGGCCATCCGGGAGATGGTCTCCTCCATCAGCGTGCCGCCCAGGTCGTTGCAGCCGCCGCGCAGCATCGCCACGGTGCCCTCGTCGCCGAGCTTCACCCAGGAGCACTGGATGTTGTCGATCCGGCCGTGCAGCAGCAGCCGTGCCATCGCGTGCACCACCCGGTTCTCCCGCCAGGTCGGGCCCGGACGGGCGATGCCGGCCAGGTAGATCGGCGCGTTCGTGTGCACGAACGGCAGCGCCACGAACTCGGTGAACCCGCCGGTGCGGTCCTGCACGCCGGCCAGCACCCGGAAGTGGGCCAGCCACTGCCCCGGGTGGTCCACATGGCCGTACATCATCGTGGAGCTGGACCGGATGCCCAGCTCGTGCGCCGTGCTCACCACCTCGACCCAGGCGGCGGCCGGGAGCTTGCCCTTGGTGAGCACCCAGCGCACGTCGTCGTCGAGGATCTCGGCGGCGGTGCCCGGGATGGTGTCCAGCCCGGCCTCGCGGAGCCGCAGCAGCCACTCCCGCACCGGCACGCCGGCCTTCGCGGCGGCGGTGACGATCTCCATCGGGGAGAACGCGTGCACGTGCATGCCCGGCACCCGCGCCTTGATCGCGCGGACGATGTCGGCGTAACCGGTCACCGGCATCTTCGGGTCGATGCCGCCCTGGAGGCAGACCTCGGTCGCGCCCGCCACCCAGGCCTCCTCGGCGCGGTCGGCGACCTGCTCCAGGGAGAGCCGGAACGCGTCGGCGTCGCTCTCCCGCTGGGCGAACGCGCAGAAACGGCAGCCCACGTAGCAGACGTTCGTGAAGTTGATGTTGCGGTTGACCACGTAGGTGACGTCGTCGCCGACCGCGTCCCGGCGCGCGTCGTCGGCGAGCCGGCACAGCTCGTCCAGCGCCGGGCCGTCCGCGCCGAACAGCGCCAGCGCCTTGGCCTCGTGCGCCGGCGTGAGCAGCGCGGCCGGGTCGTCGGCGGCCAGCCGCAGGCCCGCGCGCAGGTCGGCGTCCGCGCCACCACCCGGGGGTACGCTCGCGCGCGCCTCCGGCGCCACCTTGCCGGCCACCTCGGCCCAGTCGCCGTAGACGCTGTCGAAGTCGCCCCGCCGGTCCCCGGTGCGGCCGGTGACGTCGATGGTGGCGTGCAGGTCCGTCCGGCCGCCGTAGACCTCCTCCGGCTCCTGCCACGGCCGGCCCACCGGGCGGGCCGTCTCGACCGCGAGCCCGGTGGCCGGGTCGGCGAGCGCTGTGACGTGCGGCAGCAGACGCGGATCGAGCCACGGCTCGCCCGCGCGGACGTACTCCGGGTAGACGGTCAGCCGCTCGCGCAGCGTGAACCCGGCAATCGCGGTACGCGCGGCCAGCTCCTCCAGGTGCGGCCAGGGCCGCTCCGGGTTGACGTGGTCGGGCGTGACCGGGGAGACGCCGCCCCAGTCGTCGATGCCGGCGCTCAGCAGCAGGTCGTACTCGCCCGCGATGAGGTTCGGCGGGGCCTGGATGCGGGCCTTCGGGCCGAGCAGCACCCGGGCCACCGCCACTGTGGCGGCCAGGTCGTGCAGCTCCGCGTCGGGCATGCCGCGCATCGCGGTGTCCGGCTTGGCGCGGAAGTTCTGCACGATCACCTCCTGGAGGTGGCCGTACTCCCGCATCGCCCGGCGGATCGCGAAGATCGCGTCGACCCGCTCCGCCCGGTCCTCGCCGATGCCGATCAGGATTCCGGTGGTGAACGGCACCCCGACCCGGCCGGCGTCGTCGAGCGCCCGCAGGCGTACCGCGGGCTCCTTGTCCGGCGAGCCGTAGTGCGGGCCGCCCGGTTCCGACCAGAGCCGGGTGGCCGTGGTCTCCAGCATCATGCCCATGCTCGGCGCGACCGGCTTGAGCCGCTGCAACTCCGACCAGGTGAGCACGCCCGGGTTCAGGTGCGGCAGCAGGCCGGTCTCCTCCAGCACCGCCACCGCGCAGGCGCGCAGGTAGTCCAGCGTCGAGTCGTACCCCCGCTCGTCCAGCCACCGGCGGGCCGCCGGCCACCGCTCCTCCGGCCGGTCACCGAGCGTGAAGAGCGCCTCCTTGCAGCCCTGCGCGGCGCCCTCGCGGGCGATCGCCAGCACCTCGTCGCGTTCCAGGTAGGCGGCGGGCAGCCGGTGCGGCACGGTGGCGAACGTGCAGTAGTGGCAGCGGTCCCGGCAGAGCCGGGTCAGCGGGATGAAGACCTTCTTCGAGTACGTGACCACGCCCGGCCGCCCGGCCTCGCGCAGCCCGGCGTCCCGGATGTCGGAGGCGATCCGGAGCAGCTCGTCGAGCATCGGCCCGCGCGCGGCCAGCAGCGCGCCCGCCTCGGCGGCGTCGAGCGCCCGGCCGGTGGCGGCCCGCCCCAGCGCCCGCCGGATGCTCGCCTCGGTCGGTTCGGGGTCGCTGCGATCAACCATCCGCCCAGCCTATGCGCTGCCGGACGCCTCGCCGCCCGCGCCCGGTTCCGGTCCGGGCAGCGGGACGCCGGCGGTGACCCGCCGCACGGCGACGGCCCGGACGCGTACGACCGGGGCGGCCGCGCGGCGGAACCGCCGGGGGGGGGGGCCGGGGGGGTCGGCGCCCCCCCCCCCCGGGGGCGGCGGGGGTGTTTGGGGGGGCGCGGGGGGGCG
>NZ_JBEZMS010000025.1:0-91526 GCF_040652815.1 Micromonospora sp. NPDC048169
GGTCGCGGTTGGCCAGTTCGAGGGCGTCGATCAGGGCTTCGTCCTTGCAGGGGACCTCGCGGGTCTTGCCGTGGTCGTCCTTGCCGTCCTTGCCGCCCTTGTCCGGGCCCCACTCGCCACGGTCGCGGCCCTCCTGGCCACGGTCCTCGCCGTCCTTGCCGTACCCGTCGTCGCCCTTGCCGCCCTCGGCGCGGGAGCCGTCGCCGGCGCTCTGCGGCGCCGCGGCGTGGTTGTCCGCCACCGGCTCGGTGCCGGACTTGTCGTCGCGGGCGGCGAGACCGCCGAGCGCCGCCAGCCCGACGACGCCGGTCAGCCCGGCCACGCCGGTGGCGACCCAGAGCGCCCGCCGCCTGCTCGTCCGCGGCGGAGGCGCCATCGGAGCGCCGCCGTCCGGTGTCGTTACGTCGTTCGACATGAGAGCCCTTTCGGTTCTTCCCAAACGGGTCGCACCGCCCCAGGTCGGGCGACCAGCTACAAACCGGTTGTAGCCTCTGATCGACACCGTATGAGAAGGGTCCTCGCGAAGAGGACGTATCCGAGAAAAGCCCGCATTCCTCCCACTAATGGCGGTCGGTGAGCAACCACGTGTGCGGGACCGCAACGGCCCAGACGGCGGCGGGCCCCGTCACCGGACCATGGAGGCGCGGTGACGGGGCCCGACGAAGATCGCGGCCGCGGGATCAGCCGGGCAGGCGGGGGCCCGCCTCACGCTGCTCGGCCAGCCAGGTCTCCACCTCGGCGGAGGCGCGCGGCAGGCCGGCCGACAGGTTCACCGGGCCGTCGGCGGTCACCAGGATGTCGTCCTCGATCCGCACGCCGATGCCCCGCAGTTCCTCCGGGACCAGCTCGTCCTCCGGCTGGAAGTAGAGGCCCGGCTCGACGGTGAGCACGTACCCCTCGCCGAGCGGCCCCTCGCGGTAGTTCTCCTTGCGCGCGTTGGCGCAGTCGTGCACGTCGATGCCGAGCATGTGGCTGGTGCCGTGCAGCGTCCACCGCCGGTAGACGGTGGAGGCCGGGTCCATCGCCTCGTCCACGCTCACCGGCAGCAGCCCGAGATCCTTCAGCGCCTCCGCGAGGACCCGCATCGAGGCCAGGTGCACGTCCCGGAACGCCACGCCGGGACGGCACATCTCGATGCCGGCCTGCTGCGCGGCGTACACCGCGTCGTACACCTGGCGCTGCAACGGCGTGAACCGGCCGTCGACCGGGAACACCCGGGTGACGTCGGCGGTATAGAGGTTGCGGTTCTCCACGCCCATGTCCATCAGCAGCAGGTCACCGGGACGGGTGGCGCCGTGGTTGTGCACCCAGTGCAGGATCGTGGCGTGCTCGCCGGCCCCGACGATCGAGCCGTAGCCGACGTCGTTGCCGTCGTGCCGGGCGCGCAGCGCGAAGACGCCCTCCAGCAGACGCTCGGAGACCCCCCGGTCGGCCGGCAGCGCCCGCGCCACGTCCTCGAAGCCACGCACCGTGGCGTCGCACGCCTCCTGGAGCTGCGCGATCTCCCACTCGTCCTTGACCAGCTTCAGCTCGGCGATCGCGATCGCCAGCTCGCGGTCGCGGCCGGGCTGCCCCTCGGCGCGCGCGCCGTCGTACCGGCGCACCGCCGCGTCCACCCGGGCGTCGAAACCGCGAAGCACCCGGGTACGCCCCGGCGCCAGCTCGGCCAGCGCCGCGTCCAGCTCGCTCAGGTCGGCCGTCGGCAGGCCCAGCTCGGTGGACTTCTCCCGCAGCGTCGGCCGGCGGCCCACCCACAGCTCGCCGTGGCGGCTGCGGAAGAACTCGTCGGTCGCCCGGGACGACCGGGGCCGCATGAACAGGGTGGACTCGCCGCCCGGCCGCAGCACGAGGACGCTGTCCGGCTCCAGGTCGCCGGTCAGGTACGCGAAGTCGCTGCCCGGCCGGAACCGGTGGTCGGTGTCGTTGGCGCGTACCTTCTCGTTGCCGGTGGGGATGACGAGCGTCTCGCCCGGGAAGGCCTCGGCCAGCGCGGCCCGCCGCTTGGCGTGGTTGGGCACCTCCGGACGCGGGGTGACCGGCAGCTCGGTGTCCCGCCAGCCCTGCCGCATGAACGACAGGAACGCCTCCGGGAAATCCGGGTCGTGCGACTCCGTGCCGTCCGCCGGTTTGCCCTGCCGGGTCCGCTCCTCGGCCATGATCCGCCCTCCCTGAGCCTCATCGCTGGTCCCGACGGTACCGCGCGCACGACAGCGGTAGGTGCCTGCGGTGCCGCGACGACGGCTTCCGGCGCGTGGAAAGATGGCGGCCATGTGCGGACTCCTGGCCTTCTTCAGCGCGCGCGGCGACGCCGCCGCCCACCGCGACCACATCGCCGGCGCACTGGAGTGCCTGCACCACCGTGGCCCGGACGAGACAGGGGTCGAGGTGGTCGGCGACGCCTCCGGCCGGTACGCGGACGGTGTGTTCGCGCACAAGCGCCTGGCGATCATCGACGTGGCGCTGAGCCACGAGCCCCTGCCCTACGCGGGCGGGCGTTACCTGCTCACCTTCAACGGCGAGATCTACAACTACATCGAGCTGCGCGAGGAGCTGATCCGCGACTACGGCGCCCAGTTCGCCACGAACGGCGACGGCGAGGTGATCGTCGCCGGCTACCACTACTGGGGTGAGCAGGTGCTCACCAAGCTGCGCGGCATGTTCGCGTTCGTGATCTGGGACCGGCAGGAGCGGCGGGCCTTCGGCGCGCGGGACTACTTCGGCATCAAGCCGCTGCACTACCTGGAGACCCAGGACGGCCTCTACCTCGCCTCGGAGAAGAAGGCGTTGCTGCCGTTCGCGCACTCGGCGTACCAGGGCGACGCGGGCATCGACACCGCCAACCTGAGCCACTACCTGACCCTGCAGTACGTGCCCGAGCCGGGCACGCTGCACAAGGGGATCAGCCGGATCGGCTCGGGGGAGTACCTGACCTGGACCCCTGGTGGCCGGATCGAGGTGCGCCGCTGGTACCGGCCGGTGTTCCGCCCGGCCCCGGTCTCCGACGAGCAGCGGCTCTACCACGACATCCGGGAGACGCTGCGGGAGAGCGTCCGGATGCACATGCGCTCGGACGTGCCGGTCGGCTCGTTCCTGTCCAGCGGCATCGACTCCACCGCCGTGGTGGCGCTGGCCCGCGAGTTCAACCCGAACATCCTCACCTTCACCGTCGGCTACGACGTGCCCGGCTACTCCGAGATCGACGTGGCCCAGGACTCGGCCCGGCACCTCGACGTGACCACCATCCCGACCAAGATCGGGCCGCAGGACATGATCGACGCGCTGCCGAAGATCGTCTGGCACCTGGACGACCCGGTGGCCGACCCGGCGCTGGTGCCGCTCTACTTCGTGGCGAAGAAGGCCGCCGAGCACGTCACAGTGGTGCTCTCCGGCGAGGGCGCGGACGAGTTCTTCGGCGGCTACACCATCTACCGGGAGCCGCTGTCGCTCAACGCGGTGAACAGCCTGCCCGACGGCGTGCAGAAGGGGCTGCGCGCGGTCTCCAAGGCGATCCCGCAGGGAGTGAAGGGCAAGAGCTTCCTGGAACGCGGCACCACCCCGATCGAGGAGCGCTACTACGGCAACGCCCGGATGTTCACCGAGGAGGAGAAGCAGCGCCTGCTGCGCCGCTACGACCCCTCGGTGCGCTACACCGACGTGACCGCGCCGATCTACGCCGAGTGCACCGAACTGGACGACGTCACCAAGATGCAGTACGTCGACCTCTACACCTGGCTGCGCGGCGACATCCTGGTCAAGGCCGACCGGATCTCGATGGCGCACTCGCTCGAGGTGCGGGTGCCGTTCCTGGACCGGGAGGTCTTCAACGTCGCCGCCGGCATCCCGGTCGACCTGAAGCTGCCGCCCCGCTCCGAGGCCACCAAGTACGCGATGCGCCAGGCGCTGCAGGGCGTGGTGCCGCCGGCCATCGTCAACCGCAAGAAGCTGGGCTTCCCGACCCCGACCCGGGTCTGGCTGCGCGGCGAGATGTACGAGTGGGCGCGGCACGTGCTGTCCACCTCGGGCGCCGGTGACCTGATCGACCTGTCGTACGCGATGCGCCTGCTGGAGGAGCACAAGCGGGAGGAGGCGGACCACTCCCGCAAGGTGTGGACCGTGCTGATCTTCTGCATCTGGCACGCCATCTTCGTGGCCAAGACGCTCGACCCGGGCATCCAGCGCAACCAGTCCGCGCTGCTCACCAAGCCGGTCGTCGGCAGCATGGTCCGCTGACCCGAGCGTGACGAGGAAGGGCCCCCGGGGTGTTCCCCGGGGGCCCTTCCCGTTACGGGATCAGCGACCGGTGCAGGTGACCGTCGGCAGGGAGTTGGTGCCGGAGAAGTTCGCCGTGAAGCCGAACGTGGTGGTGCCCTCCGGCGGGACGCTGCCGTTGTAGGCGGCGTTGGAGACGCTGACCGACGCCCCGCTGCCGCTCAGCGTGCCGTTCCACACCTGGTTGATGGTCTGGCCGCTGGGCCAGGTCCAGTTCGCGGTCCACCCGGAGTAGGTCCGGGTGCTGTGGTTCATGATCGTCACTTCGCCCTGGAAGCCGCCACCCCAGGCGGTGACCACCTTGTACACCGCCATGCAGGAGCCGGCCGGCATGGTCGGGCTGGTCGTCACCGGCGGGGGTGAGGTCGGCGGCGCGGTCGTCGGGGGAGCGGTCGTCGGCGGCGCGGTGGTCGGCGGCGCGGTCGTCGGGGGGGTGCTGCCGCCCGAGCCGATCCCGGTCACCTCGCCGTTACCGCCGTCGAACGTCACGTCCGAGCAGCCGAAGAAGTTCTCCTGGCTGTCCGAGCGGACCCAGCGCGAGTAGATGATGTGCCGGCCGCTCTTGTTCGACGGCAGGTTGCCGGTGAAGTAGTAGTGACCGTCGTTGGTGCCGACCGCGCCGCGCTGCGGCGGGTTGGTCACCTGCAGGAACGGCTGCTCCTCCAGGTCGCTCCAGGCCAGCGGGCGGTTCGGGCTCCAGCTGTCCTTCGTCACGTAGAAGTAGAACGTGCCCGGGTGGTGGGCCCAGTTGCTGTACCGGAACTCCATCGACCGGCCCGCCGTCAGGTGGGTGATCGGCCAGTCGTTGCGCGCCGCGTCGTACCCGCTGAAGTTGGGGTTGCCGCCGCTGCAGAGCTTGCCGTCCGGGATGAACCCGACGGTCCGCCCGCCGGCGTCGGAGCGCAGCACGCTGAACCAGTTGTACAGCGAGTTCGCCCCGTTCGCGGCCACCGCCGACGAGCAGGCGGGGTTGTTCGGCCGGATCTCACCGGTTCCGGTGAGGCCGTCCTTCCAGCACAGGTAGGTGCGGGCGCCCGGCGTCATGGCCGCGCCGTGCGCGGCCGCCGGTCCGGAGTTGGTGGCCAGGGCGAACGCGCCCAGGGCCAGGGTGGCGGCCGCGGTGAGCAACGCGGCCGTACGGGATCGGTGCACGGGGATCTCCTGACTCGCGGAGCGTGGCCTGGTTCGGCCCGCTCCGCTGGGACGAGCGGATGCGGCGATCGCGGTGCCCGCGCCTGCGCGGCCGGGGCCGTCGGCGGGCGCGCACCGTCTGCGATCCGTTGCCCACGGACCGCGTGGATGCCCTCGCGTCGGCTCGACCCGGCGGCCGGTGACGCGGCAGCCCCCGCGTCGTTACCCGGCACCGCCATCCCACCACGTCCGCTCCCCGCCCGCAATAGGCGCTGCTCGATGCCCGGGTCCCGGCGCGGCGTGGCGCCGGCATGCGCCAGGATCGGGGGAGACGACGAGAGGAGCCAGGATGGGGTACGCGGTGGTGCTCGGCGAGGCGCTGGTGGACCTGCTCGACGCCGAGCACGACGGAGAACCCGTCTACCGGCAGGCGATCGGCGGCGGTCCACTGAACGTCGCGGTGGCGGTCGCCCGGCTCGGCGGGGACGCGCGGTTCGTCGGGTCGCTCGGCGACGACGCGCTGGCCGGACGGATCCGCGCCTTCCTCACCGACGCCGGTGTGGACGTGAGCGGGACGGTCACGGTGCCGGCTCCGACCGCGCTGGCGGTGGCCACCTTCGCCGGGCCCGAGCCGGATTTCCGCTTCTACGGCGAACCCCGCTCGTACGCGCTGCTCGGCCCGGACGACCTGGACGTGGCGCTGGTCGAGGGCGCGGACGTGCTCTACTGCGGCTCGATCGTGCTGCTCGACCCGCCGGTGCTGGCCGCCGCCCGCCGCGCCTGGTCGATCGCGGGCGGGTTGCGGGTGTTCGACCCCAACGTGCGGCCCCGCCTGCTCACCGCACCGGGCGCGCTGGACGGGCTGCGGGCGGTCGTCGCCGAGTTCGCCTCCGCCGCGCACCTGGTCAAGCTCAGCAGCGCCGACGCGCGGCTGCTCTACCCGGACGAGCCGGTCGAGGGCGTCGCCGCGTACCTGCGGGAACTGGGCGCGGGCACGGTCGTGGTCACGCTCGGCGCGGACGGTGCCCTGGTCGCCGCCGCCGACGACGTGGTACGCGTCCCCGCCCCGAAGGTGGACGCGGTGGACGCGACGGGCGCGGGCGACTCGGTGATGGGCGCGCTGATCGCCGACCTGCTGGTCGCCGGGGACCCGGCCGACCCGGCCGGGTGGCGGGAGCGGGTCGCGTTCGCGCTGCGGGTGGCGGCTGTGGTGTGCGAGTCACCGGGCGGCGCCACCGCCATGCCCACCCGCGCGCGGGTGTCCGCCCGCTTCCCGTGAACCCGCCGGGGTCAGGCGCGCCGGCGGGTCATCGTCAGGACGGCGGTCAGGGACAGCAGCGACCCGCCGGCCAGGACCACTGCCATCGGCAGCGCGCTGCCCTCGCCGCCCAGCCCGACCAGCGGGGCGGCCAGCGCGCCCACCACCGACTGGATGCCGCCCATCAGCGCGGCGGCGGTGCCCGCGTGCCGGGCGTGCGCGTCCAGCGCCAGCGCGGTGCTGTTCGGCATCACCATGCCGATCGAGCCGACGAAGACGAACAGCGGCACCGCCGTCACGACCAGGCTCCCGGCCAGCGCGCCGGTCAGCACGCCGGCCGCCGCCACCAGGCCGACCACGAGCATGGTGACCAGCAGCCGGCGCGGGGAGAACCGGTCGAGCAGCCGGGCGTTTGCCTGCCCGAGTGCCACCAGGGCGAGCGCGTTGACCCCGAAGATCACGCTGTACACCATCATGGAGACACCGAAGACGTCCTGGAACACGAAGGACGACCCCGAGATGTACGCGAACAGCCCGGCGAACGCGAAGCCCTGTGTCAGCGCGTACCCGAGGTAGACCCGGTCGGCGAGCAGCGACCGCATGGTCCGGAGGGTGCCCCCGAGACCGCCGGTGCTGCGCCGCTCGGCCGGCAGCGTCTCCGGCAGGCGCAGCGCGGCCGCGACCGCGAGCATCGCCCCGATGACGGCCAGGACCAGGAAGACGGCCCGCCACGAGCCGAACCGCAGCACGAGGCTGCCCGCGGCCGGCGCCGCCACCGGCGCCACGCCGAAGACCAGGATGAGCCGGGAGAAGTACTTCGCGGCGGCGCGGCCCGCGTAGAGGTCGCGGACCACCGCGCGGGCGACCACCACACCCATGCCGCCGGCCATACCCTGGGCGAACCGGGCGACGGCGAGCAGCGGGGCGTTCGGCGCTGCGGCGCACGCCAGCGTCAGCACCGTGTACGCGACCAGGCCCACCAGCACCGGGAGGCGGCGCCCCCAGCGGTCGCTCAGCGGTCCGGTGACGAGCTGGCCGAACGCCAGGCCGATCAGGTAGGTGGTGAGCGAGAGTTGGATGCCGGCCTGGTCGGCGCCGAGGTCGCGGGTCATGGCCGGGAACGCCGGCAGGTACATGTCCAGCGACAGCGGGCCGACCGCGGTGAGCCCGCCGAGCAGGAGCAGCAGCGTCACGCCGCCGGTGGGTGCGGTGGACGCGGTGGTGCGATCGGTCGGGCGCGCGGCGGCGGGCGCGGCGTTGCTCACGAGTGGGTACCCCCTGATCCGGTGCTTCGGGGTACCTTACCTCTGTAGTCAGAACTATTGCGATGTGAGGCGGGTGACTCCGTGGCGACGAACGAGCAGGTGGCGCGGTTCGGCGCGGCGCTGGGCGAGGTGCACCGGCTCCTGCGCCGCCGAGCCATGGCGCGCGCCGGGCGGGACCCGCTGCCCGAGGCTCAGGTGGAGGTGCTCCTGCTGGTCCACCAGACGCCGGGGATCAGCGGCAAGGAGGTGGCCCGGCGTCTCGGCACCGCGCCCAACACGGTGAGCACGCTGGTCCGCGACCTCACCGACGCCGGGCTGCTGGCTCGCGACCGTGACCCCGCCGACCGCCGGGTGGTCCGGCTGCGCACCACCGACGCCGCCCGGGCGCGGATCGCCCACTACGCGACCCACCGCGCGGCGCTGCTCGCCGCCGCCCTGGACGCGCTGGACCCGCCGGCGCGGGCGGCGATCCTGGCCGCCGCCCCGCACCTCGACGCGCTGCGCGACGCGCTCGCCGGACCCGTCCGGCCCGAGGGGTCCGAACCCGCGGCGGGAAACCCGGTGGCCGCCGTACCGCCCCTCGGCACATGATCGCGGGGTGCTGCACCAGGACGAGATACCGGTGGACGAGGGCGTGGTCCGCGCGCTGCTGACCGAGCAGCGCCCCGAGTGGGCCGCCCTGCCGGTGACGCCCGCCGGTGGCGGGACCGACAACACGATGTACCGCCTCGGCACCGACCTGCTGGTCCGGCTGCCCCGTACGGCGGAGAAGTCCACTGCCCTGCGCAAGGAACAGCGGTGGCTGCCCCGGCTCGCGCCGCTGCTGCCGGTGCGCGTGCCCGAACCGCTGTACGCGGGCACGCCGGGCGCCGCCTTCCCGCTGCCCTGGTCGGTGCTGCGGTGGATACCGGGCGACGAGGTCCGGCCCGGCACCGTCGGGGACTGGGCCGCCCTCGGCACCGACCTGGCGACGTTCGTCCGGCACCTGCACGCGGCCGACCTGCTCGGCGCGACCCGGGCGGGCCCGCTGGGTGGATACCGCGGCGGCAGCCTGCGTCCCTGCGACACCTGGATCTCCCCGGCGCTCGACGACTGCCGGACCCTGATCGGGGAGGAGGCGGACGTCGGCACGCTCCAGCGGCTGTGGCGCGAGGCCCTCACCCTGCCCGAACCCGCCGGGCCGCACGTCTGGCTGCACGGCGACCTCAAGCCCACCAACCTGCTGGTGCGCGACGGCCGGCTGCGGGCGGTCATCGACTTCGGCGGCCTCGCCGTCGGGCACCCCGACGCCGAACACGCGCCGATCTGGGACCTCCCGCCACCCGCCCGGCACGCCTACCGCGAGGCGCTCGGCGTGGACGACGTGACCTGGGCGCGGGCCCGCGCCTGGGCGCTCGGCGTGGCGGCCAGCGGCGTCTCCTACTACTGGCACACGTTCCCGGCGTTCGTCGCCGAGTGCCGCAACCGTCTCCGCGAGATCCTGGCCGACGCCGGCTGACTTCGGCCTCCGCCGCCGGTCAGGCCGTGCCGTCCAGCTCCGCGTAGCCGCGCCGGGCCGCGATCAGGCCCGGCCGGGCGCCGAACGGCGACTCGGCCGCCACCCGCTCCGGCGGCGCGCCGCCGGTGTGCCCGGCGCGGATCAGCCACGCCTGCCGCGCGAGCTGCGCGTGCTGCTCGCGGACGAAGTCCGCGCCGACCGGCTCGCCGTGGCCGGGCACCACCACCGTCGCGGGCGTGGTCAGCCGCAGCAGGTCGGCCAGCGCGTCCGGCCACTTCAGGGGGTACGACTCCTCGAACGCCGGTGGCCCGCTCTGCTCCACCAGGTCGCCAGCGACGAGCACGTCCGCGTCCGGCACGTGCACCACCAGATCGGCGTCGGTGTGCCCGTGCCCGGGATGGCGCAGCACCACCCGCCGGCCGCCCACGTCGAGCACCGTCTCGGAGACCACCTCGCGCGTCGGCGCCCGCAGCTCGGTCCGCGCCAGCTCCTCGGCCAGCGCCGGATGCCCGGCGCGCATCTCCTCGTACGCGGCCCGGCGCACCGCCTCGGGGCGGTCCCGCAGCGCCGCCGCGGCCTGGGCGTGCGCGTAGATCGCGGTGTCCGGCCCGGCCAGCGTGGCGTTGCCGAAGCAGTGGTCGAAGTGGTGGTGCGTGTTGACGATCGTCCACGGGTGAGGCGTCACCGCCCGCGCCGCCTCCGCCAGCTCCCCGGCCTGCGCGGCGGTGGAGAGCGTGTCCACCAGCAGCGCCGCGCCGTCACCGGCCACCAGCACCACGTTCACCGCGAGCACCGGCTCGCGTCTCACGTACACCCCGGTGGCGACCTCGGTGAACCCGGCGGTCATGACGGGCCGAGAGCCCGCTCGACGAAGCGCTGCCGGTCGACGAGCGCCCGCTCGACCCGGCCCCGCGCCGCCACAGTGGGCCCGTCGGTGACAGTCACGTCGAAGACGAGTCGCTTCCCGTCGACCTTCACCAGCTCGGCGTGGGCGGAAACGGTACGCCCGACCGGGGTGGCCGCGCGGTGCTCCAGCTCGACCCGTACGCCGACGGTGGTGGACCCCGGCGGCATCCGGGTCGCGGTGGCGGCCACCGTGGCCGCCTCGGCCAGCGCCAGCACCCGTGGGGTGCCGAGCACCGGCACGTCCCCGGAGCCGACCGCCTGCGCGGTGTCGGCGTCGGTCACTGTGAGCTCGACCCGGGCGGTCAGGCCCGGCGCGAAGGGCGGCTCCGGCTGCTCCTGCATGCGGCCGAGCCTAGTGCAGCCGGCCCGGGTCCGTCCGGCGTCCGAGCCGCCGCCCCCGCGTCGTTCCCGCCCGCCCGCAGGCCCGCCCGTCGCCCGCCGTTAACCTTGTCCGCGATGGCCGAGCAGACACAATCTCCGACCCCCGCCCCCGACGCGACCACCGAATCGCCCGACGGCGGGCGTCGCCGTGTGATCGCGATGACCATCTGGGGCGTCGCGTTCGTCGCCGCCTGGCTCGCCATCGGCCTGCCCACCGACCCGGCGTACGCGTTCCTGTGGATCTGGGCCGGCACCATCGCCTGGAACTCGGACCGCCCGTGGCGCAGCCACCTGCGCTTCGCCCGGGACTGGATCCCGGTGGTGCTGCTGCTCGCCGCGTACAACCTGTCCCGTGGGTTCGCCGACAACGGCGCCACCCCGCACGCCATGGAACTGATCGTCGCCGACCGGTTCCTCACCGGATGGCTCACCGGCGGCGAGGTGCCGACGATCTGGCTCCAGGAGCGGCTGTACGACCCGGCCGAGGTGCGCTGGTGGGACGTGCTGGTGAGCTGGATCTACTTCTCGCACTTCGTGGCGACGTTCGCCGCCGCGGCGGTGCTGTGGATGCGCAACCGGCGGCGCTGGATCGCGTACATGTCCCGCTGGGGCTTCCTGTGCGCGGCCGGGCTGGTCACCTACTTCGCCTACCCGGCCGCGCCGCCGTGGTGGGCGGCCCAGAACGGCCTGCTCACCGAGGTCGCGCGGATCTCCACCCGGGGCTGGAAGGAGATCGGCATGCACGGCGCGGGCAACCTGCTCAACGCCGGGCAGATCGCCTCCAACCCGGTCGCCGCAATGCCGTCGCTGCACACCGCGTTCGCGCTGTTCGTGGTGCTGTTCTTCATGCGCTCGGTGCGCAAGCGCTGGTGGCCGCTGATGCTGGCGTATCCGCTGGCCATGACGTTCACGCTGATGTACAGCGGTGAGCACTACCTGATCGACGTGCTGGTCGGCTGGGCGTACGTCGGCATGACGTTCCTGGTGGTCGGCCTGGCCGAGCGCTGGTGGGCGGCGCGGCGGGCCCGGCGTGCCGGCGAGCCCGCCGTCGCCGCCGGCGAGCCGCCCGCCGTCGGCGACACCACCGACACCCCGGACCGGGCCGCCGACGACCGGGACGCGGTGCCCGCCGAGCGCCGGTAGGCCCGGCGGGTCAGCGGTCGGTACGGCGGGCGGCCCGCGAGCGCTCGGTCAGCTCCGCGGCCAGCGCCCACGCGTCGGCCAGGTCCCTGTCGACGGCCGCGGCCCCGGCCCCACCGGCGGTGTCCGCGTGCACCGTGGCCAGCCGCAGCAGCCGCTGCACCGGACCCCGGGTGACGCGCACGCTCTGGATCCGGGCGTACGGCACCAGCGTCAACCGGCGGGTCAGCAGCCCGGAGCGGGCCACGAACACCCGATCGTCGAGGCCGGCGCCGACCACCTTGCGGCTCAGCGGGCGCAGCCACCGGGCCCGTGCCGGCGGCGGCGTGGCGGGCAGCGCGTCCAGCCGGACGCCGGGCAGCACCTCCGCCACGACCCGCGCGCCGGTGTCCGCGTCGCCGACCGGCAGCAGGCGGTCCGGGCGGTTGCGGTCGTCCGGCTCACCGGCCGAGTAACCGGCCACCTCCAGCCGCAGCCGCAGCCATCCCTTCATCCGCCAGAGCAGCGGCCAGGTCGCCCGTACGGTCTGCACCCGGTGCAGCGGCACGGTCTGCACCCGCGTCTCCAGCAGCCCGTTGTGCACGCGCAGCGTGCCGTCGTCCCGGTCGAGCCGGAAGCTCCAGTCGTCGAGCACCCGGCGGATCGGTTGCAGCACCACGCCGGCCATCGCGGTGAGCGTGCTCGCCACCGCGATGAACGACCACGAGTCCTCGGAGAGGAACTGCGCGCCGACGAAGACCAGGCCCAGCGGCAGCAGGAACGCCTGCGGCGTGAGCAGCTGGCTGACCAGCAGGTCCTGGTTGCGGACGGTGTGCAGCCGGCGCCCCTCCGGCGCGGGCACGGCCGGGAGGCCGGGTTCGGCAGCCGGTGCGGGCGCCGGACCTGAGCGACCGGCGACCGCGAGCAGCCGCTGCCGCAGCGCGGTGGCCTCGGCCACGCTGAGGTAGGCCAGCGGCGCCTCGGTCTTGCCCCCGCCGACCACCTCCAGCCGCAGCTCGGCCAGGCCGGTGAGCTGGGCCAGCAGGGGCCGGACCACCTCCACCGCCTGCAACCGCTCCAGCGGGATGGCCCGGGTACGCCGCCACAGCAGCCCTTCGTGGACCCGCAGTTCGCGGCCCACCAGGTGGTAGCCGGTGTTCCACCAGCTCACCACGGACAGCACCGTGGCGCCGAGGACGAAGACCGTGACCAGCACCGCGAACCAGCCGAACCCGACCCGCGACAGCGTCGACCAGGAGAGCCCGGCGATCACCACGACAAGCGACTTCGCGCCGTGCAGCGCCGGGCTGAGCGGATGCAGCCGCTGCCGGGGCTCCTCGCCACCGACAGGTCCGGCGGCCGGACCCCACAGTCCCGGGTACGGCGGCAGCGGCGCGGGCCACGGCCCGGGCGCCGCCGGATCGGGGCCGGGCGACGGCCCGTGACCGGGTGCCGCCGAGCCGGGCGGCCCGTAGCCGGGCGGTGGCCCGTAGCCGGGCTGCGGCGGTCCGTATCCGGGCGGCCCAGGGGCGGGCGGCGCGGCGGGCGGACCGTGGCCCGGCGCGGGCGGGCCGGGCGTCGGCTCGGACCGGTCGTCGGGGGGCGGCGGGGCGCCGGGCTCGCTCCGGTCGCTCACAGGCCCTCCGCCCGGTCCTCGCCCAGCGCGGTCAGCCGGTCGCGCAGCCGGGACGCCTCGGCCGGGCGCAGACCGGGCACCCGGGCGTCGCTCGCGGCCGCCGCCGTATGCAATTGCACTGTGGCGAGGTCGAAGGCGCGCTCCAGCGGACCGGCGCTCACATCGACGAACTGCATCCGGGAGTACGGCACGATGGACAGCCGCCGCACCAGCAGGCCGTGCCGCACGAGCAGATCGTCGTCGCGCTCGGCGTACCCCCAGGCGCGGACCGCGCGCACGATGGTGACGGACCGCCAGACGCCCAGCAGCAGCGCTCCGCCCACGGCGGCGCCGAGCAGCCAGTGCCCGGCCAGCGCCCAGGCGGCGCCGAGCACCACGAGCGTCACCGCCAGCCCGATGCCGAGCCGGATCAGCTCCACCCAGATCAGGTCGCGGGAGATCGGCTGCCAGCGGACCGTGTCCGGCCAGGGCTCCAGCGCGCTGCGCGCGGCGGGCGGCGGGCCGGCGGGACCGTCACCGCTCATCGGGGAGACCTGCCGTGTTCGCCGCCGGTACGGGCTCGGATCATCTGCTCGCTCACGCTTCGAGCGTAGGCGATCAGGGCAGCGGGACCACCTCGCGGAGGAAGCCGCGTGCGTCGAGGAAGTCGCCGAGGGACCCCCGGTGCTCCGGGCAGGCCAGCCACGTCTTGCGCCGGTCCGGCGCGTGCAGGCGGGGGTTGTGCCAGCGGAGCTGGTACGCGGCGGGTGCGCGACATCCCCGCGCCGAGCAGATCAGCGTTTCGTCCGGGCTGGTGGGAGTCGTCACCGGGGCGAGTCTAGAGGCCGCACGCCGGGAGTTTTAGCGCCGGGCGGCCACGGGGGGAGCCGCCCGGCGACGGGGTGAATCGTACACACTGCGGACCCCTCGTTGTCCACCCGTGTTCAGCGTTTTCCGCACGCCGGGACGGCGTGGCCGGACGGCGCGGCGAAAATCGTGCCTCTCCCACCCTCGGCTCTCAGGGAGGCATGACAGTCTTGGTACGCACCACGCCGCGACGACGACCCTGCTGTGGAGGACCGGTGGCCCAGCCGACCACACCCGACGTGCCGAACCCGACCGAGGCGGCGCCGGACGCGCCGCCCCCGGCGGGCACCACCCCGGCCCAGGACGCCACGCTGCTGGAGCGGGCCCTGTTCGAGACCAAGCGGGTGATCGTCGGCCAGGACCGGATGGTCGAGCGGATGTTCGTCGCGCTGCTGGCGCGGGGCCACTGCCTGCTGGAGGGCGTGCCGGGGGTGGCGAAGACACTCGCCGTGGAGACCCTGGCGCGGGTCGTCGGCGGCTCGTTCGCCCGGGTCCAGTTCACCCCCGACCTGGTGCCCGCCGACATCATGGGCACCCGGATCTACCGGCAGTCCAGCGAGAAGTTCGACGTCGAGCTGGGCCCGGTCTTCGTCAACTTCCTGCTCGCCGACGAGATCAACCGCGCGCCGGCCAAGGTGCAGTCGGCGCTGCTGGAGGTGATGAGCGAGCGGCAGGTCTCCATCGGCGGCGAGAGCCACCGGGTGCCGGACCCGTTCCTGGTCATGGCCACCCAGAACCCGATCGAGCAGGAGGGCGTCTACCCGCTGCCGGAGGCACAGCGGGACCGGTTCCTCATGAAGATCGTCGTGGGATACCCGACCGATGCCGAGGAGCGCGAGATCGTCTACCGGATGGGCGTGACGCCGCCCGAGCCGGCCCGGGTGTTCGACACCCCGGACCTGGTCGCCCTCCAGCACAAGGCCGACCAGGTGTTCGTGCACAACGCGCTGGTCGACTACGCGGTGCGGCTGGTGCTCGCCACCCGGGCGCCGGCCGAGCACGGCATGCCCGACGTCGCCCAGCTCATCCAGTACGGCGCCAGCCCGCGCGCCTCGCTCGGCCTGGTCCGGGCCACCCGCGCGCTGGCGCTGCTGCGCGGCCGGGACTACGCGTTGCCGCAGGACGTGCAGGACATCGCGCCGGACATCCTGCGCCACCGGCTGGTGCTCAGCTACGACGCGCTCGCCGACGACGTGCCGGCCGACCACATCGTGCACCGGGTGATGTCGACCATCCCGCTGCCCGCCGTCGCGCCCCGCCAGCAGGCCACACCACCGCCGCCGGCCGTGCCGCACAACGGGTGGCCCGGGCAGCGGCCGTGACCTCGCCCACCCCGCTGAGCGCCGCCGGCGACCGCTCGGGGGCCGTGCTGGCCCGGCTCCAGCTCATGGTGACCCGCAAGCTGGACGGCCTGCTCCAGGGCGACTACGCCGGGCTGCTGCCCGGACCGGGCAGCGAGGCGGGGGAGTCCCGGGAGTACCGGCCCGGCGACGACGTGCGCCGGATGGACTGGCCGGTCACCGCCCGCACCACCATGCCGCACGTTCGGCGTACGGTGGCCGACCGCGAGCTGGAGACGTGGCTGGCGGTGGACATGTCGGCCAGCCTGGACTTCGGCAGCGGACGGTGGCTCAAGCGGGACGTGGCGGTGGCCGCCGTCGCCGCGCTGGCCCACCTCACCGTGCGGGGCGGCAACCGGATCGGGGCGGTGGTCGGCACCGGCGGGCCGGGCACGATGCTGCGGCTGCCCGCCCGCTCCGGCCGCAAGGAGGCCCAGGGGCTGCTGCGGGCGGTCGCCGGAGCCGAGATCCGGCCCGGCCGCAGCGACCTCGGCGCGCTCGTCGACATGCTCAACCGGCCGCCCCGGCGGCGCGGCGTCGCGGTGGTGATCTCCGACTTCCTCGCGCCGCCGCAGCAGTGGGGCCGTCCGCTGCGTAAGCTGCGGGTCCGCCACGACGTGCTGGCCGTCGAGGTGGTCGATCCGCGGGAACTGGAACTGCCCGACGTGGGGGTGCTGCCGGTGGTCGACCCGGAGAGCGGGGAGCTGCACGAGGTGCAGACCGCCGACCCGGGCCTGCGCCGCCGGTACGCCGAGGCGGCGGCCGCCCAGCGCGGGGCGATCGCCGCCGAACTGCGTGCCGCGGGCGCGGCCCACCTGCGCCTGCGTACCGACCGAGACTGGCTGCTGGACATGGTGCGTTTCGTCGCCGCGCAGCGGCACGCCCGCACCAGAGGGACGACTCGATGATCCGTTTTCTGCAACCGTGGTGGCTGCTCGCCGTGCTGCCGGTGCTCGCCCTCGCCGCCGCGTACGTCTGGCGGCAACTGCACCGCCGGCAGTACGCCCTGCGGTTCACAAACGTCGACCTGCTGCGTACCGTCGCGCCCAAGGGACTGGGCTGGCGGCGGCACGTGGCGGCCACCGCGTTCCTGCTCTGCCTGCTGGTGCTGGCGACCGGGCTGGCCCGTCCGGCGATCGACACCCGGGAGCCGCTGGAGCGGGCCACCGTGATGCTCGCCATCGACGTGTCGCTGTCGATGCAGGCCGACGACGTGTCACCGAACCGCCTGGAGGCGGCGCAGGAGGCGGCCAAGCAGTTCGTCGGCGAGCTGCCGCAGAGCTACAACCTGGGGCTCGTCTCGTTCGCGAAGTCGGCGAACGTGCTGGTGCCACCGACGAAGGACCGGGCCGCCGTCACCACCGCCATCGACGGGCTGGTGCTGGCCGAGGCAACCGCCACCGGCGAGGCGGTCTTCACCTGCCTGGAGGCGATCCGCTCGGTGCCGGCCGACGGCGCCGCCGGCATCCCGCCGGCCCGGATCGTGCTGCTCTCCGACGGCTACCGCACGTCGGGCCGGTCGGTGGAGGAGGCCGCGGCGGCGGCGCAGGCGGCGAACGTGCCGGTGTCCACCATCGCGTTCGGCACCGACTCCGGGCAGGTCGACATCGGCGGGCAGCTCCAGCGGGTGCCGGTGGACCGCACCGCGCTGTCCCAGCTCGCGGAGACCACGCAGGGCTTCTTCTACGAGGCGGCTTCGGCCAGCGAGCTGAAGCAGGTCTACCAGGACATGGGCAGCTCGATCGGCTACCGCACCGAGCCGCGTGAGATCACCCAGTGGTACGCGGGGATCGCGCTGCTGCTGGCCCTGTGCGCGGGCGGGCTGAGTCTGCTCTGGACGTCCCGGCTGGTCTGAGCCGGGAACCGGCCGGCGGCGGTCAGTGACCGCCGCCGACCAGCACGAACAGGACGGCCACCCAGACGGCGGCGAGGGTGAAGCCCAGCGGGGCGACGTAACGGCTCATGGGTGTGCTCCGTGGCGACGGGCGGCCCGGTGCGGGCCGTTGGGGGTCGGGGCGTACGCGCACGAAGTCGTGACCGGGTGCTCCGCCGCGCGGCAGGCCACACCCCGGCGTGGTCGCCGGAGAGCGAATGCGGTGCGGAGGGCGGGAAGCGGGTCAGCCGCGTCGGCAGAGCCGTGGCTCAGCGGGGCTGACGGTGGGCCCGGCCACGACTGGGAGGATCGCTATCTCGCACAGCGATCACCTCCTGCGGTCGGCGGGGCCCGGCGCGGGCGCAGACCGGCCCGCGAACGCGATCATCGTACACCCGGGGGTGTGGGTGTCGCGCGCGCGGCCGCCGGTCCCGCGGACCCCGGTTGGAGCGGCGCTGTGACCTGCGCGGGTTAGCGCTTACCTGTCGGTAACCCCTAGGCTCCGACCGACCGAGAGATCACTGAGCAGAGGGGGATCCGTGGCCCGAACCGTGCTGGTGACCGGCGGCAACCGGGGGATCGGCCTGGCCATCGCGCAGGCGTTCGCCAAGCAGGGCGACCGGGTGGCGGTGACGTACCGGAGCGGCGAAGCCCTCGAGGGCCTGTTCGGCGTGCGGTGCGACGTGACCGACGCCGAGTCGGTCGACGCCGCGTTCACCGCGATCGAGGCGGAACTCGGCCCGGTGGAGGTGCTCGTCGCGAACGCCGGCATCACCGACGACACGCTGATCATGCGGATGTCCGAGGAGCAGTTCGCCCGCGTCCTCGACACCAACCTGACCGGCTCGTTCCGGGTCGCCAAGCGGGCCTCGACGAAGATGCTCCGCGGCCGCTGGGGCCGCATGATCTTCATCTCCTCGGTGGTCGGCCTCTCCGGCGGCGCGGGCCAGGTCAACTACGCGGCCAGCAAGGCCGGCCTGGTCGGCGTGGCCCGCTCGATCACCCGCGAGCTGGGCGCCCGCAACATCACCGCGAACGTGGTGGCGCCCGGCTTCATCGACACCGACATGACGGCGGGCCTGCCCGAGGAGCGCAAGGCGGAGATCCGCAAGTCGATCCCGGCCGGCCGGATGGCCACCCCGGACGAGGTAGCCGGTGTCGTCACCTGGCTCGCCTCGGACGCGGCCGGATACGTCACCGGCGCCGTCATCCCGGTCGACGGCGGCCTCGGCATGGGTCACTGAGCGAAGCACACGGAGGAGACACGCAATGTCCGGACTTCTCGCCGGTAAGCGGCTGCTTGTCACCGGCGTCATCACCGACGCGTCGATCGCCTTCTCGGTGGCGAAGCTCGCCCAGGAGAACGGCGCCCAGGTCGTGCTCACCGGTTACGGCCGGCTCTCCCTGGTGGAGCGGATCGCCAGGCGGCTGCCCGAGCCGGCGCCCGTGATCGAGCTGGACGTGACGAACGAGGAACACCTGGCCGGGCTGGCCGACAAGGTACGCGAGCACGTCGACGGCCTGGACGGGGTGGTCCACTCGATCGGATTCGCGCCGCAGAGCTGCCTCGGCGGCGGTTTCCTCGACGCCCCCTGGGCGGACGTGGCCACCGCGCTCCAGGTCTCCACCTACTCGTACAAGTCGCTGGCCATGGCCGCGCTGCCGCTCATGTCCGCCGGTGGCGCCGTGGTGGGCCTCACCTTCGACGCCACCAAGGCGTGGCCGGTCTACGACTGGATGGGCGTGGCCAAGGCCGGGCTGGAGTCCGCCTCCCGCTACCTGGCGCTGCACCTGGGCAAGCAGGGCATCCGCAGCAACCTGGTCGCGGCCGGCCCGCTGCGCACCATCGCGGCCAAGTCCATCCCCGGCTTCGACCAGTTCGAGGACGCCTGGACCGAGCGGGCCCCGCTGGGCTGGAGCCTCACCGACCAGGAGCCGGCCGCGCGGGCCTGCCTGGCGCTGCTGTCCGACTGGTTCCCGGCCACCACCGGCGAGATCGTCCACGTCGACGGCGGCTACCACGCCATCGGCGCCTGAGAGGTAAGGAAGGGCCCCTTCTTAACGCCTCGTGCAGCGGAAGGGGCCCTTCTTAACACGCCGCCGCCCGGGTGGTCACCACACCGACCAGGGGGCGTCGCCACGCCGTGACGGCGGGCGAGGAAGAATGGCCCCATGGCGTACGACGCGTTGGTGCTGGTCTCCTTCGGCGGCCCGGAGCGGCCCGAGGACGTTCTCCCGTTCCTGCAGAACGTGACCCGGGGGCGGGGCGTGCCGCCGGAGCGGCTGGCCGAGGTCGCCGAGCACTACCTGCACTTCGGCGGGGTGTCGCCGATCAACCAGCAGTGCCGTGACCTGCTCGCGGCGATCCGCGAGGACTTCGCCGCAAACGGCGTCGACCTGCCGGTCTACTGGGGCAACCGCAACTGGGATCCGATGCTCGCCGACACGGTGGCACGGATGCGCGACGACGGGATCACCCGGGCGCTGGCGTTCGTCACCAGCGCGTACGGCGGCTACTCCTCCTGCCGGCAATACCAGGAGGACATCGCCTCGGCCCGCGCCGCTGTCGGCCCGGACGCCCCGCTGATCGAGAAGCTGCGCCAGTTCTGGGACCACCCCGGCTTCATCGAGCCGCACGCCGACGCGGTCCGGGCCGCGCTGGCCCAGCTCGACCCGGCGAAGCGGGACAGCACCCGGCTGGTCTTCACCGCGCACTCGGTTCCGATGTCCGCGGCCGCCACCGCCGGCCCGCACGGCGGCCGGTACACCGCCCAGCTGGAGGAGGTCGCCCGGCTGGTGCACGCCGCGGCCGCGCCCGACCTGCCGTACGACCTGGTCTGGCAGAGCCGGTCCGGGCCGCCGCAGGTGCCGTGGCTGGAGCCGGACGTCAACGACCACCTGGCCACCCTGCCCGAGCAGGGCGTGACGAGCGTGGTGGTCAGCCCGATCGGCTTCGTCTCCGACCACCTGGAGGTGGTGTGGGACCTGGACACCGAGGCGCTGGAGACGGCCAAGCAGCTCGGCCTCGACTTCGTCCGCGCCGGCACCCCCGGGGTCGACCCGCGATTCGTGGCGATGGTCCGCGAGCTGGTGCTGGAGCGCACCGCCCCGGACGGCGAGCGGCTGCGCCGCCGCCTCGGCGAGCTGCCCGCCTGGGACACCTGCCCGGCGTTGTGTTGCGTACCCCCGGCCCGCCGGCCCTGAGCCCGACCCGACGACACCCCTGGGGACGACACGATGCTTGACCGCAAGCCGGTGCAGAGCTGGCTCACCGACATGGACGGCGTGCTGGTGCACGAGGGGCAGCCGGTGCCCGGCGCTCCGGAGTTCGTCAAGAAGCTGCGTGCCTCCGGCAAGCCGTTCCTGGTGCTGACGAACAACTCCATCTACACCCCGCGCGACCTCCAGGCCCGGCTGGCCCGGATGGGGCTGGACGTGCCGGAGGAGGCGATCTGGTCCTCCGCGCTGGCCACCGCCCAGTTCCTGGCCGACCAGCGGCCGGGCGGCACCGCGTACGTCATCGGTGAGGCCGGCCTGACCACGGCGCTGCACGCGGTGGGTTACGTGCTCAGCGACTTCGCCCCGGACTACGTGGTGCTGGGGGAGACGCGTACCTACAGCTTCGAGGCGATAACCAAGGCGATCCGGCTGATCAACGACGGTGCCCGGTTCATCTGCACCAACCCCGACGCCACCGGCCCGTCGATGGAGGGCGCGCTGCCGGCGGCCGGTTCGGTGGCGGCGATGATCTCGAAGGCGACGGGTGTCGACCCGTACTTCGTCGGCAAGCCCAACCCGATGATGATGCGCTCCGCGCTGAACACCATCGACGCGCACTCCGAGTCGACCGCGATGATCGGCGACCGGATGGACACCGACATCCTGTGCGGGCTGGAAGCCGGGCTGGAGACGATCCTGGTGCTCACCGGCATCAGCAGCCGGACCGAGGCGGAGCGGTACCCGTACCGTCCGTCGCGGATCGTCGATTCGGTGGCCGACCTGATCGACGAGGTCTGAGCCGGGGGTCTGCGGTGTTAGAGCCGCAGCGGCGCGTTGCAGGCGGCCACCAGGGCCTGCCGGCACGCGGTGGTCAGCGGCCGCAGCGCCGCGTCGCGCTGCTGCGCCTCGTAGGTGTTCACCGCGCCGCCGGGCGCGCTCTCCCCGGCCAGCGCCAGCACCCGATCGAGTACGGCGGCGCGCGCGAACAGCCGGCGGGCCCGCGGGTCGAAGCCCGGCGGCAGGTCGGTGCCGCCGTCCGGGCGGCGCAGCGCGGCGAGCGCGCCGGCCAGCTCGGGCCGCCACTGCGCGACGTCCAGCCGGGTCAGCGTGGCGGTGGTCTCGGCCAGCACGGCGGCGAGTTCGGCCTCGGCCTCCGCCGCGCCGGGCGTGGCGAGCGACGCCTTCGGCGCGTCCACCGGCAGCGGGTGGACCCGCCACAGCACCGTCTCCCAGGTCATCCCGGAGCCGGAGGTGTGCGTGCGGACCTCGGGCACCAGCCCCATCCCGCTCGCCACCACCGCCTCGCCCGCCACCAGCGCCGCCCCGGCGAACGCACCCGGGCCGGGCAGGCCGCGCGGGTCGCCGGGCGCGGGCAGCACCAGGCGGATGTCGTCGGGCGAGTGCTTGGCGAGGCTGGGCAGCGCCTCCCGCAGTGACACGTCGGTCCAGGTGCCGGGGGCGTCGGCGACGAGGTGCTCCTCGTCGCCGGTCACGGCGTCGGCCACCTCGTCGAACGGCACCAGGCCGGCTCGCCAGGCACGCACCCAGGCGACGAACCGGCTCGACCGGCGCGGAGCCAGCGTGGCCGCGCCCGCTGCGGGGGAGGACATGCCGAAAGGGTACGTGCTCCGCGCCGCTGCTGTCTCGGCTGCCGCTCCGGCGGCGCTACCTGGTCCCAACTACCCGCTTCGCACCGTTTCGTGCCGACGGATGATCACGCGGTCGGCGCGTCGCCGGGCGGCACTCCGGGACGCTGGTTAGCGTTTCCGGCATGGCGGGGCGATATGACGGCGACGTGCTGGCCGGCGACTGGCGGCGACGGAAGGTGACCCCCGAGGTCGCCGCCGAACCCGACCTGGTGGTCGAGGACGCCGACTCCGGGTTCTGCGGCGCCGTGGTCGGCTTCGACTCCGGCGCGGTGGTGCTGGAGGACCGGCACGGGCGGCGGCGCAACTTCCCGCTGCTGCCTGCCGCGTTCCTGCTCGACGGCAGGCCGGTCACGCTGCGGCGGCCCGCCCGCGCCCCGGTGCCCGCCGCGCGACGCCGTACCGCGTCCGGCTCGATCGCTGTGGACGGCGTCCGGGCGCAGGTCGCCAAGGCCAGCCGGATCTGGGTCGAGGGCGTGCACGACGCCGCGCTGGTCGAGCGGATCTGGGGCGACGACCTGCGCGTCGAAGGCGTGGTCGTGGAGCCGCTGGACGGCATCGACGAGCTCGCCGACGAGGTGCGCGCGTTCGCGCCCGGCCCGGGTCGCCGGCTCGGCGTGCTCGTCGACCACCTCGTGCCCGGCTCCAAGGAGAGCCGCATCGTGGCGCGGGTGAACTCGCCGCACGTGCTGGTCACCGGGCACCCGTACGTCGACGTGTGGCAGGCGGTACGCCCGGCGGCGCTCGGCATCTCCGCGTGGCCTGTGGTGCCACCGGGGCAGCCCTGGAAGGAGGGCGTCTGCGCGGCGCTCGGGGTGGCCGAGCCGGCCGACATGTGGCGGCACATCCTGTCCCGTGTGGACAGTTTCGCCGACGTCGAGACGCCGCTGATCAACGCCATGGAGCGCCTGATCGACTTCGTCACCGAGCCTGGGTGACCGGTTGGGCCTCTGTAGTGGTTGCGGTTGAGGGCCGGGGGCGACCGTGCCCGGCTCCGGGCGGTCAGGCTTGATCCCTGCGCCGGTCACGGTCGCCCCCGGCCCCGCCGTGCACCGGCTCCGCCCGCCCTCAGATCTCCTGTCCCCGCCTCGGTCTCCCTTCAGTCTCCCGTCCTCGTGCCCCTGGCACCCCTCGCCTGGTTGATCAAGGAGTTTGTGGGCGTGCTGGAGATCAACGCCGACACAAACTCCTTGATCACCGGGGTGAAGGGTGGCCGTGTGCGTCGATCATGGAGTTGTGGTCCCAGTGGATCGGGGCATAGCGGGGCGAAAGGGGGGCCACAAGTGCAAGATCGGCGGGGCGGGGGTGGGGGCGAGGGCTGTCAGGGGAGGTCGTCGGGGGTGCGGGTCAGGAGGAAGGTGGCTATGTCCAGGGCTACCGGGGTGCCGGAACGGTCGCGGATCACCGTCAGGATCTCGCCGTCCTGGGGGCCGGAACGGCCGCGCCACCGGTCCGGGCCCTCGGGAGTGAACCGGAGCAGCGGCCTGCCCACCTGACCGCCGACCAGGTCCCCGGCGGCGTCGACGCGGAACTCGTACTCGCCGCCCATCCACCACCAGCGGCCGGTGAGCGCGGCGAGGTCGGCGGCGGGCGGGTCGGCCGGGTGCCAGGGGGCGGGCGCGGCCGGTTCGGCGTCCAGCACCAGCGTGAGCGCCTCGCGGCCGAGCGCGCCGATGTGGTGGCCGCGCATCCCGTACGCGTTGGCGAAGTTGACCACGGCGGTCCGGGTGGGCCGGTGCACGGCCAGGCCGGCGACGTAGCCGGGCATGGAACCGCCGTGCCCGGCGTACACGCGGTCGCCGACCCGGTAGAGCTCGATGCCGAGGCCGTGCCCCCCGGTCCACGAGTCGAGGTCGTTGATCACCAGCGGGGCGCACATCTCGGTGAGGGTGGCGGGGGAGAGCACCGCCGGGTCCGGGTCGGCCAGGAACGTCGCCCAGCGGCCCAGGTCCTCGACAGTCGACCAGAGTTGCCCGGCCGGCGCCATCGCCCCGGTGTCGGTACGCGGCTCCTCCCGCAGCGTCTCGTGCCAGGGGTGGACGACGTAGCCGTGGGCGTACGGCTCGGCCGGGTGGTACGTGGTGCGGCGCAGGCCCAGCGGCGCCAGCAGCCGCTCGGTGAGCAGGTCGGCCCACGGCGTGCCGGTGATCCGTTCCAGCAGGCCGCCCAGCAGCCCGTACGCCAGGTTCGAGTAGTGGTAGACGAAGTGCGGCGGATAGGCGATCTTGCCCGGCGTCAGCCCGGCCAGCAGCGTGTCCAGGTCCATGCCCTCGGCCCGCTCCCACCACTGGCCGTCCGGCTCGCGTTGCAGCCCGCCGGCGTGGCTGAGCAGCTGGCGCACGGTGACCGCGCCGACCGGGGTGCCGGGCAGGTGGGCGTCCAGCGGGTCGTCGAGCGCCAGCCGGCCGGCGTCGCGCTGCTGCATCACCAGCACCGCGGTCATGGTCTTGGTGATCGAGCCGACCCGGTACTGCAGGTCGCCGTCGGGCGGGGGTGTCGCACCGGCCACCGCCAGGTGCGCCAGGTGACCGTCGCGGACCACGCCGAGGGCGAGCGAGGGCGCCCGCCCCTCGGCCTGGGCCCGGGCGACCAGCAGGTCCACTTGACGCGCGGTCTCGGGCAGCAGGGGCATGTCGTCCTCCTCGTCGGCGGGTGACGCGGTACGCCGCGCCGAGCCTAGCGATCATGACAGTTCGATGACACGTGCGTTGACGTGTCAGGATTGTTCTCGTGGACGCCGTGTTCTGGATCGTTCTAGGTGTGGTACTAGCGGTCGCCGAGATCTTCACGACGACGCTCTTCCTGATCATGTTCGGGGTCGGGGCGTTCGCCGCCGCCGGCGCCGCGGCGCTCGGTGCGCCGGTGGCGCTCCAGGTGGCGATCTTCGCGGTGGTGTCGGCGCTGTCGGTGGTGGTGGCCCGTCCGGTGGTCCGGCGGCACGCCCGGCCGGCACTGGAGACCGGGGAGCAGCCGTTCGGGGTCGAGGCGCTGGAAGGGGCCACCGCTGTGGTCCTGGAGGCGGTCGACGCCGAGCGGGGCATGGTCAAGATCGATGGTGAGCTGTGGACGGCCCGCTCGTACGACGCGACGCGCGCGTACGCCGAGGGTGAGCGGGTGCAGGTGATCAAGGTCCGGGGCGCTACTGCCCTGGTGTGGCAGGACGACATTTCCACCCCGGGCGAGCTGCCCGAAGCGAAAAGGTGAACGGTATGGAGTTTCTGGCGATCCTGATGATCGCGGTGGCGTTGATCGGCGTGGTGACGCTGTTCAAGGCGGTGCGGATCGTGCCGCAGCAGCGTCAGGACGTGGTGGAGCGGCTCGGTAAGTACAAGCGCACGCTGAACCCGGGCCTCAACCTGCTGGTGCCGTTCGTCGACGCGGTGCGCACCAAGGTCGACATGCGCGAGCAGGTGGTCAGCTTCCCGCCCCAGCCGGTGATCACCTCCGACAACCTGGTCGTCTCGATCGACACTGTCCTCTACTTCAAGGTGGTCGACTCGGTCCGCGCCACCTACGAGATCTCCAACTTCCTCCAGGCCATCGAGCAGCTCACGGTCACCACGCTGCGTAACGTGATCGGCTCGCTCGACCTGGAGCGCGCGCTGACCAGCCGCGAGGAGATCAACAGGCACCTGTCCGGCGTGCTGGACGAGACCACCGGTCGCTGGGGCATCAAGGTGACCCGGGTCGAGATCAAGGCGATCGAGCCGCCGCCGAGCATCCGCGACTCGATGGAGAAGCAGATGCGCGCCGAGCGGGACCGCCGTGCCGCGATCCTCAACGCCGAGGGCCACAAGCAGTCGCAGATCCTCACCGCCGAGGGTGAGAAGCAGGCCGCGGTGCTGCGCGCCGACGGTGACCGGCAGGCCCGGATCCTCCAGGCGGAGGGCCAGGCCAAGGCGATCCGTACCGTCTTCGACGCGATCCACACCGCCAACCCGAGCCAGAAGGTGCTGGCCTACCAATACCTCCAGGCGCTGCCGCAGATCGCCAACGGCACTGCAAACAAGGTCTGGATCGTCCCGACCGAGCTGACCAGGGCTCTGGAGGGCATGGGCGGCGCGCTGGGCGGGCTCGCGAACATGGTCGGCGACCAGCCGTCGCCGGAGGCCGCCAAGAGCGCCGGCGAGGTCGAGCGGGAGGCCGCCGAGGCCGCCCAGGCCGCGGCCATCGCGGCCCAGGAGATCCACGACGAGGTACGCGTGGCGGAGGCGCAGGCCACCGGCGGTAACACCCCGCAGGGCCTGCCCGCGCCGGAGCCGGTGTCGCCGGCCAGCCTGGTGAACGACCCGGCGGACCAGCGCGAGCGGGGCTGACCGGAAACCCGAGAATCCCTCATACGGCGCTCCGGCGGCTGCCACCATCGGTCTGAGGACTGGTGGTGGCAGGGCCGGAGCGCCGTCGCGCGTCCCGGGCCGCCCGTGGCGCGAACGAGGTGAGGCATGAAGGACCCGGCTAACCGGTTGTTCTCCCGTACCCCCGTCCCCGGCGCGCACGACCCCGCCGGACCGATCGGCTCCCGGCGTACCGGAGGGGGTTTCGGGGTCCTGCCGTTCGTCTCCGAGCCGGGCCCGGGGGCGCCGGCCACCGACGCGACCTGGGCCTGGTCGATCCGCCGGTTCGCCCGCGCGGCGGTCTGGCTGCTCCCGGCGTACGCGGTCCTCTACGGCCTGGTGGCGATGGCCAGCGACGGCGGCGTGGGCAACGACCCGTATCCGGCCGACGGCCGGCCGCTCTACCTGGTCGGCTGGGTCGCGGCGGTGTGGCTCGGGCTGCTCGCCCTGCTCGCGCTGACCGGCCTGCTCGCCGCCACCCGCTGCCGCCGCGTCGCACTGGCCGGGCTGCTCGCGAGCATCGGCGGGATGGTGCTGATGCTGCCGTTCGCCGGGCTGGCCGAGCAGACGCCGGTGTTCGGGGTGACCGCGCGCGGCATCGTGCTGTTCGGCGCCACCCTCTACAGCGCCGGCTGGTTCCTCACCGGCTGGTCGGTCGCCCGGTCCGGGATGTTCTCCTACGGCGACGGGACCATGCTGATGATCGCCGCCCCGCTGCTCGGCCTGGGCGGCGCGCTGATCGGCTCGCTCCAGACGTTCGGTGCGATCTTCGTGCTGGTCGCGGGCATCGGCATCGGCTACCGCAGTGGCCGGCTGGTGCCCGAGACCATCGCCCGGGACGCGGCCGCGGCGAGCGTCGCCGCCGCACCCGTGCCGCCCGCGTCACCGAAGGGCCCACTCGGTGCGGGGTGACCGGTTCTCCAGCTGAACGGTCGCCGTGAGGTAACTGACAGTTGCCTGGCGAGGTGGCCCGTAGGCGGCTTTAGTGGCAATCCTTGCGTCCATGCCGTCTCCCAGGTCGCCGCTGTCGCGGCTGTTCACCGTGCTGCTGGCCGGCCTGCTCGCCGGGCTTGTCCTCGCGGTCGCCGCGCTGCCCGGCGGCCTGCTCGGCGGGTTCGCCGCCCGGGCGGCGCTGGGCGCGTACGCGGACCTGCCGGACGCGCTGCGCACCCCGGTGCAGCCGCAGCGCTCCTACCTCTACGCCAACGACGGCACCACGCTGATCACCACGTTCTACGACGTGAACCGCACCGACGTGCCGCTGGCCGAGATCGCCCCGGTGATGCGGCAGGCGATCATCGCGGCCGAGGACCGGCGGTTCTACTCCCACGGCGGCGCGGACCCGCGCGGCATCGCCCGCGCGCTGGTGGCGAACGTCAGGGGCGGCGGCACCGAGCAGGGCGGCTCCACGCTCACCATGCAGTACGTCCGCAACGTGCTCAAGACCGACCCGAACCGCACCCCGGAGGAGCGGCAGGCCGCCACCGAGCAGACCGTCGGGCGCAAGCTCCAGGAGATCCGGTACGCGAACGCGCTGGAGCAGTCGCTGTCCAAGGACGAGATCCTCAACCGCTACCTCAACATCGCGTACTTCGGTTCCGGCGCGTACGGCGTCGCCGCCGCCAGCCAGCGCTACTTCGGCAAGGCCCCGGCCGACCTGACGCTGGGCGAGGCGGCGCTGCTCGCCGGCCTGGTGCAGTCGCCGGACGCGTACAGCCCGATCGACGGCGACAAGGACCAGGCGCTGGCCCGGCGCGGGTACGTGCTCGACGCGATGGCCGAGACCGGCGCGATCACGGCGCAGCAGGCCGCCGCGGCGAAGACCGAGGCGCTGACGCTGCGCCCGACCGCCCAGCCCAACGGCTGCACCGCCACCGCCCAGGGCCACGACGACTGGGGCTTCTTCTGCGACTACCTGCGCCGCTGGTGGCTCACCCAGCCGGCCTTCGGCAGCACCCCCGAGGAGCGGGAGCAGGCGCTGCGCCGGGGCGGCTACCGGGTCGTCACCACGCTCGACCCGGCGATCCAGCAGACCGCGCAGGAGCAGGCCACGAAGGTCTACGGGTACGGCAACAAGCGCGCGCTGCCGATCGCCGCGGTCGAGCCCGGCACCGGCCGGGTGCTCGCCATGGCGGTGAACCGGCACTACAGCCTCGACGCCAACCCGGACGGGCAGGCCAACCACCCGAACACGGTCAACCCGCTGATCTCCGGCGGCGCCAGCGTCGACGGCTACCAGGCCGGCTCGACGTTCAAGATGTTCACCATGCTGGCCGCGCTGGAGGCCGGCAAGCCGCTGTCCACCGGCTTCGACGCCCCGAGCCGGCTGCCCACCCGGTACGCCTCGGACGACGAGGGCAACTGCGACGGCACGTGGTGCCCGGCCAACGCCAACCCGCAGTGGATGGACGGCTACCGGATGATGTGGGACGGCTTCGGCCGTTCCGTCAACACGTACTTCGTCTGGCTCGCCGAGCAGGTCGGCGAGGACAAGGTGGTGGAGATGGCCCAGCGCCTCGGCATCACCTTCCGGGCCGACTCCGACGCCGCGTTCGCCCGCGACAACGCCGCGAACTGGGGTGCCTTCACCCTCGGCGTCGCCGCCACCACCCCGCTGGACCTGGCGAACGCGTACGCCACTGTGGCCGCCGAGGGCACGTACTGCACGCCGCTGCCGGTGGTCTCGGTGACCGCGCCCGACGGGGACGCCGTCGACGTGGCGCAGCCGTCCTGCAAGCGGGTGCTCGAACCGGACGTGGCCCGCGCCGCCACCGACGCGGCCCGCTGCCCGGTCGGCCAGCAGTCCTCGGTCGGGCAGTGCAACGGCGGCACCGCCACCGCCGTCGACCGGATCGTCGGCCGCCCGGTGGCCGGCAAGACCGGCAGCTCGGAGCGGAACGCCACGGAGACGTTCGTCGGCTACACCCCGCAGATCGCGGTGGCGGGCATCGCCGCCAACCCGGACGACGTCAACGACCTGGTCGGCTCCGCCGTGCAGGCGAAGGTGATCGACGCGGTGGCCCGGACCATCAGGACGGCGCTCACCGGCAAGCCGGTGGCCGGCTTCACCGCGCCGAGCCGCGCGCTGGTCGGCGACCCGCAGCGCCCGCAGCCGCCCCGGCGGACCGAGCCGGACAACCGCCGCGAGCAGCGCCAGGACAGCGAGCTGCCCGCCGACGTGCTGCGCTGGCTGCGCGGCCGCGGGTAAGGAAGGGCCCCTTCTTAACGCCTCCGGTAGAGGAAGGGCCCCTTCTTAACGCCGCGCCCCGCGTCCCGCGCCGCGCCCACGACGGCGCCCACTACCGCGTCGAGGGCGGCGGCCACCTCGTCCGGGGTGCCGTCGCCGTCGAGCGTGACGAACGAGCCGAACTCCGGCAACGCCCGGTAGGCGGCGTCCAGCGCGCGCAGGTGCGCCAGCTCCTCGGTGTCGATGCCGCGCGCTGCCACCCGCCGCTGGGCCACCGCCGGCGAGGTGGACAAGAAGCACACCACCGCCGGGCGGGGGAAGACCGCGTAGACCACGCGCACCACGCGCCGTCCCCGGTCGCCCCGGGCCGCCATGATCACGTCCTGGCACCAGGTCCACCGGTCCAGCACCGCCACCCGGCCGGTCAGGCGGGCCACCGCCACGGTGCGGGTCATCGCCACCGCGCGCACCGTCGCCTCCAGGACCGGATAGAGGGTACGGCCGAACAGCGCCACCCCGTCCGGCCGGCCGAGCGCCCGCGCCAGCCGGTTCCACAGCGGCCGCCCACCGGCGTTCTCGAAGTACCGCGCCCGGACACCCCGCTCGCCCAGCCGCGCCGCGAGCGCCCTGGCCTGGGTGGTCTTGCCGGAACCGTCGACGCCGATCAACGCGATCAGCAGAGGGCGGGCCACAGCCCCGGACGCTAACGCACCCGGGCAACGACGTGTCGGGTCCGGGCCGGCGGCTCCGACCCACCGGTGAGCGCGCCAGACCGGGACGCGCCGCGACGCGGAGGAACACATCATGGGCACTGTCATCTACGGGGTGCACACGTCGGTCGACGGCTTCATCGAGGGGCCGGACGGCGAGTTCGACTGGCCGCAGATGGGGGAGGAGCTGTCCGCGTACTCGATCGGGCTGGCCGCGCGGGCCGACGCCTTCGTCTACGGGCGGCGGGTGTGGGAGATGATGTCCTCCTACTGGCCGCAGGTCGAGTCGATCTCCGACCACCCGCACGACCTGGCGTTCGCGCCGGTCTGGCGGCGTACCCCGAAGGTCGTGGTCTCCCGCACGCTCGCCGAGGCTTCCCACGGCGCCGTGGTGGTCGGCGGCGGCGACCTGGCGAAGGAGTTCGCGCAGGTCCGCGAGCGGTTCCCCGGCGACCTGCTGGTCACCGGCGGCACCGGCGCGGCAACAGCGCTGGCCGCGCTGGGGCTCGTCGACACCTACGAGGTGATCGTGCACCCGGTGGTGCTCGGCGGCGGGCGGCAGGTGCTGCCCGGCCTGGCCCGGCAGCACCTGCGGCTGGTCGAGACGCGCGCCTTCGACGGACGGTCGGTGCTGCTGCGCTACGCGCGGGCCTGACGGCTCAGCGGCCCCGGCGGCGGGGCCGGTACGTGGCGAGCGCGGCCGGCACACCGCGCCGCACGATGCCGGCCCGGTCGCTGTCCCCGCGCAGCACCGCGGCGGCGGTCTTGCGGGCCTGCTCGGCGGTGAAGTGCGGCGGCAGCATCAGCTCGGCCGGGTCCACCACCGCGTTGACCACCACCGGACGGTCCGCGTCGAGCACCCGCTGCCACAGGCCGTCCACCCCGGCGGGGGAGTCGACCAGCTCACCGCCGAGACCCAGCACCTCGGCCCACCTGTGGTACGCCACGTCCGGCAGGTCCTGGCTGTCCGGGAACATCGGCGTGCCCTCGCCGGAGCGCTGCTCCCAGCTGACGAACGCCAGCTGGCGGTTGTTGAGCACGAGCACCACGAACCGGGGGTCCGGCCACTCCCGCCAGTACCTCGCCACCGTGATCAGCTCGTTGACGCCGTTCATCTGCATCGCCCCGTCGCCGAGCAGCGCGATCACCGGCCGGTCCGGGTGGGCGAACTTCGCCGCCAGCGCGTACGGCATCCCGCCGCCCATGGACAGCAGCGTGCCGGAGAGGCTGGCCAGCATGCCGGGGCGGACCCGTACGTGCCGGGCGTACCAGGCGGTGACGGTGCCGCAGTCCACCGCCAGCATGGCGTCGTCCGGCAGCGCGTCGTCGAGCGTGGTGAACAGCGACTGCGGGTTGACCGGGTCGGCCGGCTGGGCGGCGACCTCGCGTTGCGCGGCCCGCCACTTGCCGGTGGCGTCGGCGAGGGTGGCCCGCCAGGCGGTCGGGCCCGGCCCCGGGCCCAGCTCCTTGAGCAGCGCGCGCAGCGTCGGCGCGGCGTCGCCGGTCAGGTTCACCTCGGTCGGGTAGCGCAGCCCCATCCGGGTGCCGTCGATGTCGATCTGCACCGCCCGCGCCTGACCCTCCGGCGGGTAGAACTCCGAGTACGGCATCTGGCTGCCGACGATCAGCAGCCTGTCGCACTCGCGCATGAGCTGCCAGCTCGGGCGGGTGCCGAGCAGGCCGATCGCGCCGGTCACCCAGGGCTGCCGGTGGTCGACGGCGGTGAAGCCGAGCAGCGCTGTGGTGACGCCGGCGCCGAGCCGGTCGGCGATCCGGCGTACCTCGTCCTCGGCGCCGAGCGCGCCCTGCCCGACGAGCATCGCCACGCGCTCGCCGCCGCGCAGCACCTCGGCCGCGCGGCGCACGCCGGCCTCCGGCGGCACCGTCGGCTCGCTGCTCGGCACCACGCTGGTGTGGTAGTAGCCGTGCGCGTGCGGCGGGTCGGGCACCGCCGGCAGGTCCTGCACGTCGGAGGGGAGGACCAGGGCGGTCACGGTACGCCGGGCCAGTGCCGTGCGGCAGGCCCGGTCGACCAGGTGCCGGGCCTGGGACGGGTCGTCGAGCTGGGCCAGGAAGGCCGACGCCACGTCCTTGTAGAGCGCGAGCAGGTCCACCTCCTGGTAGTAGCCGCCGCCCTCGGCGGGCAGCGCGGTGTGCCCGAGCAGCGCCACCACCGGCTGGTGGTCGAGTTTCGCGTCGTAGAGGCCGTTGAGGGCGTGGATCGCGCCCGGGCCGCTGGTCACCACCACGCAGCCGAGCGGACCGCCGCCGTACTTGACGTGCGCGCCGGCCGCGAATCCGGCGGTCTCCTCGTGCCGTACCTGGATGAACCGGGCCCGTCCCTCGGCGCGTTGCAGCGCCGAGGTCATGCCGTTGATCCCGTCGCCCGGGTAGCCGTAGTAGCGGTGCACGCCCCACTGGGCGAGCCGGGCCACCAGGTAGTCGGCGACGGTGGCGTCGCGGGGGAGGTTGCCGTCGTGATCCGCGCCCATCGTGGTCCCCTCCGTCGCGTCGACCTCCCGGCTTGCTTCCCCGCCCGGGGCGGCGGAAACCCGGCCCGTGCCGGGGCGGCCGGGTGGGCCGGGCAGAATCGCCTGGTGCCCGTCCACGAGATCACCGACCCCGACGACGACCGGATCGCCGACTACCGCGCGCTCACCGACGTGGAGCTGCGTACCCGCTGGGAACCGCCGCACGGGCTGTTCATCGCCGAGGGGGAGCTGGTGCTGCGGCGGGCGCTGCGGGCCGGTTACCCGGCCCGGTCGTACCTGGTCGACGCCAAGCGGGTCGACCAGCTCGCCGACCTGGACACCGGCGACACGCCGGTGTACGCGGCCACGCCGGACGTGCTCCAGCGCGCCACCGGCTTCCACGTGCACCGGGGCGTGCTCGCGTCGTTCCACCGCAAGCCGCTGCGCCCGGCCGACGAGGTGCTGGCCGCCGCCCGGCGGGTGGTGGTCCTGGAGGACGTGAACAACCACACCAACCTGGGCGCGATCTTCCGGGGCGCCGCCGCGCTCGGCGTCGACGCGGTGCTGCTGTCGCCCACCTGCGCCGACCCGCTCTACCGGCGCAGCGTACGGGTCAGCATGGGCGAGGTGTTCGCGGTGCCGTACGCCAAGCTCGACAGCTGGCCCGAAGGGCTGGACCAGGTCCGGGCGGCCGGTTTCACGGTGCTCGCGATGACACCGGCGCCTGATGCCGTACCGATGCAGCGGCTGACCCCGGCGCAGCGGGAGCGGGCGGCGCTGCTGCTGGGCGCGGAGGGGCCCGGCCTGACCGCCGCGGCGCAGGCGGCCAGTGACGTGCGGGTGGTGATCCCGATGCGGCGCGGCGTGGACTCGCTGAACGTGGCCGCCGCGGCGGCGGTGGCGTTCTGGGAGCTGGGACGCGAGGACGCGCTCTGACCAACGGGCTTGCATGACCATGCGAGACCGTGCATAATCTTCCTTGTGTCCAAGGTTCTCACCTCCCTGCCCATCGGCGAACGTGTCGGCATCGCCTTCTCCGGCGGCCTCGACACCTCGGTAGCCGTCGCGTGGATGCGCGACAAGGGTGCCGTCCCCTGCGCCTACACCGCCGACATCGGCCAGTACGACGAGCCCGACATCGCCTCGGTGCCCGGCCGCGCGCTCAGCTACGGCGCCGAGGTCGCCCGCCTGGTCGACTGCCGCGCCGCCCTGGTCGAGGAAGGGCTGGCGGCGCTCACCTGCGGCGCCTTCCACATCCGCTCCGGCGGGCGGGCCTACTTCAACACCACGCCGCTGGGCCGCGCCGTCACCGGCACGCTGCTGGTGCGCGCGATGATCGCCGACGACGTGCAGATCTGGGGCGACGGCTCGACGTTCAAGGGCAACGACATCGAGCGGTTCTACCGGTACGGCCTGCTGGCCAACCCGCAGCTGCGGATCTACAAGCCGTGGCTGGACACCGACTTCGTCACCGAGCTGGGCGGGCGCACCGAGATGTCGGAGTGGCTGCTGGAGCGCGGCCTGCCCTACCGGGACAGCACCGAGAAGGCGTACTCCACCGACGCCAACATCTGGGGCGCCACGCACGAGGCCAAGACGCTCGAACACCTGGACACCGGCATCGAGACGGTCGAGCCGATCATGGGCGTCAAGTTCTGGGACCCGTCCGTGGAGATCCCTGCCGAGGACGTCACCATCGGCTTCGACCAGGGCCGCCCGGTGACGATCAACGGCAAGGAGTTCGGCAGCGCCGTCGACCTGGTGCTGGAGGCCAACGCCATCGGCGGCCGGCACGGCCTGGGCATGTCCGACCAGATCGAGAACCGGATCATCGAGGCCAAGAGCCGGGGCATCTACGAGGCGCCCGGCATGGCGCTGCTGCACGCCGCGTACGAGCGGCTCGTAAACGCCATCCACAACGAGGACACGCTGGCGAACTACCACAACGAGGGCCGGCGCCTCGGCCGCCTCATGTACGAGGGCCGCTGGCTGGACCCGCAGGCGCTGATGCTGCGCGAGTCGTTGCAGCGCTGGGTCGGCACGGCGGTCACCGGCGAGGTCACGCTGCGGCTGCGCCGGGGCGAGGACTACTCGATCCTGGACACCACCGGCCCGGCGTTCAGCTACCACCCGGACAAGCTGTCGATGGAGCGCACCCAGGACTCGGCGTTCGGCCCGGCCGACCGGATCGGCCAGCTCACCATGCGCAACCTCGACATCGCCGACTCGCGGGCCAAGCTGGAGCAGTACGCCTCCGTCGGCATGGTCGGCGGCGGCACCCCGCAGCGGGTCGTCGGCGCCGCCCAGGCGGCCTCGACCGGGCTGATCGGCGCCATGCCGCAGGGCGGCGCGGAGGCCATCGCGTCCCGGGGCGTGCCCACCGCCGAGGACGAGGCGCTCGACCGCGCCGCGATGGAGTTCGGCGTCGACTGACCGCCGCTTGTGTCTGACCGCCCGCCGGTCCCGCCTCTCCGGTGGGCCGGCGGGCGGTGTGGCTTTCGGCGACGGTGGTGACGCAGGGTAGCGTATCGCCCGTGTTCCCTACCGTGCGTGAGGTGCTGGACCTGGTGCCCGTGCGTCACGGCGCGCCCCGCCTGGTCGCCGGGAACGCCGGACTGGACCGGTCGGTGCGCTGGGTGCACATCGCCGAGGTGCCGGACATCGCCACCCTGCTCGGCGGCGGGGAACTCGTCCTGACCACCGGGATCGGGCTGCCGGCCGACGACGCCGGTCTCCGCGAGTTCATCGGCACCCTGGCCGACGTCGGGGCCTCCGGGCTGGTGGTCGAGCTGGGCCGCCGCTACCTCACCGGAGTGCCCCGGGTGATGGCCGCCGCCGCCGAACGCCGCGGCCTGCCCCTGATCGAGCTGCGCCGGGGCACCCCGTTCGTCCGGATCACCGAGGCGGTGCACGCGCTGATCGTGGACGCCCAGCTCACCGAGCTGCGCGCCACCGAGGAGATCCACCAGCGGTTCACCGAGCTGTCGGTGGAGGGTGCCGAGCCGGCCGAGGTGCTGCGGCAGGCCGCCGAGCTGGCCGGCTGCCCGATGGTGCTGGAGAACCTCTCCCGGCAGGTGCTCGCGTACGACCCGGCGGGGGAGAACGCCGAACTGCTGCTGGACGGCTGGGAGCGGCACTCGCGGCAGATCCGCCCGCCCGGGCGGACCGCGTACGACCCGGACAGTGGCTGGCTGGTCACCACCGTCGGCGCGCGGGGACAGGACTGGGGACGGCTGCTGCTGCGCTGGCCGGCGACCGAGTCGCCCCCGCCGACCCGGCTGACCATCCTGATCGAGCGGGCCGCCTCCACGCTGGCCCTGGGCCGGCTGATCCGGCGCGACGCCGAGGGCCTGGAACGACAGATCCACCGCACGCTGCTGACCGCCCTGATCGACCACACCCGCCCGGTGGACGAGGTGGCGCTGCGGGCCAAGGCGCTCGGCGTCGTTCTGGACCGACGGCACCTGGTCGGCGTCGTGGTCCGGCACCGCGCCGACGAACTCGCCGGTGATCCGGGCACCCCCGACGACGAGGCCACCCCCGCCCGGCGCGGCACGCGCCGCGACGCCGACGCCGAAGGTCCGCAGGCCGGCCCGGCCCGCCTGCGCGACCTCGCCGAGGCGGTCAGCCAGGCCGTCCGGGACGCCAAGCTCACCGCGCTGACCAGCCCGCTCGACGACCAGGCGGTCGGCGCGCTGCTGGCGCTGCCCGACCCGGCCGCCGAGGAGAAGGCCCTCGCCGCGTTCGCCACGGCGTTGCGCCGGGTACGCCTCGACGCCGTCCCCGCCGCCCGCTCGGCTCGACCGGCCGACGCTACCGACCGGCCCGGCGGTAGGGCTGTGGCGTCCGGGAACGGGCGGCCCGTCGACGCGCCGCCCCGGGCGGCGATCGTGGTGGCGGCCGGGTCCGGCGTGGGCAGCCTGCGCGAGGCACGCCGGTCGCTGATCGAGGCGCGGCAGGTCGCCGAGGCGGCCCGGCGGGATCCCCGGGATCTGCCCTGCTACCGGCTGCCGCACGTCGGGCTGGCCGGGCTGCTGCACCTGCTGCGTGACGAGCCCCGGTTGCAGACGTTCGTCGAGCGTGAACTCGGGCCACTGCTCGCCCACGACGCCCGGCATCCGCGGGAGCAGTTGCTCGGCACCCTGCGGGCGTACCTGGAGCAGGGGCGCAACAAGTCGGCCGCGGCGGCTGCCGCGCACCTGTCCCGGCCGGCGTTCTACGAGCGGCTGGCCCGCATCGGCCGCATCCTCGACGCCGACCTCGACTCGGTCGACAGGTGCCTGTCCCTGCACGTCGCCCTGCTGGCCCTGGACGCCGTCCGCACCCCCTGACCCCGCCCACCCTCCTCGCCCCGTCGGGCCTGCCCGCGTCGATCATGAAGTTGACGGTGCCGATCCCGGACAAACCGCCGGTCCAACCTCATGATCGACGCGGCTGGGTGGAGCGGGGTGGGGTGGGAGGGGGAGGGGTCAGGTCAGGACGGTGAGGGTTTTGGCGTACAGGGCGGGGACGTAGTTGTCGCCGCCGGGGGTGAACACGTCGGAGGTCGCGGCCGCCTGCCAGGCGGCGTCGGGCAGCGCCGCCACCAGGGCGCGTACCACCGGGGCGTCACGCCACTGGTCCTGCTGGGCGAGCAGGCTCAGCGCGACCACCGACTCCTCCACCTCGCCCACGCACTCGAACGGCTTGTGCCCGTCGATGCCGAGCAGCTCCCGGTAGCCGGGGACCTGGGACTCGTCGGCCAGCAGGTCGCCGCCGAAGATGCCGGTCAGCCGCTCGCGCGGCATGAACGGCGCCATGGCCAGGAACACGAACCGGCACTTCGGGCAGTCGCGGCACCAGCGCTCGGTCGCGTCGCGCAGCTTGAACGCGGCGTTGCAGCTCGTCACCACCGCGTCGTACCTGTCGATCTCGGCGAAGAGACGGGCGATGTGCAGCTCGGACAGGGAGCGCAGCAACGAGAAGTACGGCTCGGTGAGCCCGGCGTGCTCGGCCAGCGCGGCTCGCAGCAGCCCTTCCGCCTCGACGCCCTTCGACCACTGGTGGTTGATCTCGTGGCCGTTCCAGATCAGGTTCGGGTCGGAGGCGGAGCGCTCGTTCGACATCACCACCGGACCGAGCCCGTGCAGGACGGCGGTGGCCACCGCGATCAGCGAGTTGATCGCGGTGACCGGGATGTGCCCGTTGCGCGCGCCGGCCGCGTTCAGCTCGAACAGCACCGGGTCCAGCCGTCGCCGGGCGGCGAGCGGCACCAGGTCCGACGCCTCGTTCACCGACACGATCACGTGGTTCGGGTTGACCGAGAACGGCACCGGGTCGAGGCCGGCACGGCGCAGCGCCTCCAGCGTGACGATGGAGTCCTTGCCGCCGCCCACCGCGGACAGCGGGCGGCGGTCGGAGTTGTCCACCGGCACTGCCGGATCCACGGCGCCGGACGGCACCTCGGGACGCAGTTCCAGCACGTGCGGCAGCTCGTTGCGGTACGCGTACTCGGCGAGGCCCTTTGTGTAGACGGCGGTGACCAGCTCGACGGCGGCGGCGCCCAGCGGCGCCGGCAGCACCAGCCGGGGCGGCGCGGCGGCCTTGTAGTAGCTGACGCCGGCCACCACGTGCAGCAGCTCCAGCACCCGGGCCAGGGTGGCCGCCGTGGCGTCGGTGACCGGCTCGGCCGGCAGCGGAAGCGTGATCACCTCGGTGAATCGCTGCTCGCCGTCGGGACCGGTCAGGGCGTAGTCGAACAGGACCTCGCCGGTGGCGAAGTCGATCGAGTAGGACGGGAACGTGAAGGCGTCCATCCGCCGCAGCTGCTCGTTGGGCACACGCCATACTAGGCCCTGGTTCGTCCGGCCGTGTCCGGCTGGGCCGGACCCTGCCCGCCGTGCGTCGACCGAGTCCGAGGAGAGCCCGTGCGTCTGTCTGATCTGCGCGGACGTCATGTCGCCGTCTGGGGCGCCGGCCGCGAGGGCCGGGCCGCGGTGACCGCGATCGCCGCGCACGGGCCGGCCGGCCTGGTCGTCGTCGACGACAGCGCGAACTTCCTCACGCTGCCCTGGGACGGTCCGCTCGCCGCCGCGGCGCCGCTCGTCACCGGCGAGGAGGGCTTCGCGCGCCTGGCCGCCGCCGACGTGGTGGTCCGCTCGCCGGGTGTGCCGAACACCCACCCGTGGATGGTGGAGCTGCGCCGCCGGTCCGTGCTCGTCACGCAGGGCAGCGCGCTGTGGATGGCCGACCACGCGGACCGGACCGTGGGGGTGACCGGCAGCAAGGGCAAGAGCACCACGTCGAGCCTGATCAGTCACCTGCTCACCGCGATGGACCGGCCGAACGTGTTCGGCGGCAACATCGGGGTGCCGTTGCTGGACCTGCCCGAGGCGGAGCTGTACGTGCTGGAGCTGTCCAGCTACCAGTGCTCCGACCTGACCGACTCGCCGCGGGTGGCGGTGGTGACAGCGCTGTTCCCCGAGCACCTGGACGCGCACGGCGGCGAGCGGGAGTACTACCGGGACAAGCTGAACCTGATCGCGCACGGCCCGCACGCCGTGGTCGTCAACGGCGCCGACCCGCGCCTGACGGCGGAGCTGGGTGACCGGGCCGCGATCCGGGCCGGCGCGCCGGACACCACGCACGTCGCCACCGGGCCGGACGGCACGCGGTGGTTCCACCTGCGGGACACGCCGCTGTTCCCGCGCGCGGTGCTGCCGCTGGTCGGGCGGCACAACGAGGGCAACCTCTGCGTCGCGCTCGCCGTGCTGGAGGCGCTCGGCGTCGACGTGGTGGCGCGCAAGGACAGCCTCGCCGTGGCGGTGGCCGAGTTCCAGGGCCTGGCGCACCGGCTCACCGAGATCGCCGACCCGTCCGGGCTCACCTTCGTCGACGACACGCTCGCCACCAGCCCGTATGCGGCCATGCACGCGATCGACGCGTACGAGGGGCGGCCGTTGACCGTGATCGTCGGCGGCGCCGACCGGGGGCTGGACTACAGCCCGCTGCGTGCCCACCTGGCCGGCCGGGAGATCACCGTGATCGGCGTGCCGGACAGCGGCCCCCGCATCGTGGAGGCGCTGTCCGGCTTGCCGTCGGTGCGTACCGAGCTGGCCGACGACCTCGTCGCCGCCGTCGGGCTGTCCCGCGATCTCACCCCGGCCGGCGGGGTGGTGCTGCTGTCCCCGGCCGCGCCGAGCTACGGCCGGTTCCGCAACTTCGAGCACCGCTCCGAGGTGTTCGCACAGGCGGTCGCGGACACCGCCCGCTGAGTCAGCCGCGGTCGGCCCGGGCGTTCCCCGGCGGCCCCGGCTCGGCCGACAGGAGCGCGTCGAGCGACTCGGTGGGTGCCGCACTGTCCACCGGCTCGCGCGGCGCGGGCGCCGTCTCAATGGGCACCGTGTCAGTCGCGGCGGGCGCCGTCGCCGGGCCGGCGTGTGTCGCCCGTCGCTTGACCGGCGTCCAGGCGAACGCGAGCGCGCCGCCGACGAGCGCCAGCAGCATGCCGATCAGGAAGCCGCCCAGGTTCGAGGTGAGCCAGGAGACCAGCCCGAGCACGAGGGAGACCACCGCGTAGAAGACGCGTTGCTGCGGCGTGGTGATCAGCAGTACGCCGCAGATGACCAGGACGAGGGGGACCAGGTACGCGGCCAGCCCCTGCGGCCCGACGTGCAGCAGCACCCCGAGCGGCGCGCGCAGTGTCACGAGCATCTCCGCGCCGCCGAGCGCGATGAGCAGCCCGGCGGTGAACGGCCGGGCCTGGCGCCAGCGCCGCCAGCGTGTGCGTACGCCGGCGGCGGGCGCCGAGTGCTGTCCCGCGCTCACCTCAGCACCCTTCGGAGCTGAAGCCCATGCGCAGGTTGGGCAGGGTGAACACGGCGGCCGTGGTGGCGTAGTTGTTCTGCCGCAGGTTGGTGATGGTCACGCTGTCGGCCTGCTGGGCGAACACACCCGGGTTGCCCTTGACCCCGGGGACCTTGTCGACGGTGCTGGCGTCCTGGCCCACGTCGATGTTCTTGAAGGAGGCGTTACCGGCGACCTCGTCGCCGTCGACCACGAGCGTGCGGGCGGTCACCGGCTTTCCGGAATTGCCGGCGGTGATCCGCAGATTCGTCCCGCCCAGGTTGATGCTCTGGCAGAGATTCGTCAGTTCGGCCTTGTCGATGGCCGAGACGATCACAAGTACCTGCCCGCCGGTGTCGCCCTGGTTGGGGCTGTCCGGGATCATCTGGTCGAGCGTGGCGAACTGCTCGAAGCCGGTGCCCTCCAGCTTGTCGGCGGTGACCGTGAACGGCATGCCCGAGATGGCGAACTGCGCGCCGAGCACACCCTGCGCGGTCAGCACCACCATGCCGGCCGCGCCGGCCGCCACGGCGCCGAGCGTGACGGCGAACCGGCGCCAGCGCACGCCACTCCGCGGTTGATCGGTCTCGATCTGCTCGATCTGCTCCGACATGCCGGCCCCTTTCGAGATCAATTCATTCGCGACGATGCGAGTGGGATTCGCAAGATGTGCGCGCCGAGGGCGCAGGCCGAAGTTACCGCTGAGTAAAGATGCGGTCAACTGTCTGTAGCAGATGGTTGGGCGGCATTTGCCAAAAGCGGCCAAAGTGAAAAACCGCTGCGGTTTTCCACCGCTCAGGGCTGAACGCAGGGCGCGGTGGCGGCCGGGCCGTCGTCCGTCCGGGCCACCCGGGCGACGCGGCTCGCCTCTCCGGGGCCGAGGAACGGCGCGGTCGCCGCGTACGTGAGCGCCGGCAGCAGCAGCGGCAGCTCGTCGGCCCGCCCCTGCGCCACCCGCTCCCGGATGGTGGCGTGTATGCCGCCGACCACTGTGGACAGCAGTGCCTCCCGGTCCACCTCGGCGGGTGCCGGCCCGGCGTCGGCGAAGAACCGGCGGAAGCTGTGCAGCAGCGCGTCGCGCTCCCGGCGGGCGTCCGGGCCGGCCGCGTCCACCTCGACGAGCGCCATCCGGGCGAAGGCGGGCACGCTCGCCAGCACGTCGAGCAGCGTGCGCAGCGCTGCCCGGGCGGCCTGCGGCCAGTCCGGTCCCGCGTCGCGGTAGGCGTCCTCCATCAGGTGCGAGACCACAGCGATCCCGTGCCGGTACGCGGCCAGGAACGCGTCCTGCTTGCCGTTGAACAGCGCGTAGAAGGCGGGCCGGGTGACCCCGGCGGCGTGGCAGATGTCGCTGACCCGCGCGTTGTCGTACCCCCGGGTGGCGACCTCCCGGACCAGCCCGTCGAAGAGGCGGTCGCGCTGGGTCGCCGCCACCTCCTCGGCCGGCACGCGGCGCGGACCGCGCTTGATGGCGCGATCCGGGTCGCGGCCGTGGCGGGCGCCCGGCAGTGGCGCGGGCGCCGGCGGCGGCGGGCTCGGCACTGTCACTCATCGACCTTTCTTGATTCGTTGACTTTACGACCCTCCGAGGTTTATAACTTTCGACACGCTCAGTTTACGCCTCGTCACCGCTGGTGATCACTTCTCGTCGGTCACCCCGTACGCGTCGAAGGAGGGCCGGATGGCTGCCATTATCGCCGCGCGGACCCGTCCCCCCAAGGCCGGAGAGACCCAGGTGACGCGGCGACGCCGCACTGCGCCACGCCGCCCGGCCCGCTGAGGCCGCGACGGCGCACCACCACCATCGGCGGCCCGATCCCGGCCGCCGCATCCCACCGGCTCCGTCCAATCGGGACGCCGCCGGCACCTGTCCCACCGCCGGAAGGAACAACCATGCCCAGGTACGGACGCATCGGCGCGGGCCTCGCGGCCCTGACGCTGCTGACCGGTCTGGTCGGCGCCGCTCCCGCCACCGCCGCCCCCGCCACCTCGCTCGCCAGTGCCGTGCTGACCTACCCGACCGTCGGCGGCACCGCCGTGTCGGTGGGCGACGTCATCCAGGCCAGCCTGCGCAGCGGTACGAACGCCACGTTCTACTCCTCGACCAGCGGCACCACCGGCATCAAGTGCGCCGCGTCCACCTTCAGCGCCAAGGTGCTGACCAACCCGACCGCACCCGGCACCGCGACCGAGAGCCTCACCGCACAGTCGTTCACCAGCTGCACGACAAACGTCATCGGCACCACCGGCGTAAAGAGCGTGACCGTCAACAACCTGCCGTACACCACCTCGGTGACCAGCGCCGGCGTGGTCAAGATCTCCGGGACGGCGGCGGCGCCGATCCAGAGCACCGTCGTGCTCAACTCGCTGCTCGGCGCGATCACCTGCGTCTACCGCACCAGCACGAACTCGCTCACCGGCACGGCGTCGAACGCCACCAACTCGATCAGCTTCACCAACCAGCCCCTGACCAAGTTCTCCGGCCCGTCGCTGTGCTTCGGCACCGCGTACTTCACCGCGTCGTACTCGCCGGTGAAGGACACCAGCAAGACCGGCAGCCCGGCGGTCTACGTCAACTGACACCCGGCTCCCGGGCCGGTGCGCGGCGGATTCGCCGGGCACCGGCCCATGAGCCGGTCAGCCGGTGGCCAGCGTCGCGTGCAGCGCTCGCATCGACCGCAGCGCCGACCGGATCTCCTGGAGGTAGCGGCCCGGCGTCAGGGCCGGCTCCGGCAGGTCGACGACGGCGCGTGCGGCCGGATCCACCCCGACGGTCTCGACGCCGCAGCCGTACGGCACGGCGAGCGTCCGCAGCGCGTCGCAGTGCTGGAACGGCACGTAGATCGGGGCGGTCACCATCAGCACCGGGTCGTCCGCGCGCAGCCGCACGTGCTCGGCCCAGAACCGTTGCGTGTCGGCGGTGTGCGCGCGACGGCGGTCCGGCTCGCTGGACGGCGCGGCGAGCACCCGTACCGGGGGCGACCCGGCCGGCCGGTAGGTGCGCGAGGACCAGGCCCGGTGCGGATGACCGCCCGGCTCGCCACGCTCGTCGTCCGGCCCGGTCACGCCGAACGCCAGCCGCACACCGGCGTCGAGGACGTCCACCTCGGTGGCACAGCCGGACAGCCCGGCGGCGTCCAGCGTGTGGGACTCGGCCGCCGACAGCGGCCGGAAACTGCCCAGCACCGCCACCTCGCCGGACACCTCGGCCACCGTCCGGGCCAGCACCGCCGCGTACGCGGTGCGCCGCAGGCAGGCGTGCGCCAGCCCGCCGAGCACCAACAGGTGCGCGTACCCGGATCGGGCCGGCGCGACCGAGCGGACCAGGCCCAGCGATTCGGCGGCGCTCAGCACCAGTGCGGCGGTGGCCGGATCGAACGCCGGCTCCCGGGCGTCCGGGCGTTCCCGGCCCTGGCGGAAGTCCCAGCGGCGGGCGGAGAACGCGTCCAACCCGGCCAGCACCGCCGCCAGATCACCGCCGGGCCAGTCGCCGCCGAAGTGCGACACCAGACGCCGCACCGGCGCCGACTCCACCCAGGACCGGACCTCGGCCAGCAGATGCGCGCGCGTCGCGCCGCCCGGCAGTGTCACCTGATCCGTACGCACCCGGCGGATGCTACCGCCGGACCGCTCCCGCACCGGCCGGGACGCGGATCGGACGGGCCTCCCGTCCGTCGCCTGTTGTCCCGGCCCCGGTGGTGGTGGGAACGTGCGGGGATCCACCTCCGCTGAAGGGTGCGCCGATGACCTCCGACGACCTGCTGGCCCGGCACCGCGCCGTGCTCCCGTCCTGGATGCCGCTCTACTACGCCGAACCGCTGGAACTGGTGGCCGGTTCCGGCCGCCGGGTCACCGACGCGGCCGGCCGGACCTATCTGGACTTCTTCGGCGGGGTGCTGACCACCATGGTCGGTCACGACATCCCGGAGATCCGGGAGGCGGTCGAACGGCAGCTGCGGACCGGGCTCGTGCACACCTCCACGCTCTACCTGATCCGGCAGCAGGTCGAGCTGGCCGAGAAGATCGCCCGGCTCTCCGGCATCCCGGACGCCCGCGTCTTCTTCACCAACTCGGGCACCGAGGCGAACGAGGCGGCGCTGCTCGTGGCCACGAACCACCGGCGCTCGCACCAGATCCTCGCGGTGCGCAACAGCTACCACGGCCGGACGTACGCGACAATGGGCGTCACCGGCAACCGCGGCTGGTCGGCCAGCGCCCTGAACCCGTTGCAGGTGGCCTGGCTGCACTCCGGTGAACGGCTGCGCGGGCTGCTGGCCCGGCTCGACGCCGCCGACCGGGTCGACGCGGCGGTCGAGGACCTGCGCGAGGTGCTCGCCACCCAGACCACTGGCGACGTGGCCTGCCTGATCGCCGAGCCGGTCCAGGGCGTGGGCGGCTTCGTGCACGGCCCGGACGGGCTGTTCGCCGCCTGGAAGAAGGTGCTCGACGAGCACGGCATCCTGCTGATCAGCGACGAGGTGCAGACCGGGTGGGGCCGTACCGGCGAGCACTTCTGGGGCTACCAGGCACACGGCGTGACGCCGGACCTGCTCACCTTCGCCAAGGGCGTCGGCAACGGCTTCGCGCTGGCCGGTGTGGTCGGTCGCGCCGAGGTGCTGGAGTCGGTGCCGGCGATCAGCTTCTCCACCTTCGGCGGCAACCCCGTCTCCACCGCCGCCGGCAACGCGGTGCTCGACTACCTGCTCGACCACGATCTCCAAGGCAACGCCGCCCGCGTCGGCGCGATCCTCGGCGACGGCCTGCGCGCGGCCACCGCCGGACTGGCCCAGGTCGCCGAGGTACGCGGCAAGGGGCTGATGCTCGCCGTCGAGTTCGTCCACCCGGGCACCGTCGAGCCGGACCCGGCGCTGACCACAAGCGTCTTCGAGGCGTGCCGCGCGGGCGGCCTGCTGGTGGGCAAGGGCGGCCTCTACGGCAACGTGATCCGGATGGGCCCGCCGCTGACGCTCACCGAGGACGAGGCCCGGGAGGGCCTGGCGATCCTGGTCGACGCGATCAGCGCCGCGATCGGGGCGTGAGCGTCAACCCGGCCGGCGCCGACCCGCCCGCCCCGACCTGAGCAGCCGCAGCAGACCCGCCCCGGCCAGGTACGCCACGAGCGCCGGGGCGGGCAGGCCCAGCGGCTCCTGGGCGGCCTTGGGCACGAGGCTGTTCAGCAGCAGACCGGCCAGCACGCCCGCGTACCCGGCCACGGCCAGGGTGGCCCGCAGCCGCCGGCCATTCGCCCCGGCCGGCCCGGTCGGGGCCGGGCGGCGGGTGCGGGCCTCGACCGGCCCGAAGACGGCGACCAGCACGGCCAGCACCGCGGTGAGCGCGAGCAGCCACGGCACGCGCCACGCCCACCAGGCCGCCGAGCCGACCGGGGGAGTGGGCAGCACGCCGAGCGCGTCCAGCAGGCCGACGAGGAGCACCGCGGCGGTCAGGTGCCAGAGGAAGAGGGTGAGCACCACGGCGTTCACCGCGAGTACCGCCTGCCACGGGCCGGACCGGCGCAGCCAGCGCCCGGCCGGGCCGCGCAGCAGCAGGATCAGGCCGAGCTGTGCGGCGGCGGTGGCCATCAGCGCCAGGCTCGGCGGCGCCGCGTTGTCCAGCCGCTCGCCCGGCACGTGCAGCATCGCCACCGGGTACGGCCCGAGCACCGTGAGCAGCAGCAGCGCGACAAGACCGCCGCCGAGCAGGACCGCGCCCGAGCGGCGGGACAGCGGCAGCCGGCGGCGGAACAGGCCCCGGGTTCCGCCGCCGGTCCGGCGGGTGTCCGCCCGGGCGGCGTCGTACCAGGCGAAACCGAGCTGGTGGACGACCAGCCAGCCGAACAGGTAGTTGCCGTCGGCGAGCGCGGCCGGGCCGAGGAGCCGGCCGAGGTCGCCGAGCGCGACGAGGACCACGAGCGCCACCGGCACGGCGAGCCCGAACCGGCGGTGCAGCGCGTACATCGGCGGGGTCAGCGCCACCACCGCGACGTAGGCGACCAGGAACCACAGCGGGATGGTGGCGAACCAGACCACCGCGCGCACCTGCGCCGGGTCGGCGCCGCGCAGCGTGGCGACTCCCGCCCCGGCGGCCAGGACGAGCAGCAACACGGTGGTCGGCCGGACCAGCCGGGCGCTGCGGTCCACCAGCCACCCGGCCGCCGACCCGCCCCGGCGCCGGCGCGCGGCCAGCGAGGCGGCATTGGCGTAGCCGCCGACCAGGAAGAACACCGGCATCACCTGGGCCACCCAGGTCAGCGGCCAGGCCCAGCGCAGGTCGCCCAGCGCGGAGTGGCCGGCGGGGCGGCCGTGGTCGTACCCGATTACTGTCACGCCCCAGTGGCCGAGCACGACCATGGTGATGGCGAGCGCCCGGAGCAGGTCGATGTAGCGCTCCCGCCCCGGCGGCGTGCGTTGCGCGAGCTGCCGCAGGCGGCGCATGGGCTCAGGTTAGGCCAGCCGGCCCGGACCGGTACGGATAACGGATCGGTCGAGAGGGCTTGTGGTCCCCGCCGCACTGTCGTAGAAATTCTTCATTGCAAATGCGTCTTGTGAAGACAAGCGACAGGGTGCTCACCGCGCGTACCCGGACCGAGGAGATGCGATGAACAGGCGTGAGATCCTACGGCGCAGCGCCGCCGCCGGTCTGCTGGCCACCCCCGCCGCCGGCCTGCTCGCCGGCTGCGCCACCTCCGGTGGCGACGACGCGGGCGACAAGGACGCGTACAAGGGCACCAAGAGCGAGCAGAACCCGCTCGGCGTCGCCGAGGACGCCCCGCTGGAGGTGGTGATCTTCAACGGTGGCTTCGGCGAGGACTACGCCAAGGCACACGAGGCCATGTACAAGGAGCGGTACCCGAAGGCGCAGATCAAGCACTCGGCCACCGCGGAGATCAGCAAGACCCTCCAGCCCCGCTTCGTCGACGGCAGCCCGCCCGACGTGGTGAACAACTCCGGCGCCGGCCAGATCGACTTCAACGGCCTGGTCTCCCAGAACGCGCTCGCCGACCTGGGCGAGCTGCTCGCCGCGCCGAGCCTCGACACGCCCGGCAAGACGGTCAAGGACACGCTGCTGCCCGGCACCGTCGAGGTCGGCTCCTACGACGGCCGGTTCCTGGTGCTGAACTACACCTACACGGTGTACGGCATCTGGCACTCCACCAAGCTGTTCGCCGACCGCGGCTGGGAGGACGCCAAGACCTGGGACGACCACATCGCGCTCTGCCGCCGGATCAAGGCCGCGGGCATCGCCCCCTGGACGTACGCCGGAGTGCACCCCCGCTACATGAGCTGGCCGCTGATCTCCACCGCGATCAAGCTCGGCGGGCCGTCTGTGGCGCTGGCCATCGACAACCTGGAGCCGAACGCCTGGAAGTCGGACGCCATGAAGACCGCCGCCGACGCCTGGCACCAGATCGTCAAGGACAAGTTCATCCTCGACGGCTCCCCGGGCCTGGACCACAAGCAGTCGCAGACCGCCTGGTGCCAGGGCAAGGCCGCGTTCATCTCCTGCGGCTCCTGGCTGGAGAGCGAGCAGAAGGACGTCACGCCGCCCGGCTTCAACATGACAGTCGCGCCGACGCCGAGCCTGGGCAGCGGCGACAAGCTGCCGTACGAGGCGATCCGGGGCACCGCGGGCGAGCCGTTCATGGTGCCGGCGAAGGCGCGCAACGTCGCCGGTGGCCTGGAGTACTTCCGGACCATGCTCTCCCGCAAGGGCGCACAGGACTTCACCAGGAAGGTCGCCAGCCTGCCGGTGGTCGCCGGCGCCACCGAGGGCATCGACCTGCCGTACGGGCTCAGCACCGTGGTCAAGGCGCTCGACGCGTCCGGGTCCAACGGCTTCAACTGGGTCTACAACAACTACTACCGGAAGCTGGAGCGCAACCTGGTCGACGCGGCCTGTGGCGAGTTCTTCAGCGGCCGGATCTCCCCGGCCGAGTTCCTCGACCAGTGCCAGAAAAGCGCCGACTCGATCGCGCAGGACAGCTCGGTCAAGAAGTACAAGCGGTCGGCGTGATGCGACAGGGCCGCTACCCCCTGATCCTCACGTTCCTGCTGCCCCCGCTGGCGTTGTACGGCATCTTCGTGCTCTCGCCGTACCTCCAGGCGTTTCAGATCTCCACCACCGACTGGATGGGCTACTCCGCGCAGGCCGACCCGGTCGGCCTGGCGAACTTCCGCACGCTGCTGAACGACGGGTACGTGTGGAACGCGTTGAAGAACAACGCGATCCTGCTCGCCGTGGTGCCGGTGGTGACCATCGCGCTGGGCCTGTTCTTCGCCAGCATGCTCACCATGGGCGGACGCAAGGGCCGGGCCGGGGTGACCGGGGTGCGGGGCACCTCGGTCTACCGGCTCGTCTACTTCTTCCCGCAGGTGCTCTCGGTGGTGATCATCGCGCTGCTCTGGAAGGAGATCTACAGCCCGACCAGTGGCCTGCTCAACGGCGCCCTGCGCGCCGTCGGGCTGGCCACGCCGGCCTGGCTCGGCGACCCGCGTTTCGCGTTCTGGTGCGTGCTGGCCGTGATGGTGTGGAGCAACGTCGGCTTCTACGTGGTGCTCTTCGGCGCCGCCATGCAGGCGATCCCGCGCGACATCTACGAGGCGGTGCTGCTCGACGGCGCGTCCCGCACCACGATGCTGCGGAAGATCACCATTCCGCTGCTCTGGGACACCATCCAGGTCGCCTGGATCTACCTGGCCATCGCGGCGCTGGACGGTTTCATCCTGGTCCAGCTCATGACGAACGGCGGGCCGAACTTCTCCTCCGACGTGATCGGGCTGCGGATGTACGACACGTCGTTCGGCAGCGAGAACAAGTTCGGGTACGCCTCGGCGATCGGCGTGGCGATGTTCTTCCTGACCCTCTCGGTGGCGGTGCTGGCGCTGCGCACCGCCCGGCGTGATCGGATCGAGTACTCGTGACCACAGTGGATCCCGGTACGACGACCGCCGGTGCTCCCGTCCCGGCCGGCGCCGCACGACCGGGCGACCGGCCGCCGCGCCGCGAGCTGGGCGTGGCGAACGTCTTCTCGCACGGCTTCCTGCTGCTCTGGGCGGCGATGACGGTCCTGCCGCTGGCCTGGATGGTGCTCAGCTCGCTCAAGACCAACGGCGAGATCGTCGCCGAGCCGTGGGGCCTGCCGGAGGCGCTGCGGTTCGACAACTGGACGCGTGCCTGGACCACCGCCCACATCGGCCGGTTCTTCTTCAACAGCCTGGTGGTGGTGGCCGGCTCGCTGAGCCTGACCATGCTGCTCGGCGCCACCGCCGCGTACGTCTTCGCGCGCTACGAGTTCCGCGGCCGGCAGGTGGTCTACTACCTGTTCGTCGGCGGCATGATGTTCCCGGTCTTCCTGGCCCTGGTCCCGCTGTTCTTCGTGGTCCGCAGCGTCGGCATGCTCGGCACCTGGCCCGGCCTGATCCTGGTCTACACCGCGTACTCGCTGCCGTTCACCGTGTTCTTCCTGACCGCGTTCTTCCGGACGCTGCCGACGTCGGTGGCGGAGGCCGCGCTGATCGACGGGTGCGGGCACTTCCGGCTCTTCTTCCGGGTGATGCTGCCGATGGCGCGACCGGGATTGATCAGTGTGGGGATCTTCAACTTCCTCAGCCACTGGAACCAGTTCCTGCTGCCCCAGGTGCTGCTGCCCGGCGACGGGCAGGACCGGATGCTCGCCCAGGGGCTGAGTTCGCTCGCGGTCAGCCAGGGCTACGCCGGTGACTACGCCCAGTTGTTCGCCGGCCTGACCATCGCGGTGCTGCCGGTGCTCGTGGTGTACGTGGCGTTCCAGCGTCAGGTCCAGTCCGGACTGACCGCCGGGCAGCTCAAGTGAGGTGGTTGCCACAGGCAACGGGGCAGTGGGAGAGATCGAGCTGACCTAGGGTGAGCCGGCACGCTCGTCTATCGACAGGAATATCATGTTCTTCCTCCTCTACACGCTGTTGCTGATGCTCGGCGGCATCGCGATGGTCGTCGTCGGCGCGGTGGTCAAGGAACAGGGGACCGGCTCCCGGATCCTCAACGTGGTCATCGGCCTGGCCTTCTTCGGGTACGGCTTCTACCTGCTCTTCCTCTTCGACGGCGACAGCTACCGGATCTTCTTCTACGTCTTCGTGCTGCCGATCCTGCTGATCGTGCGCGCGGTGAAGGCGCGCAAGGAGGCACGCGAACAGGCCGCCGCACAGCAGTTCGCCGGTGGGCAGCAGTTCGCCGGCGCGCCGCAGCAGCCGGGCACGTACCCGGCGGCGGGGCACGGTCAGCCCGGCCCGGCGTTCGGGCCCGCCCACGGCCAGCCGGCACCGTACGGCGCCGCGCCGCAGGGGCAGCCGGCGCAGTACGGCGCGCCGCAGGGACAGTCCGCGCAGTACGGCGCGCCGCAGGGGCACCCCGGTCAGGTGCCGCAGCAGCGTGCGGCGTACCCGCCGCATCCGGGGCAGCAGGCTCCGCAGGGCTGGCACCCGGGGCAGCCGGGCAATCCGAACGCCTGAGCATGCGACGCGGGCCGGCCGGGTCGAGCCGGCCGGCCCGCGTGCCGCTTGACCGGTAGGAAATCTCCTACCTATTCTGGCGGCATGTCCGTCACCCACGTGCAGATCCTCTCGGTGCCCGTCAGCGACCAGGACCGGGCGCGTGACTTCTACGTCGACGTTCTCGGTCTCGACCTGGTCCGGGACAATCCGATGCCCGCCGGTCGCTGGGTCCAGGTGGCCCCCGCGGGCGCCACGACCACGCTCACGCTTGTCACCTGGTTCGACAGCATGCCGGCCGGTTCGCTGCGCGGGCTGGTGCTGGAGACCGACGACCTCGACGCGGACGTGGCCCGGCTGCGCGAGCGGGGCGTGGCGTTCGCCGAGGACGGCGTCCAGGTCGCGCCCTGGGGGCGCTACGTCACCTTCGCCGACCCGGACGGCAACGGGCTCGTCCTGCAGGAGACGCATGTCTGAGCCGGACGTGTTCACGGCGCTGGCCAACCCGACCCGGCGGGAACTGCTGCGGCTGCTCCGCGACGAGGGGGAGCAGCCGGTGCGGCGGCTCGCCGACCGCTTCGAGATGCGTCGTCCCAGCCTGTCGGAGCACCTGCGGGTGCTCAAGGACGCCGGGCTGGTGACCGAGCAGCCCGTCGGGCGGCAGCGGGTCTACGCGCTGCGCCCGGAGCCGCTTCGGGAGCTGGCCGACTGGCTCACCCCGTACGAGCGGTTCTGGCGGCAGCGGCTGGCGAGCCTGGGCGACGTGCTGGACACGATGCCGGATGAGTGAGCCGACCCGCATCGCGGTGGACCGGTTCCTGCCTCACCCGCCGGCCAAGGTGTGGCGTGTGCTGACCGATTCCGATCTGATCGAGCGCTGGCTCATGCCGAACGACTTCCGGCCCGTGCCCGGGCACCGGTTCACGCTCCGGACCGAGCCGCGACCCGGCCGGCGGTTCGACGGGCTGGTCCACTGTGAGGTGCTGGAACTGGACGAGCCGCGCCGGATGCGGTGGGCCTGGCGTGGCGGCACGCTCGACACCGTGGTCACCTGGACGCTGGTGCCCGAGGGGCGGGGCACCCGCCTGTTCCTGGAGCACGCCGGGTTCGACCCGGACGACCCGCTTCAGCGCCGCACCTTCACGGTCCTCGACGGCGGCTGGCGTACCCGGGTCTGGACGCGCCTCGCCGGCACCCTGGCCGCGCTGCCCTGACCCTTCGCGTGGGTGCTCGCGGTCGCCTGTCGAGCTGAGCGCGGAAGCGACCGAACCCGCAGGACGGCGCGGCAGATGTCCTGAGCCGTCGTCACTCTCCGCTCGGCAGGAAGCCCGACGCCGCGCACCGCCCGCCGGACGACAACTCGCCGAGGCCGTCCGCGGGCAGCCACGGGGCGGGTGGAACACCACGGTGTCAAACCGGGGCCTTGGCGCCCTTGGTGTTCCACCCGTCGGCCGGTCCAGCGGCAGCGCGGGCGATCCGGCGGCAGCGCGGGGCGGTCCGGCGGCGGCAGGCGGCAGGGCGAGCCAGGCGGGTCAGGGGCGTGCCGGGCGGGTCAGGCGGGTGGGGGGACCAGGCGGGCGTGCAGTGCGGCCGGGTCGGCGACCTCGGGCAGGTCGCGGGCGGCCAGCCAGGCCGCGGCGGCGGCACCGTCCCCGGCACCGTGCAGCGGTGCGCCGGGCCAGCGTGCGGCCAGTTCCGCGCGTACCGCGCCGGCCAGCGGCGTGTCGCCGGTGAGCAGTCCGCCGCCGAGCACCACGGCGTCGGTCGCGCCGGGTGGGCGGATACGGGACACGCTCTCCGCCAGCAGTGCCGCCGCCTCGGCGATCAGCGCGACGGCGGCCGGCTCCCCGTCGCGGGCCGAGGACACCACGAGCGGCGCGAGCCGGGCGAGTTCCACCGGCGGTCGCCGGGTGACCGCCTGCACGACGGCTGCGGCGGTGGCGCGGGGCGCGTCGTCCACCTCGGTCGTGCCGGTCAGCTCCGCCAGCACCCGGCGGCCCAGGTTACCGGGCGGTTCGGCACGATCCAGGTCGGTCAGCAGCCGCCGGACCGCCTCACGGCCGAGCCAGAACCCGGAGCCGGCGTCGCCGAGCAGCCAGCCGTGGCCGTCGGCGGTGCGGTCCAGCCGCAGGTCGCGTACCTGGGCGGCGATCGCGCCGGTGCCGGCGACGAGCACCGTTCCGTCCGGCGCGGCGGTGCCGGAGGCGTAGGCGACGAGCGCGTCGCCGTGCACCGCGTACGGGCATCGCAGCCCCGCCTCGGCCCACGCCTGGTCGAACGCGTCCCGGCCGCGCGGGTCGGCCAGGAGGCGGCCGGCCCCGGCGAGGCCGATCACGCCGGCGCGTACCCGAGCCGGGTCGATGTCGGCGAGCGCCGCGCGCAGGGCGGCGAGCAGCTCGGCGGCGGCCCGCTCGGCGCCGTGGCTGGTGGGGTTGCCGCCGCCGGCGCGGCCGGCGCCCAGTCGCGTGCCGTCGAGGCTCAGCGCTGCCGCGCGGGTGGAGGTGCCCCCGACGTCGAGGCCGACCACGACGGTGTCCGACATGGAACTCATGCTGGTCGGCCGCGTCGCCGGACGCAAGATCGCGGCCTCGCGGGAGGTAACAGTTTGAAAACTTCACCCACGCCCTTGACACGGAGGGGCCTTCAGTAAGAACTTTTACCACTAACAGTTAACACTCTTTTCCGAAAGGCTTACGCCGATGGCCGAGCACGAGGTGGAGACTTCCGCGGCGACCGCGGTGGTCGATGCCGGCCCGGCCGACCGGCTGGGCGCCGACGGGGTGCTGGCCAGGGTCCGGGCCGGCACGGGGGAGCTGACCGGGGCGCTGCGCCGGGTCGCCGAGCACGTGCTCAGCGACCCGGAGGCGGCGGCCCGTGCCACCATCGTCGAGCTGGCCGAGCGCAGCGGCACCTCACCGGCTACCATCACCCGGTTCTGCCGGGCGATGGGCTTCGAGGGGTACGCGGACCTGCGGCTCGGCATCGCCGCCGAGACCGGCCGGGCCCGCTCGGCGGGCTGGACCGTCGACATCGGACGCGAGATCCAGCCCGGAGACCCGCTCTCCCGGGTGCTCGACCAGATCATGGCCGCCGACACGCGCGCCATGCACGACACCGCCGCGCTGCTCGACCTGGCCGAGGTGGAACGCGCGGCGCTCGCCATCGCCGCGGCCAGCCGGGTGAACATCTTCGGCGCCAGCGGCAGCGCGCTCGTCGGCGAGGAGATGCAGTTCAGCCTGCACCGCATCGGCGTCGCCGCGTGGGCCTGGAGTGACGTGCACGAGGGACTCGCCAGCGCCGCGCTGCTGGGCGCCGGGGACGTCGCCCTCGGCATCTCGCACACCGGGCAGACCCGGGAGACGATCGAGCTGCTCGCCGAGGCCGGCAGCCGCGGTGCCACCACCGTCGCGCTCACCGGCTTCCCCCGCTCGCCGCTCGCCGAACTGGCCGACATCGTGCTGGTCACCGCCAGCCAGGCGACCACGTTCCGGCCGGACGCGCTCTCCGCCCGGCACCCGCAGCTCGTCGTCCTCGACCTGCTCTACATCGCGGTGGCGCAGCGCACCCACGACCGTGCCCACGCGGCCTTCCGGCGTACCGCCCAGGCCGTCGACGGGCACAAAGCCGCGAAGGGGTCCCTCTCATGATCAGCGCCCAGCGGTACGCCGAGGCGGTCCGCCCGGTCCTCGACCGGCTGGTGGACAGCCAGGCCGTCGCGGTGGACCGGGCGGCCGACCTGATCGCCTCCGGACTGCGCGCCGGCGGCGTCCTCCAGGCGTTCGGCGCCGGCCACTCGGAGGCGTTCGCCGCCGAACTGGTCGCCCGGGCCGGCGGCCTGGTCCCCGCCAACCGGATCTCCCTGCACGACCTCGTGCTGCACGGCGACGCGCCCCGCGACGTGCTCGCCGACCCGAAGCTGGAACGCGACCCGGCCGTGGCGCACCAGCTCTACGCGCTGGCGGCGCCGCAGCCGGAGGACGTGTTCGTGGTCGCCTCGCAGTCCGGCATCAACGGCTCGGTGGTCGAGCTGGCGACGCTCGTCAAGCGCGGCGGCCATCAGTTGATCGCTGTCACCTCGGTCGAGCACACCGCCCGGGTAGCTCCTCGGCACCCCTCCGGGCACCGGCTCGCCGACCTCGCCGACGTCGTGCTGGACAACGGCGCGCCGTACGGCGACGCACTGCTGCCGCTCGAGGGCGGCGGCGCGGTCTGTGCGGTCTCCTCGGTCACCGCGGCGCTGCTGGCGCAACTGCTGACCGCCGAGGTCGTACGACGGTTCCACCAGGCCGGAGAGGTACCCCCTGTCTACCTCTCCGCCAACGTCCCCGGTGGGGACGAGCACAACCTCGCCCTCGAGTCGCGGTACGCCGGGCGTCTCCGGCGGACCGCCTGACCCGACCCACAAGGAGAGACAACATGTCGGTTTCCCCCGAGAAGTTCGGCGACGTCAGCCGGCGGACCCTGCTGCGGCGCGCCGCGGCGGCCGGTCTGCTGGCCGTACCGGCGGCGGGTCTGCTGAGCGCCTGCGCCGGCAGCGAGCCGAGCAAGTCCGACGGCGGCGGCGCGGCCAAGAGCAAGGACAACCCGTTCGGCGTCAAGGACGGCAGCGCGGTCAAGGTGGTCGTGTTCAACGGTGGCCTGGGCGACCAGTGGGCCAAGGAGGACAAGGTCGTCTTCAACGCCAAGCACCCGAACGTCACGGTCAACATGTCTTCCACCCAGAAGATCAAGACCGAAGAGCAGCCCAAGATGGCGACGCAGCCGAGCGACCTGGTGATGAACTCGGGCGCCGACATGATGGACCGCAGCACGCTGATCAACGAGGGCGCGATCGAGCCCCTGGACGACCTGCTCACCGCGCCGGCCTGGGACAGCGAGGGGACCGTGGCCGACAGCCTGCTGCCGGGCACGGTCGCCGACGGTACGCAGAACGGCAAGTTCTACGTCGTCAACGTCGCGTACACGGTCTGGGGCAACTGGTACAACGCCGCGCTGTTCAAGAAGGAGGGGTGGACGGCGCCGACCACCTGGGACGAGTTCTTCGCGCTCGCGCCGAAGATCAAGGCCAAGGGCATGGCGCCGTACGTGCACGACGCGGTGCACGGCTACTACCCGCGCTGGGCGCTGTTCGCCAGCATCTGGAAGGCCGTCGGCAAGCAGGCCGTCGTCGACATCGACAACCTGAAGGACGGCGCCTGGAAGGCCGACGGCATCGTCGCGGCGCTGGAGCCGTGGGAGAAGCTGGTCAAGGACAAGCTGCTGCTGCCGGGCAAGCTCGACCACACCCAGTCGCAGCAGGCGTTCCTGGACGGCAAGGCGGCGTTCATCCAGGTCGGCACCTGGCTGAAGAACGAGATGGCCGCGACCATCCCGCCGGGCTTCGAGATGACCATCTCCGACTACTGGAGCAAGAGCGGCGACAAGGCGGCCAAGGACGTCTTCGCCTCCTCCGGCGAGGGCTTCGTGGTGCCGAGCAAGGCGCCGAACAAGGAGGCCGCGAAGGAGTTCCTGCGGGCCATCCTCTCCAAGGCCGGTTCGGCGAAGTTCGCCGAGCTGACCAAGTCGCTGGCGTCCACCAAGGGCTCCGGCGACAACGTCCAGGACACCGCGCTGGCGTCGGCGAACTCGCTGATGAAGAACGGCAGCTCGGACCTGATCTCGGTGAAGTTCCCGGACTTCTACGCCGACCTGGACAAGGAGAGCCAGAACCTCTCCGAGGAGCTGATGGCCGGCCGCCTGACCGCGCAGCAGTTCGTCGACAAGATGCAGGCGGCCGCCGACAAGGTCGCCAAGGACTCGTCGATCAAGAAGCAGACCCGCACCGCCTGATCACCGCGAGGAAGTGAGTCAAATGCGGCACGGAGTCGCGCGTTTCGTCACGGGCTTCCTGGCCCTGCCCGTCGCGCTGTACCTGTTCTACGTGGTGTGGCCGTTCGCCCAGGCGGCGGGATACTCGCTGACCGACTGGGGCGGGTACTCCGATTCCCAGCGCTTCGTCGGGCTGGACAACTACGTCCGGCTGTTCTCCGACGAGCTGATCCGGAAGGCGTTCTGGCACAACGTGTTCTTCCTGGTCACCGTGCCGCTGTTCACGATCGCGCTGGCCCTGTTCCTCGCGTTCCTGCTCAACGTGGGCGGACGCGAGGACAGGGCCGGCATCCGCGGGGTGTTCGGCTCCGGGATCTACAAGGTCATCTTCTTCTTCCCGCAGGTGCTGTCGCTGGTGGTCATCGCCGTCATGTGGCAGCAGATCTACCGCACCGACGGGCAGGGGTTGATCAACGGTCTGCTCATCAAGATCGGGCTGGTCGACGCGGACAACCCGATCGCCTTCACCGCCGACCCGGAGCCGTTCCTCGGCGTACCGGCGGTGCTGTGGTGGCTGCTGTTCATCGCGGTGTGGAGCGGCGCCGGCTTCTACATGGTGCTGTTCTCCGCCGCGATGCAGTCGATCCCGAAGGACATCTACGAGGCCGCGATCCTCGACGGCGCGGGCCGGTTCCACACGTTCTTCAAGGTGACGCTGCCGCTGCTGCGGGACAGCATCTCGGTCGCCTGGGTGTATCTGGGCTTCATCGCGCTGGACATGTACGCGCTGGTCTTCGTCATGACGCCGAGCCAGGGCGGGCCGAACCACGCCAGCGAGATCTTCGCCTCGGTGATCCAGTTCAACGCGTTCCAGAAGGGCCAGTTCGGTTACGCCTGCGCGATCGCCGTCGCGCTGGCCATCTTCACCATCCTGCTGGCCGCGCTCCAGCTGAGGATCACCCGCCGTGAGCGGATCGAGTACTGAGGAGGTCTGGACGATGAGCACGGTGACCCACACCTCCGGTCCGGCCCGGTCCGACACGGCACCGCCGGACCGGCCACCCGCGGACCGGCGCGCGAAGGACGTCGGCAACGGCTTCGGCGGCCGGATCTTCAACGGCTTCTCGCACCTGTTCCTCGCGGTCTGGGCGATCATGGTGGTCTACCCGCTGCTGTGGGTGGTGATGTCGGCGCTCAAGACCGACTCCGAGGTGATCCGCGAGCCGTTGTCGCTGATCCCCGACGCGTTGCAGTGGGACAACTTCGCCCGCGCCTGGACCGCCGGGATCGACAGCTTCTTCCTCAACACGCTGCTCGTGCTCGTGTTCAGCGTGACGTTGACGATGCTGCTCGGCTCGATGGCCGCGTACGCGCTGGCGCGCTTCGAGTTCCGCGGCAACCGGCTGATCTACTGGATGTTCCTGTCCGGTCTGACGCTGCCGATCTATCTGGCAGCGGTGCCGCTGTTCAAGGGCGTCTACAACACCGGGGTCAGCCTCCCGCTGCTCGGCCCGAACAAGCACCTCATGCTGATCCTGGTCTACGTGGCCTGGTCGCTGTCGTTCACGATCTTCTTCATGCACTCGTTCTTCCGGACGCTGCCCGACTCGATCGCCGAGGCGGCCCAGGTCGACGGGGCCTCGCACACCCGGACGTTCTTCAGCGTGATGCTGCCGATGGCCAAGCCGGGCCTGATCAGCATCGGCATCTTCAACGTGCTCGGCCAGTGGAACCAGTGGTACCTGCCGACGCTGCTCATGCAGTCCGTCTCCGGCGAGCCGAAGAACCAGGTGATCGCCCAGGGGTTGATCGAGCTGTCCGTCAACCAGGGCTACAAGTCCGACTGGTCCGGCCTGTTCGCCGGCGTGACCATGGCGATGCTGCCGGTGCTGATCGTGTACATCGTCTTCCAGCGCCAGGTGCAGTCCGGCCTCACCGCCGGCGTCGGCAAGTAACCCTCCGGGTGCAAGGAAGGGCCCCTTGTTAACGCTCGGCGTTAACAAGGGGCCCTTCCTCTACCGCAGGCGTTAAGAGGGGGCCCTTCCTTCCACGCGGAGCGTGTCGGGGGGAGGGGGCAGAATGCGTTCGTGCTGATGGCGGTGGTGGCGGACGAGCGGGGTGGCGGCCTGCTGCAACCGCTGCACGCCGACGGCCGCCCGGCCGGCGCGGCCGAGGAGGTCGCCGATCTGGCCGCCGCGGTGGCCGCCCGCGAGGCGGCCGGCCACCCCCGCTGGCTGTGGGCCGCCTGGGCCGGCGTCTACCCGGCGCTGCTGCGCGCCGGGGTGCGGCTCGACCGCTGCCACGACGTCGAGCTGACCGAGGCGCTGCTGCTCGGGCACGCGGGCCGGTGGGGCGAGCCGCGCGCGCTGCCGGCCGCCTGGGCCCGGGTCACCGGCGCGCCGGTCCCACCGGACCCGGCGCCCCGCCCGCCCGAGCCGCCGGGCCACGCCCAGGCCACGCTCTTCGAGCCACCGTCCGGCCCGCCCGGTCCGGGCATCACGGCGTTGACGAGGGTGTACGCCGACCAGCTCGCCCGGATCGCCGCGACCACCCACCCCGGCCGGTTCCGGTTGCTGGTGGCCGCCGAGTCGGCGGGCGCGCTGGTGGCCGCCGAGATGGGCGCGGCCGGACTGCCGTGGCGTGCCGACGTGCACGACGCGATCCTGGCCGGCCTGCTCGGTGAGCCGTCCCCGGTCGGTGGGCCGCCGCGCCAGCTGGCCGAGTTGCAGGCCCGCATCGCCGACGCGTTCGGCGTACGCCAGGTGCACGCCGACTCGCCCGCGGAGCTGTTGCGGGCGTTCGCCCGCGCGGGCGTGGACCTGCCGAACACGCGCGCCTGGGTGCTGCGCGGGGTGGAGCACCCGGCGGCCCCGCTGGTCCTGGAATACAAGGAGCTGTACCGGATCTGGACGGCGCACGGCTGGGCCTGGCGCGACGCCTGGGTGTCCGGCGGCCGGTTCCACCCCGAGTACGTGCCGGGCGGCGTGGTCTCCGGCCGGTGGGCGACCCGGGGCGGCGGGGCATTGCAGATCCCGAAGGTGATCCGGCGGGCGGTGGTGGCGGATCCGGGCTGGACGTTCGTGGTGGCCGACGCGGGCCAGCTCGAACCGCGCGTGCTCGCGGCGGTCTCCGGCGACGAGCGGCTGGCGGCGGCCGGTGGCGCCGGTGACCTGTACGCGGCGCTGGCCCGGGACTCGTTCGGCGGTGACCGGGCGAAGGCCAAGGTGGCCCTGCTCGGGGCGATGTACGGGCAGACCGGCGGGACGGCTCTGCCCGCGCTGGCGGTGCTGCGGAAGAGCTATCCGACCGCGTTCGGCTACGTCGAGGCGGCGGCGCGCACCGGTGAGGCGGGCGGCCTGGTCCGGTCCTGGCTGGGGCGTACCTGCCCGCCCGGGTCGGCCGGGTTCGCCGAGGGGGAGGAGGCGATGCCGGACGGCGGGGCCGATCCGCACAGCCCGTCGGCCCGGGCGGCCCGCTCGCGGGGGCGCTTCACCCGCAACTTCGTCATCCAGGCCACCGCCGCCGAGTGGGCCTCCACGCTGCTCGCCACGCTGCGCACCGAGCTGGCCGGCACTGAGGCGGAGCTGGTCTTCTTCCAGCACGACGAGGTGCTTGTGCACTGCCCGGCCGGGCAGGCGGCGGCCGTCGCCGAGGCGGTCAGCGCCGCCGGCGCGCGGGCGACCCGGCTGCTGTTCGGTGACACCCCGGTCCGGTTCCCGCTGGACCTGTCCACTGTCGATTGCTACGCGGACGCGGCATAGTCACACAATTTTCCGTTTTGCCCCGCTACCCGCCTCCGGCCGCGCTCGTTGGGCCCGGTGTGCGTACGACGGGACGGACCGGGCGGCTGTGCCCGGTCCGTCCCCTGATCGAGGGGGCACCGCTGAACCGGATCGCTGCAATGATCATCGCCGCCGGTGGCGGCCGCCGCATCGGCGGACCTGAAGCGCTGCTGCACCAGGGCGAGAAGCCACTGGTCAGCCGAATGGTCGACACGCTGGCCGAGGCGGGCTGCGCGCAGGTCGTGGTGGTGCTGGGCGCGGCGGCCGAGCAGGTACGGCAGACCACCGACCTGAGCGGCGCCACAGTCGTGGTCAACCGCGCCTGGGGCACCGGGGTCGGTTCCTCGATCCGGGCCGGGCTCGCCGCGCTCACCGACGACGACATCGAGGCGGTGGTCGTGGTGCCGGTGGACATGCCCGGGCTCACCGCTGCGGCGGTCCGCCGGGTGACCGCGCTGCCGTACCCGGACGTGCTGGTCTGCGCCACCTACGACGGGTTGCGCGGCTACCCGATGCTGTTCGGCCGCCGGCACTGGTCCGGCATCGCCACCCTGGCCAGCGCCGATGTCGGCGCACGGCCGTACCTGCTGGCGCACAAGGACCAGATCGTCGACATCGCCTGCGACTCGGTGGCCGACGGCAGCCGGATCGACAGCCCGGAGCTGATGGCGCTCTACGGCCTGTCCATCCCCGAACAGCGCATCGGCGCCTGACGCGCGCCCCGCTGTCGGACCCGGATGCCACGATGGGCGTCATGGCCTACGACGAGGACCTGGCGAACCGGGTACGGGAACGCCTCGGGCCCGAGCCCGGCGTCACCGAGCGGCGCATGTTCGGCGGCCTGGCGATGATGCTGCGCGGCAACATGGCGGTGGTCGTGCGCGGCGCGGGCGGCCTGATGGTCCGGGTCGATCCGGCCGAGACCGAGCGCGCGCTGGCCGAGCCCGGCGCCGAGGCGACGCTCATGCGGGGCCGGGAGATGCGGGGCTGGGTGACCGTGTCGCCCGATGTCTGCGAGCGCGACGCCGACCTGGCCCGCTGGGTCGAGCGGGGCGTCCGCTTCGCGCGCACCCTGCCCGCGAAGTAGCATGCGACAGCGCGTTGCCGGCGACGTAGCGCGGGTAAACCCGGCTGCGCGGCCGGTACCGCCCGGCCTACGCTCCTGACCTGCTGCCGACCACGGCGGCGGATCGGAGACGGGCGGATGGCTGTTCACCTCTACGCGGTAAGCCTCGACGCGGGCGACCCGCTGCCGCTCGCGCGGTTCTGGTCCGGTGTGCTCGGCCGGGAGATCCTCGACGACCCGCGCGGGGGCGTGGCGCTGGGCGGCGACGCCCACAGCGACTTCCGGATCCGGTTCCTGCCCAACAACGCGCCGAAGACCGTGCAGAACCGGATCCACTTCGACCTGACGAGCGCGTCGCCGCAGGCCCAGCGAGACACCGTCGACCGGGCGCTGGCACTGGGCGGGCGGCACATCGACATCGGCCAGGGCCCCGACGACGACCAGGTGGTGCTCGCCGACCCGGAGGGCAACGAGTTCTGCGTCATCGGGGCGGGCAACACCTTCCTCGCCGGCTGCGGCCCGCTCGGCGCGGTCAACTGCGACGGCACCCGGGCGGCCGGCCTCTTCTGGCGCGAGGCGCTGGGCTGGCCGCTGGTCTGGGACCAGGGCGAGGAGACCGCGATCCAGTCGCCGCGCGGGGGCGCGAAGGTCACCTGGAGCGGCCCGCCACTGATGCCCAGCGGCGGGCGGGACCGCGTACACCTGGACCTGGTCGCGACCGGTGACCGGGACGCGGAGATCGACCGGCTGTGCGCGCTCGGCGCGAGCCGGGTCGGCACAGGCCGGCACACCGCCGAGGACGTGGTGCTGGCCGACCCGGACGGCACCGCGTTCTGCCTGCTGACACCCCGCTGAGGCGGGTGCGGCCCCTCCCTGTGGGCGAGGGACCGCACCCGCACCGATCAGCGCAGCCGCAGGCTCGGTTCCAGCGTCACCTCGAACAGCCGGTCCCACGGCAGCTCGGCCCGCACCGCCGTCACCCCGGTCCAGCGTCGCGGTGAGCGCCGGCCTGCCCGCCCCCACCTCGACGTGGTGAGGCGCTACCGTTCCGATCGGACGGCCGTCGTGCCGTCCGCACGGGGAGGGGACAACATGGGCGCCAGCGTCGCTCGACATCTCGCCGGAGCCGCGGCGGCCTGGCTCGCCGTCGTCGCGGAGGCGGTGCTCGGCTACCTCGGCCTGCTGGCGTACGCGCTGGTCACCGGCGCCGACCCGGGCGGCCCGCTGGCCGGGCCGCTGCTGGTGCTGATCGCGGCGCTGCTCGGCGTGGCCGGGCTGCCACTGCTGTTCGCGCCGGCCGTCGCGCTCGGCGAGGCCGCGGGCCGGCGGCGGGTCGGCCCGGCGCTGGCGTACGCGGGGCTCGTCGCGGTCGTGCTGGCCGCCGGGTACACCACGGCGATCGCGGTCGCCACGGACGTGCCGGGCGCCCGGGTGCCGCTCGTGACCGGGATCGGCGCGCTGCTGGCCCTCCCGCCGACGGCGGCGTACGCGCTCACCGCCGGCGGAGTGGGACGGGCGGCCCGGTTGTTCCGGCGCCGGACGGCCACTGCCGGTCCGCTGCGCGCCGAGGCGGGCTGACCGGGCCGCTCCTGGACGTGCGCTCCGGCTACACCTGGATGTTGAAGCGTTGCAGCACCGACGGGGCGACCAGCCCCAGCGCGGCCAGCACGGAGAGCACCGTCATAGCGGTGCGCAGCACCACGGTCTCGGCCTTGCTGCCGGTGCGCAGGGCGATCTTGTTCGGGAGCCCGATCATCGTCCACATCCGGCGTTTGATCGGGATGGGCCAGAGGATCGGCACGCCGGCTCGGGTGATCATGTCGCCGAGGATGTGCACGAAACAGCCCACCCCGACCGCGAGGCCGATCATCGGATAGCCGCGGTCACCGGGCAGGTTGGCGAACGTGAACCAGGCCGCGGCGGCGGACACCAGCGTGACCACCACCCAGCCGGCGCGCTCGGCCCACTGGTCGAAGAGCCCGCGCAGCGCCAGGCCGATCATGAAGAAGAGGATGCCGACCACCGCCCACTTGCCGTAGTGGGCGCAGAGCGCGGTGGTGCCCCAGCCGACGAGCACGGTGAACGGCACGGTGTGGGTCAGCGTGCGGTGCCCGTTGTTGCGGCGTGGATCCTTGCTGAGCTTGGTGGCGTAGTAGACGCCGAGCGAGATCTTCTCCACCACCTCGGCGACGAAGAGGCTGAACACGCCGAACGTGCGCGCCACGGTGGCGCCACCCTGGTTCCGGGTGACCTTGCCGGACAGGTCGAGGTCGGGGAAGAGCGCCCCGCCGGCGCAGACCGCGGTGCCCACCGCCACCGCCAGCGGTGTCTGGTGGTAGTCCGCGAACTGGGCCATCGCCCAGGAGCCGGTCAGCCACACCGCCGCGCCCGAGAGCGCGTGGGACGGTCCCATCATCTCGGCTCGCCCTTCCCGAAGATCTTGATCTACGAAACTACGCCACTGTAGTCAGCCGGTACGACGGCGGGGCATCACCCGGACGGTCCACAGGGGAAGGAGCAGCCGGGGACGCCGAGGTTCAGCCCGCGGTACGGGTGGGCCGGACCGTGCCGAGGCTCGCGCGGATGACCGCGAACTGTTTCGAGGCCGCCTGCCAGTCGGCGTCGGACGTGGTCCAGCCGAGCGTCCAGCCGGCCCGCTCGCCCGGCAGTACGCGCAACGCGTGCATCCGCTCCCCGTACGGCGCTGTCCACAGGCACTCCCACGCCGCTCCCGGGCCGTCGGGCTCCAACCGGAGCTTCTGGTACAGCGGCAGCCGGCCGGCGGATTTCAGGTCCCGCTCGGACGACTTCAACCGGCCCACCGGATCGCCGCCCGGGTAGGGCTCGACGCCGAGGATGCGCCGGGTGGCCGGGTCCTGGAAGCAGGTGGTGTCGCCGGAGCGCAGTTGCAGCCAGCCGGCGGGCAGCGCGATGCGGAAGCCACCGGTGTCGGCGGGCCAGACCCAGCCGGCCGGAACCGTCACCGGCGGGTTGTCGGGGGGCGGACCCTTGCGGACCGGTGTGCCGGCCACGTCGGGCCGGACGCAGGGGAACGGCGGGGGCGGCATGCCCGGCCCGGGCGGGCGGTCCCAGGGGCGGACGACAGCCTCGGTGGACGTGCTCGCCTGCGGTGGATCGTCGTGGCCGCCGCTGATCGCCAGCGCGGTGCCCACGCCCGTCGCCACCGCCAGCAGCACGGCGCCCAGCACGAGCCCCCAGCGGTGCAGCGGGTTCCCGTCGGCGGCGGGCAGCGGCGGGTCGGCGGGGCGGGGGACCCCGGCGGGGCGGGGCGGGGCGGGGTGCACAGCGCCGCTGTCGACCGGCCCGCTGTGCGCGACCGGGGGAGGCTTGGCCACCGGCGCGGAGCCGGGACCACCGATGCGCACCGGACTGAGGGCGTCGGCGCGGGGGGCCGACTCGGGCCCGCCCGGGCTGCCCGGATCGACGAAGCTGGTGAGGACCGTGGGACCGAGACTGATCGGGCCGGGGCGGGCCGGCCCGCCCCGGGGCGGGTCCGGCTCCGTGGCGGCGGCCGGGTCGTTCTGCCCCGGCGGGCCGGCCCGGCCGCGCTCCGGTGCGCCTGCGGGGGCACGACCCGGGGCCCCGGCCCGGTCCCGATCCGGGTCACCGGCCCGGGCGTGCTCCGGCGGCGCGGCCCGGCCGACGGCGACCGGGCGATCGGCCGCACCCTGGCGATCGGCCGCACCTGGGCGGTTGGCCGCACCGGAGCCGGCAGGTGCGGCCGGGCCACCGGCCGCGCCCGAACCTCCGTCGGCGGCCGGACCGCCTGACGCATCCGGGCGGCGGTCCGCATCCGGCCCGCCGGCCGCGGACGACGGGGACGGGAGGCCGCCGGAATCCGAGCGGCGGCCGGCCGAACCCGGCACGTCCGCCGGTCCGGTGGCCTCGGCCGCGTCGCCCGGTGGCGGCGCGCGGTCGCCCTCGGCGGGCGGGGCCCACTCGCTGCGCTTCGCCGCCCGGTTCCACGCCCGCGCGGCGGCGGCCGGCGGCATCAGGTCCGGGTAGATACCGCCAGCTGGTGCGGCCGGGCTTCCCGGGAGCGCCGCACCGTCACCGGCGGCGCCGCGTGCCGGGACGTCGGCCTCGCGGCCGGCCCCCGCCCGGTCGGAGGACGCGGCGGTGGCGCGGCCGGCGGACCCGGCGGCCTCCGCGTCGGCCTCCGACACCGCGGCGACGCCGAGCAGCCGGGCCGTCTCGCGGTGCCCCATGCGGGTACGCGGATCGCGGCGCAGCAGCCCGGCCAGCACCGGCGTCAGCGGGCCGGCGTGCGGCGCCGGGTCGGGCGGCCGGGTGGCGAGTGCGGCGAGCGTGGCCATCGCGGTGCTGCGGGCGTACGGCGAGCGGCCCTCCACCGCGGCGTGCAGCGTCGCGCCGAGCGACCACATGTCCGCCTCGACGCTGGACACACCCTCGGCGGCCCGTTCCGGGGCGACGTACTGCGGGGAGCCGAGGACCAGGCCGGGACGGGTCATGGCGCCGTCGCCGCCCTCGAACACGGCCAGCCCGAAGTCGGTGAGCAGCACCCGCCCGTCCCGGGCCAGCAGCACGTTCGCGGGCTTCACGTCCCGGTGCAGCACCCCGGCGTCGTGGGCGGCGCGCAGCGCGGCGAGCACCGACAGGCCGATCTCGGCGGCCCGCCCGGGCGGCAGCGGCCCGTCGCTCTCGATGATCTCCTGGAGCGAGCGGGACGGGACGTACTCCATGATCAGCCAGGGCTCACCCTGGACCCGGACCACGTCGTAGACCCGTACCACGTTGGGGTGGTTGAGCCGGGCGGACGTGCGCGCCTCGCGCAGCGTACGGGCGCGCAGCTCGTCCCGCTCGTTCTCGGCGAGCCAGTTCGGCGGCACCACCTGCTTCACCGCGACCTCGCGTTGCAGCTCCTCGTCGCGCGCCCGCCAGACCTGGCCCATCCCGCCGCGGCCGACCAGTTCGAGCAGGCGGTACCGCCCCGCGATCACTACCTCCCGCACCGCACTCCTCACCGCTGGTCAGTGGTCCACAATAGCCAACGGATCGGACGGTACCTATCGCATGTCAGTGCGTCATGTCCTCCGGGGGCCTAACTTGCCGCGCCGGCGAGCAGGTTCCCCTCCGGCACGGCGATCGGGGACCGGTCGCCGGCGAGCAGGGTGGTGGCCCGGCGGGCCTGGAACGCGTCGTGGTCGCGGCGGGCGGTCGCGTAGGCGGCAGCGGTCCGGGCGGCGATCGCCGACCAGGTGTAGCGCCGGCTGACCATGGTCCGCGCCCTGCGTGCCACCCGCCGGGCGAAGACCTCGTCGCCGAGCAGCCGGTCGACGGCGCCGGCCAGCGCGTCCGGATCGCCGTGCGGGAAGGTCACCCCGGTCACCCCGGGCTCGACGATCTCGGCCAGCCCGCCCGTGCGGGCCACCGCGAGCGGCGCTCCGGCGGCCGCCGCCTCCAATGCGATCATGCCGAACGGCTCGTAGAGGCTGGGAATGACCGTGGCGTCGGTGGCGGCCAGCACCGCGGGGAGCTGGGTGGCGTCCATGAAACCGGCGAACCGGACCGTGTCCCCCAGGTGCAGCCGCCGTGCCTGGTCGACCAGCTCGTCCCGGTACGGCCCGTCCCCGGCGATCACCACCCGCAGGCCGGGGTGTCGCTTCGCCAGGTGCGGCACCGCGTGCACCAGGTGCTGCACGCCCTTCTCGTAGACCAGCCGGCCGGCGTACCCGACGAGCGGGCCGCCCGCCGCGAAGCGGGCCCGGGCGGAGGCCACCGCGTGCGGCCGCGCCCGCCAGACCCGGTCGTCGACGCCGTTGGCGACCACGTCGATGCGCCCGGCCGGTACGCCGAACAGCCGTGCCACCTGGTCGCGCATGTAGCCGGAGCAGGCGATCACCCGGCCCGAGGCGTTGCTCAGCCAGTGCTCGACGCCGTGGATGGTGCGGTTCATCTCCTCCGGCAGCCAGCCCTGGTGCCGGCCCGCCTCGGTGGCGTGGATGGTGGTCACCAGCGGGACGTCCAGGTGCTCGGCCAGCGTGACGGCGGTGTGCGCGACCAGCCAGTCGTGGGCGTGGATCACGTCGTAGGTGCCGGTCGAGGCGGCGCGCAGCGCGGCCCGGGTCAGCGTGTGGTTGAAGGCCATGGTCCAGGCCAGCAGCGAGCCCGTGGCGAGCGGGAACCGGACCGGGTCCTCGGCGGCGCGGACGACGCGTACGCCGTCGGCGTACTCCTCCAGGGGAGCGCCCTCGGCGTGGCGGGTGACGACGGTGACCTCGTGTCCGGCGGCGGCCAGCGCCACTGAGAGGGCGTGTACGTGGCGGCCGAGCCCGCCGACGAGCACCGGCGGGTACTCCCAGGAGAGCAGCAGCACCCGCAGGCGCCGGGCGGGCTGGATGTCGATCACTTCGGCGTCGGCTGACACGCGGCCCCCTTTGAGTTGTGGCGTCCCCACCCCGGGCGGCGTCGCCGCGGTGTCCGGTGGGGTCGTCGCCCATCCTGCCGAGGGGTCGATAACCGGCGGCGACGCGCCGGTTGCCGGTCTGTAACGCGTTACCGGCGCATCCGCCGCGCGCGCAGCAGCTCGGCCACCGACCACGCCTGGAACGGGCAGCCGGTGGCCGCGTGCGGGGGCGTGCCCTCGGCGGTCTCGCTCACCGAGCCGAGGCCGTCCTCGGTGAGGTGGCCCACCAGTCCCACCAGCAGGTCGTCGGTGGGCAGCCCGGCCCGGCGGTACGCGTCCAGCAGCGGCCCGGTCAGCCACGGCCAGACGGTGCCCTGGTGGTACGCGGAGTCCCGCTCGGCGGGCCCACCCCGGTGCCGTCCGGTGAAGCCGGGGGAGTCCGGGGCGAGGCTGCGCGGGCCGAGCGGGGTGAACAACGCCTCGGTGATCCGGCGCAACGTCACCTCGTCCGGTTCCAGCGGCGCGTGCGGCAGCGACCAGGCGAGCAGTTGGTTGGGGCGCAGCAGGTCGTCGTCGTGGTGCGCGGCCCCGCCCAGCGGGTACGCGGGCGCCGGTGCGTCCACCACGTCGTGCAGCCAGCCGGCCGGGGCGGGGAAACGCTCCCGGAACGCGGCGGTGGCCCGGTCGTGCAGGGCGTGCAGCCCGGCGGCGTCGCGTCCGGCCAGCTCGGTCAGCTCGGCGAGCCCGGCCAGCCCGTTGATCCACAGCGCGTTGACCTCGACCGGCTTGCCGGTACGCGGGGTCACCGGCACGCCGTACACCCGGGCGTCCATCCAGGTCAGCGCCACGTCCGGCGGGCCGCCCTGGGCCAGCAGCCCGTCGGCCGGGTCCACGCCGATGCCGTACCGGGTGCCCGCCACGTGCGCCTCGACGACGCCGTGCAGCGCGGGCAGCAGCTCGTCGCCGAGGTCGGTGTCGCCGGTGACCGTGACGTGCCGGTGGACCGCGTGCAGGAACCACAGCGTCGCGTCCACGGTGTTGTACTCGACCCGGCCGGTGTCGGCGGTGTTCGCCAGCATGCCCTCGTTCAGCGTGGCCGCGTACGCCCGCAGCAGGTCCCGGCCCTCGTCGGCGCGGCCGGTGCACAGGAACAGGCCCTCGTAGGAGATCATCGTGTCCCGCGACCAGGCGCCGAACCAGGGGTAGCCGGCGACCACGTCCGGGCCGGTCGCGGTGCGTACCACGAACGCGTCGGCGGCCAGCGCGAGCGTCGCCTCGACCGCGTCGCCGGGTTTCGCCGCGGCCACCACCGCCCGGCTGCGCCGCCGGGTGGCCTCCACCACCGCGGTCGCCGGTGGCGGCTCCTCGGCCAGGTCGTCCGCCCAGGCCAGCACCGACACGGTAGCGCCCGGCTCGTCGAGCGCGCCGGTGAACCGGCCCGCGTACCAGAGGTCCTCGTCCGGGTGCAGGCCGCGCTCGGCCTCCACCCGGTGACGCACCCCGTGCCACCACTGCCCCTCCGGGGTCCAGTCCGGCCCGGACAGGCGGTACGCGCCGTCGACCACGGCGCCGCCCGCAGCCGGCTCCAGCCGGGGCGCCGGGCCGTCCGCCCGCCGCTCGCCGTGCGCGTCGCGCCAGGTGCAGGCCGCCGCCAGGTCCAGCCGCACCGGGCCGCCGGAGATCAGCCGGTGCACCACCGCCACGCAGGAGCGGCCGTACGTCATGGCGATCTCCCGCTCGATCACCACGTCGCCGATGCGCCAGCGCCAGCGCGGCACCCCGTCGGCCAGGTCGAAGTGCTCCAGCAGCTCGAAGCCGCGCGGGTCCACCACGCCCGAGGACCACTCGTGCGCGCCGAGGCGGACCTGCCGCCCCGACGGCAGGGTCACCGCCGGATCGAGGCTCACGAGTCCCACCTTGCGGGACGCGGGCGTGTCACCGGCCACCACGAGCAGTCCGTGGTACCGGCGGGTGCGCAGCCCGGCCACGGTGCCCATGGCGTACCCGCCGCGCCCGTCCGTGACCAGCCATTCCCGCGCGGCGGCGGTGGACAGCTCGCCGCAGACCCGCGGCCCGAAACGGATGTCGATCAACTTTCCTCCACCGGCAGCGAGGTGTGACATGCCACGGCGACAATGGCCGCTGTGGAGAAGTACCCGGGCGGCGTCGAAGATGAGCCAGTGATCACCGACCGGTCGACCTCCGCGTCCCCCGACCCCGAGCGGCACCGGCTCGCCCAGGCCGACGCCGGGGAGCAGGACTGGCGCGCATGGGGCCCCTATCTGTCCGAGCGGGCGTGGGGGACGGTACGGGAGGACTACAGCGAGCACGGCACGGCGTGGGACTACTTCCCCCACGACCACGCGCGGTCCCGAGCGTACCGGTGGAACGAGGACGGCATGGCGGGCGTCTGCGACGACCGGCAGACGTTCTGCTTCGCCCTCGCGCTGTGGAACGGGCGCGACCCGATCCTCAAGGAGCGGATGTTCGGCCTCGGCGGCGACGGCGGCAACCACGGGGAGGACGTCAAGGAGTACTGGTGGTACCTCGACAGCACCCCGACGCACTCCTTCATGCGCTGGCGCTACCACTACCCGCAGGCCGCCTTCCCGTACGACGAGCTGGTCGCGGTGAACGCGCTGCGCGGCCGGGACGACACCGAGTACGAGCTGGTCGACACCGGCATCTTCGACGACGACAGGTACTGGGCGGTCACAGTCGACTACGCCAAGGCGTCCCCGGCGGACATGTGCGTGCTGGTCACCGTGGCGAACCGGGGAGACCAGGACGCGACGCTGCACGTGCTGCCCACGCTGTGGTTCCGCAACACCTGGGCGTGGGGCCTGCCCGGCACCGACCGGGTGCCGAGGCTGACCGGCGAGGAGGCCGGGACGCGCGGCGGCGCCCGGCTCGTCGGTGACCACTGGGTGCTCGGCCAGCTGCTGCTGGAGGGCGACGGCGACCCGGTGCCGCTGCTGTGCGACAACGAGACGAACGCCGAGCGGCTGTGGGGGCTACCAGGGCGGTCGCCGTACCCGAAGGACGGCATCAACGACCACGTGGTGGCCGGCGCGGACACCGTCAACCCGGAGCGCACCGGCACCAAGGGCGCGCTGCACTACGTGCTGGACGTGCCGGCGGGCGAGAAGCGGCAGATCCGGTTGCGGCTGACCCGTACCGCGCCGCCGCCGGCCGCCGCGCCGCCCGCCCCGGCCGACCTGGGCGACGGGTTCGACACCGTGCTGTGGGCCCGCCGGGCCGAGGCGAACCGGTTCTTCGACAGCGTCATCCCGGCCGCCGCCACCGCCGACGAGGCACTGGTGGCCCGCCAGGCCATCGCCGGGCTGATGTGGGGCAAGCAGTTCTACCACTTCGACGTCGAACGGTGGCTGGCCGGCGACCCCGGCTCCGCGCCGCCGCCGGCCGGCCGCCGGCACGGGCGCAACAGCGCCTGGTGGCACATGAACAGCTTCGACGTGATCTCCATGCCGGACCCGTGGGAATACCCCTGGTACGCGGCCTGGGACCTGGCCTTCCACTGCGTCACCATCGCCCGGGTCGACCCGGGCTTCGCCAAGGAGCAGATCCTGCTGCTGCTGCGCGAGTGGTACCTGCACCCCAACGGGCAGATCCCGGCGTACGAGTGGGCGTTCGGGGACGTCAACCCGCCGGTGCACGCCTGGGCGGCGCTGAAGGTCTTCGAGATCGACGGCGCCCGCGACCACGAGTTCCTCGCCCGGGTGATGCACAAGCTGCTGCTCAACTTCACCTGGTGGGTCAACCGCAAGGACACCGGCGGCAACAACGTCTTCGAGGGCGGCTTCCTCGGGCTGGACAACGTCGGCCCGTTCGACCGCTCGGCCGCGCTGCCGGTGGCAGGGGTGCTGGAGCAGTCCGACGGCACCGGCTGGATGGCCATGTACGCGCTCAACCTGCTCGACATGGCGATCGTGCTGGCCGAGCACGACCGCACGTACGCCGACACCGCCACCAAGTTCTTCGAGCACTTCGCGTACATCGCCGCGGCGGCGTACCACCAGGGGCTCTGGGACGCCGAGGACGCGTTCTTCTACGACGTGCTGCGGCTCGCCGACGGCACCAAGGTGCCGCTGAAGGTCCGCTCGGTGGTCGGGCTGCTGCCGCTGGCCGCTGTCACCCGGCTGACCGCCCGGACCATGCGCCGCCTGCCGGAACTGGGCGCGCGGCTGCGCTGGTTCCTCACCAACCGCCCCGAGTACGCCGAGGTGATCGGCGCCCGCCGGCTCGGGCCGGACGGCCGCCAGCAGCGGCTGCTGTCGATGGTCGCCCCGGACCAGGTGGTACGCCTGCTGGCCCGGATGCTCGACACCGACGAGTTCCTCTCCGAGTACGGGCTGCGTACGCTGTCCCGGGCCCACCTGGACAAGCCGTTCACAGTCATGCTCGGCGGGCAGGAGTTCAGCGTCGGCTACGAGCCGGCCGAGTCGACCAGCGGCCTGTTCGGCGGCAACTCCAACTGGCGCGGCCCGATCTGGATGCCGACGAACTTCCTGCTGATCAGCGCGCTGCGCGACTACGCCGCGTTCTTCGGCGACGACCTCCAGGTCGAGTACCCGACCCGGTCCGGCGTCAAGCGCACGCTGGACGAGATCGCCGACGACCTGTCCGCGCGGCTGATCTCGCTGTTCACCCGCGACGACTGGGGACGGCGGCCGATCTACGGCGCCGCGCAGCTCTTCCAGACCCACCCGGACTGGCGCGACCTGATCTGCTTCCCGGAGTACTTCCACGGCGACAACGGCGCCGGCCTGGGCGCCTGGCACCAGACCGGCTGGACCGCGCTGGTCGCCGACCTGATCCTCACCTTGCGTCGCTGACGCGGCCAACCCTCACCTTGCGTCGCTGACGCGTGGGGCGCGGCGGGACACCGCCGCGCCCCGCCCGTTCACGGCAGCGGCAGGAACGCCAGCCGGGCGTGGTACTCCCCGGCCACCGTCACCGTGTCGCTGCCGACCCACAGGCCCCGGTCGGTGGCGTACAGCTCGCCGGTGCCCACCCCCCGGTCCTTGGTCGGGTTCCACGGCAGCGCCTTGCCCGTGGTCGGGTGGATCGCCCCGATGCCCGGCCGGGACACCGCGCCCGGGCCGGCCGAGTTGCGGCCCTGCGGGTTGTCCAGCCAGCGCTGGTGCCCCCCGACGTAGACCGCCGCGCCGGTCACCGCCACCGACAGCAGCGTGTCGCCGCCGGTGTAGTTGGCCCAGGTCGGCTGCTTGCCGCCGGTGGCCGTACCGAACTCGAAGCGCGCCGCGGTGTCGCAGAGCGTGCCCGGGAACGCCGCCCCGGTGGTCACCACCGCGAACCAGGTGCCGTCCGGGGAGATGTCCACCCCGCGCAGGTACGACGGCATCGACCGCGCGCACTGCGGCTGGTAGCGGTCGGTGGCCCAGCCGGAGAGCGTGGCGCCCGCGCCGGACAGGTTCGCCACCGCGAGCTGGTGCCGCGCCACACCGGCGACGGTGCTGAAGTTGCCGGCGAACACCAGCCGGGTGCCGTCGGGGGAGACGTCCAGCGCCTCGACCTTCACCGGGGCCGTCGCGCCGGAGGTGGTCTTGCGCGGGCCGGCCAGGTTCAGGTTGACCGACGCGTCGGCCGCCCCCGTGGTGGCGTTCACCGCCGCCAGGGCACGGCGGGTCACCCCGCCGACGGTCTGGAACGCGCCGCCGACGATCAGCCGGTTGCCGACCAGGCGCATGTCGTTCACCTGGTTGTTCAACGCCGGCGTGGAGAACCCGGCGACCCGGGCACCGGTGGCCGCGTCCACCCGGGCCAGCCGGGACGCCGCGGTGCCGTTGACAGTGGTGAACGCGCCGCCGATGTAGAGCGAACGGCCGTCCGGCGCGGCGGCGAGCGCCTTGACCGCGCCGTTCACCTGCGGCCGGAACGTGGTGTCGATCCGGCCGGTGGTCGCGTCCAGCGCCACGAGCCGGGGCATCGCCAGCTGGGCCGACTGACTGGCGTTGCGCACCTTGGTGAAGGTGCCGGCCACGTACACGCGGTTGCCGATCTGGAGGATCCGGTGCACCGTGCCGTCCAGCGCGTGCGGCGTCCAGTCGACCGGGTTCGTGCCGACCACCGTGGTGTGCGCGGCGTTGACGGCGAGCGCCGGGGAACCCGGCAGTGCGGCGCCCGCGACCGCCAGCGTCGCGGCCACCGCGACGGCCACCCGCCGCCGGCGTCCAGGTGGATGATCAGGTGAGGTCTTCATGGCCGAAGCATGCCGTCCGACCAGGGATTCCGCAGTCGGGTAGCCGCCGGTAACCGGCCGCCGACCGGATAAACCGCGTGGCCCGTCCGGCGGCCGGGCAGTACGGTGTCCGGGGTCCACGAGGGAGGGATGCGATGCCGCCGCGCCGGGAGGCCGCCGTGCTGGTCTTCGACGCCGACGACACGCTCTGGGAGAACAACGTCCTGTTCGAGCGTGTCATCGACGACTTCCTCACCTGGCTCGACCATCCGACGCTGGACCGGGCCCGGATCCGCGCGGTGCTCGACGACATCGAGCGCGCGAACGCCGTCGCGCACGGCTACGGCAGCAAGGTCTTCCTGCGCAGCCTCGGGGAGTGCCTGGAGAGGCTGCGCGAGCGTCCGGCCACCGCAGGGGAGCGCGCCGAGATCGAGCAGCTCGCCGCCGCGCTGGTCGGGCACCAGGTGGAGCTGATGCCGGGCGTGGCCGAGACGCTCGACGACCTGGCCGGGCGGCACGAGCTGCTGCTGCTGACCAAGGGCGAGCGCGAGGAGCAGCAGCGCAAGCTGGACGCGTGCGGGCTGCTGCACCACTTCCGGGCCGCGCACATCGTGCCGGAGAAGGACGCCGACACCTACCGCTGGCTGGCCCGCGAGCACGCCTTCGACCCGGCCGCCGCGTGGATGATCGGCAACTCCCCGCGCTCGGACATCCTGCCCGCGCGGGCCGCCGGGATGAACGCGGTCTTCATCCCGAACGAGAACACCTGGATCCTGGAGCACGACGAGCTGAACCCGTCCGACTCCCGGGTGATCCGGCTGGCCGCGTTCCCCGACCTGGTCCAGCACTTCTGAGCGGGCCGGTAACGTCCGGAGGGTGCCGCTGACCTTCCCGTCGCACCTGGCGCCGGTGCTGCCGCTCAAACTGTGGCGGCCGGGCTGGTTCGACGGCGTGGCACTGTGCACCGGCGCGGTGGCGCCGGACGTCGCGTACCTGTTCACCGGCACGCGACTGGCGCTCGGCATGCGGACGCACACGCTCGGCGGACTGCTCTGGTGGTGCCTGCCGGTCGCCCTCGGGTACGCCTGGGTGCTGCGCCGCGTGGTCGCCGGCATCGCGGTGCACCTGCCCGCGCGGCGGCTGTTCGGCTGGCAGTGGTACGCGACACTGGCCACTGTGCGCCACCCGTGGCAGGTGACCGTCTGCTCGGCGCTCATCGGCGCGTTCAGCCACGTGGCCTGGGACCGGGCCAGCCACAGCGAACGGCTGCCCCGGCTGCTCGGCGTCGCCGACTTCCACGCCCTGACCGGCGTGTACTGGTACCAGTTCGCCGATCTGGTGACCGGCCTGGGCGGCGGGCTGCTGGTGGCCGGGCTGGCCGTCTACGAGGCCCGCCGCGGGCTGCGGTCCGGTGACGTGCCCGTACCCGGGCCGGAGGCGAAGCCGAACGTGTTCTGGCGGGTGGCGCTGGCGGTCACCGGGCTCGGCGCGCTGCTGCTGCCCGCGCTGCCGGCGGCCGGCGTCGCCGCCCCGGCCGGCGTACGGGCGCTGCACGTGGTCGCGTTGGCGCTCGTCGCCGGGGCGGTGGCGGCCCGGACCGGCCCGCCGTCGCCCGCCGGGCGGACTCGGCGTCTCGAAGTCGAACAGCGCGAAACCGGCTGACCCCGTTACGCCGACATGCCGCAATTCCGCATAGACATCAATCACAACCGCAGTCGTCGGTCATCGCTTGTCCGGCCTGCGCGGACGCGCCTAACCTGAGCCGGCGCCCATGCCTCGTCGGGGTGAGGCGGGGGCGCACCGGAGTCCGGTGGTGAGAGCACCGTGGAGCTGAGTGCGGGCATACCGGCTCGCCGTGCGGAGCCCGGCGGAAGGCGTCGTGCCACGCCTGCCGCGCTCCCGTGGCGCAGACCGCTACCCAACCGGACGGCCGGGGTCAGGACCGGGGAGTTGCGGACCCGGTCCTGACCCGTCCGGCGCCCTCCACCAGCACGCTGGATCGCCGCCCGGATCGCGGGTGGGACACCCCTGGTGCGCGGGCCGGTGACGGAGCGACACTGAGTCATGACACCTCAGCGCGTACCGCTGCTCGCCGGTCTGGTCGTGCTGTTCGTGACGGCCTGTACGGCGACCGGCCACGACGGCGCGTCCCCGGCGCCCACCCCGACGGTCGCGGCGGCGTCCGCGCCGGCCCTCACCGACGCTCCGGGGGCCACCCCCACCCCGCCGGTCCCGACCGATGCCGCGTCGGCCGCCGAGTCCTGGCGCGTCACCTGGGGGTGGGCGGTGCCCGGCGGCCCGGCCCGGGTGACCCATCGGGTACGGGTGCCGGTCACCCCGCCGCCCGGGGAACCGCTGCCCGTCCTGGTGGCGATCGACGTCGGTGACCATCCGGCGGAGGGGTTCAGCCGGATCACGTTCGCCTTCCGCGGTCCCACCCCGTCCTACGAGGTCTCCTACGTGCCGCAGGTGGTGACCGAGGGGCGGGGCGCGCCGGTCACGCTGCCCGGCACCGCGTACCTGTCGGTGCGGTTCGATCCGGCCCAGGCGCACGACGCCCGCGGCGGCGGAACGGCGGACCTGCCGCCAGCGGCGATCCGCTTCCCCACGCTGCGCGGATGGGCGGTGGCCGGCGACTTCGAGGGCCACCTCAGTTTCGGCCTCGGCCTGCAACCGTCCGACGGCGGCCGGCTGCCGGTGCGGCTGGGGGAGTCCGACCGCCCGGACGGCACCCACGTGGTGGCAGTCGACGTGCGGCGGAGCTGATCCGGCGAGGAGTCGGGCGAGGTCGTTGGTTTCGAGCTTCGGATGCCCCGTCGATGAGTGAGTGTCAGCCGACCTCGCCGCGCACGATCGCCACCGCCACCCGGCAGAACTCGTCCATGTCCGGGTTGAACCCGGCGGCGATGTCGGGGTGCAGGCCGGAGCGGGTCTCGTCGAGCAACCGACGGCAGACGTCCTCCACCGGCTCGCCGGCGTAGCCGGCGCGGACCCGGTCGGCGGCCGCCTGCAGGGCCGAGGTCAGCTGATCCTCCAGCGGGCCGCGCAGCTTCTGCTGCACGGGGTCCAGCCCGCTCGGATCGAGCGTGACATGTGGCTCCGACATCGGCACTCCCTTCGTCGGCGTCCGCGGTACCCCACCGCGGACGTCGGTCAAACCATCGTCGGTACGGCCGACACCCGGACCAGATATGAGAACTCCTCCGCCGGCTGTTCGACGTACGACAGCCGGCGGATCTGCCGGTCGTCGGCCCAGAGCGCGACGTCGACGAGCACGCCGAGGTGGGCGAGACCGATGCTGGACACCCGCTTCTTGTCCTGGAGCACCGCGCACACCCCGCCCAGCAGGGTGCTGGCGTCGGAGGTGCGGTGCCCGGGCGGACAGCGCAGGGTCAGTTCCACCTCGACCGGCCCGGTCAGCGGGGTCCACCCGGTGCGCTGGGCCGCCGTGCAGGCGGCCTGAAGCAGGGCGCGGACCCTCGTCGCCTGCCGGTGCCCGGCGGCGAAGATGGACAGGGCCTCGGTCTTGACCGGGGGCAGGCCGCTCACCTCGAACGTCAGGGCGAGAGCGCGGGTGTCCTGCACGACGGCACCTCCTCGGGGGAATCCTGCCCAACCGGGGAACGCACGCAAGGCACTTCCCGTCAGAACCAACCGATCGGGCGGGCGATGGGGGACGGCCGGAGGCGCGTCGGCGTCGACGGCGACGCGCCGGCTACGGAGCTGGGCAAAACGCTAGCCGAGCCGGCTGACGCTGGGTAGCCTCCGCCGCTCCCGGATCGCCACGGCGGTCGGGCGCCGGTGTGCCGGGCCGCCGTCACATGTCCGTGATGTTTCGCTCCGTCGCAGGTCGGGCACGTTCAGCCGCACGACACGCCCGGGGCGTCGGGCGATCGGGCCCGCGCCCCGGTCGTCTCGCCGTGCACCGGGGCACGTGTCACTCCCCGGTTCTTCGCCGAAGAGAGGGGGAGGGTGATGACGACAGTCCCCGACACGGCCGCACGGCGGCCGGCCGGACGCGCGGCGGCAGCGGCCGCCGCGCTCGCGTTGGTGGCCCCGCTGGCCGCCTGCGGGTCCGGCGGCGACGGCGGCGTCCCCACGATCAACCTGTACTACCCGCCCGAGCAGAACCTGCAGAAGGTCGTCGACACCTGCAACACGGCGGCGCAGGGGCGGTACCGGATCGACTACCGGGTGCTGCCGCGCGAGGCCGACGAGCAGCGGGTGCAGATGGTGCGGCGGCTCGCCGCGCAGGACAGCGGGATGGACGTGCTCGGCCTGGACGTCACGTGGACCCAGGAGTTCGCCAGCGCGAAGTGGATCAAGGAGTGGACCGGCCAGGACAAGTCCGAGGTCGAGCAGGGCACGCTCGGCGGCCCGCTGGAGACCGCCCGGTACGAGGACAAGCTCTACGCCGCTCCCAAGAACACCAACGTGCAGCTGCTGTGGTACCGGTCCGACCTGGTGTCGCAGCCGCCGAAGACCTGGGACGAGATGATCTCCGCCGCCCAGCAGCTCAAGGAGCAGGGCAAGCCGTACCAGGTGCTCACCATGGGCGCCCAGTACGAGGGCCTGGTGGTGCTCTACAACACGCTCGCCGAGAGCGCCGGCGGCAAGATCCTCAGTGACGACGGCAAGAAGGCGGAGATGGACGCCGGCGCGGTTCGCGCGCTGGACCAGCTCCAGAAGTTCGCCACGTCGGGCGTGACCTCGCCGTCGTTCAGCAACGCGCTGGAGGACCCGGTACGGCTGGAGTTCCAGTCCGGCAAGGGCGCGTTCCAGGTGAACTGGCCGTTCGTCTATCCGGCGCTGCAGGAGGCCAACCCCGACCTGGCGAAGGACGTGAAGTGGGCCCGGGTGCCCGGCATCGACGCGGACACCCCCAGCAAGGTCACCATCGGCGGGGTCAACCTGGCGGTCAGCAGCTACTCCAAGCACCCGGAGGAGGCGTTCGAGGCGGCCCGCTGCCTGCGTAACGCCGAGAACCAGAAGTTCTCCGCCGTCAACGACGGCGTGCCGCCCACCATCGAGGCCGTCTACGACGACCCGGAGATGACCGAGGCGTACCCGATGAAGGAGACCATCCTGGAGGAGCTGAAGGACTCCGCGGTCCGGCCGCTGACCCCGGCGTACCAGAGCATCTCCACGGTGATGTCGGCGATCCTGTCGCCGCCGTCGGCGATCCGGCCCGAGCAGACCGCCGACGAGCTGCGCAAGGCGATCTCCGACGCGCTGGAGTCCAAGGGGGTTCTGCCATGAGCGCGAGGAGTGAGCCGGTCCTGCGAGCCCCGCAGTCGCGAAAGAAGGTGGCACTGTGAGCGTGAACGCCACCCCGGCCGGCGCGCAGGCCGCCGCCGAGGCCGAGGCCGAGCAGCCGGGCGGCCGGCACGCCGCCGTACCGGAACAGCGGTCCCGGCGTGGATCCCGCGCCCCGCTGAGCGAGAACAAGCGGGCCGAGCGGCGTCTGGGCTGGCTGCTGTGCGCGCCGGCCGCGCTGGTCATGGTGCTGGTCACCGCGTACCCGATCCTGTACTCGGTCTGGCTGTCGCTGCAACGCTTCGACCTGCGCTTCCCCGACGAGCGGGAGTTCGTCGGTCTGGAGAACTACGTCACCGTGCTGACGAACGACTTCTGGTGGACCGCGTTCGGGGTGACCGCGCTGATCACAGTGGTGACCGTCGCGGTCGAGCTGGTGCTCGGCATGGGCCTGGCGCTGATCATGCACCGGACGCTCGTCGGCCGCGGCATCGTCCGCACCGCCGCGTTGATCCCGTACGGCATCGTCACTGTGGTCGCGGCGTTCTCCTGGCGGTACGCCTGGACGCCGGGCACCGGCTACCTGGCGAACCTGTTCGACGGCAGCGCCCCGCTGACCGAGCGGGCCAGCTCGCTGGCGATCATCATGCTGGCGGAGATCTGGAAGACCACCCCGTTCATGGCGCTGCTGCTCATGGCCGGGCTGGCACTCGTGCCGGAGGACCTGCTCAAGGCGGCCTCCACCGACGGCGCGACGGCGTGGCAGCGGTTCACCAAGGTGATGCTGCCGGTGATGAAGCCGGCCATCCTGGTCGCGCTGCTGTTCCGCACGCTCGACGCGTTCCGGGTCTTCGACAACATCTTCGTGCTCACCAACGGCGGTAACGAGACGTCGTCGGTGTCGATGCTCGCCTACAACAACCTGATCCGGGGCCTGAACCTCGGCATCGGTTCCACGATGTCGGTGCTGATCTTCATCACCGTGGCGATCATCGCCTTCGTGTTCGTGAAGCTGTTCGGCACCGCTGCCCCGGGCAGCGACGATGGGGAGAGGCGCTGACATGGCAGTGGAAACCACCACGCGGGCGAAGGTGCGTTGGGGCCTGCTGGACGTCGTGGTAGTCGTCTTCGCGCTGGTCCCCGTGCTCTGGATCGCCTCGCTGTCGTTCAAGACCCCGGCCACGCTCACCGACGGCAAGTTCTGGCCACGGGAGTGGACGCTCGACAACTACCGGACCATCTTCGACACCGACCAGTTCGTCCGGGCCCTGGTCAACTCCATCGGCATCGCGCTGATCGCCACCGCCATCGCCGTGGTGCTCGGGACGATGGCCGCGTACGCGATCTCCCGGCTGGACTTCCCGGGCAAGAAGCTGCTCGTCGGCGTCTCGCTGCTGATCGCGATGTTCCCCCAGGTGTCGCTGGTGTCGCCGCTGTTCGAGATCGAACGGCAGCTCGGGCTGTTCGACACCTGGCCGGGGCTGATCCTGCCGTACATCACGTTCGCGCTGCCGCTGGCGATCTACACGCTGTCGGCGTTCTTCAAGCAGATCCCGTGGGACCTGGAGAAGGCGGCGAAGATGGACGGCGCCACCCAGGCGCAGGCGTTCCGGCGGGTGATCGCGCCGCTGGCCGCACCCGGCGTGTTCACCACGGCGATCCTGGTCTTCATCTTCTGCTGGAACGACTTCCTGTTCGCGATCACGCTCACCTCGACCGAGCGGTCCCGCACGGTCCCGGTGGCCCTGCAGTTCTTCACCGGCGAGTCGCAGTTCGAGGACCCGACCGGGGCGATCTGCGCCGCCGCGGTGGTGATCACCGTGCCGATCATCCTGTTCGTGCTCTTCTTCCAGCGCCGCATCGTCTCCGGTCTGACCTCCGGCGCAGTCAAGGGATAGGTGGTAGCAATGGCCGACATCGTGCTGGACAAGGTGAGCAAGCGGTTCCCGGACGGGACCACCGCCGTACAGGACGTCGACCTGGAGATCGCCGACGGCGAGTTCGTCATCCTGGTCGGCCCGTCCGGCTGCGGGAAGTCCACCACGCTCAACATGATCGCCGGGCTGGAGGACATCAGCTCCGGTGAGCTGCGCATCGGCGGTGAGCGGGTCAACGACAAGGCCCCCCGGGACCGGGACATCGCGATGGTCTTCCAGTCGTACGCGCTCTACCCGAACATGACCGTCCGGGAGAACATGGCGTTCCCGCTGCGGCTGGCGAAGCTGGACAAGGAGACCATCAACCAGAAGGTCGACGAGGCGGCGAAGGTGCTGGAGCTGACCGCGCTGCTGGACCGCAAGCCGGCCAACCTCTCCGGCGGGCAGCGGCAGCGGGTGGCGATGGGCCGGGCGATCGTCCGCCAGCCCAAGGCGTTCCTGATGGACGAGCCGCTGTCGAACCTCGACGCCAAGCTGCGGGTGCAGATGCGCACAGTGGTGTCCCGGCTGCAGAAGCAGCTCGGCACCACCACCGTCTATGTCACCCACGACCAGACCGAGGCGATGACGCTGGGCGACCGGGTGGTCATCATGCGCGGCGGCGCGGTGCAGCAGGTCGGGCCGCCGCAGGAGCTGTACGACCACCCGCGCAACCTCTTCGTCGCCGGCTTCATCGGCTCGCCCTCGATGAACTTCGTGCACGCCGTCGTGGAGGACGGCCGGCTGCGGACCGCGCTCGGTGACGTGCCGGTCGGCGACCGGATCCGCCGCGAGCTGGAGGGCGCCGACGCACCACGGGAGCTGATCCTCGGCATCCGCCCGGAGCACTTCGAGGACGCGGCGCTGGTCGACGACGAGACCCGCCGCCGGGGCATGGAGTTCGAGGCGCCCGTCGACATCGTCGAGTCGATGGGCTCGGACAAGTACGTCTACTTCACCGTCGAGGGGGAGCGGGCCACCGCCGCCGAGCTGGAGGAGCTGGCCGCCGACACGGGTGCGGCGGACTTCGCCGGCGCCGGGTCGAACCTGGTCACCCGGCTGTCGGCGGAGTCGCCGGTACGCGAGGGCGAGTCGCGGCGGGTGTGGTTCAACCTGGAGAAGATCCACCTGTTCGACCCGGGCAGCGGCCGCAACCTGACGCTGCACGAGGGCCGATCGGCCGGCGCGCTCGCCGACTGATCCCGGACCCGCCCGAGGGCCGGTGGCATGTCTGCCGCCGGCCCTCGGCAGGACCGCCGGAGGGGATCGGCAGGCCCTGCGCCGTCACCAGGAGTGGCGCAGCGCAAGGCCGAGGAAACGGGCGTAAGCCGCCAGTGCGGCGTCCACCCGGGATCGCAGCGCGGCGTCGAACGGCACGAGCTGGTGCACGGTCACCCTCACCGCCTTCGCGCCGATCGTCCGCGTCCAGGTGCCGGCCACGCGCCCGCCGCGCACCACAGTGGAGCGGAACATCCCGTTGTTGCCGGGGACCACGGCGGCGGCGTGCGCCGGGTCGAGCATCAGCGACCGGTCCTTGAAGCCGAGCAGGTATTCGTCGAAGCCGGGCAGCGTGTGCACGTCGTCGGCGGGCGCGCGGGGCGCGTCGAGCAGCGCGGTGTCGACCACCGCGGGCTCGCCGTCGACCTCGACCGGGGAGAGCAGGTCACCGGCGAGCGTGATCGCCCGGGTCGCGTCGGTGACGGTCAGGCCGGTCCACCGGGCCAGCTCGTGCCGCGACACCGGGCCGTGGCCGCGCACGTAGCGGTGCGCCAGCAACGCCAGCGCCTCGTCGCGCTCCGGACGGTGCGGCTCGGGCGCCCACTCGTCGAGCAGGACGAACGTCTGCTCGGTGCCGACGTGCGGGGCGATGCAGGTGACGCCGCGCTGGCTGGCGTACCACAGCAGGTGGTAGCCGCGCTGACCGTCCGTGTCCAGCCCGGCGGCGCGCAACGCGGCCAGGCACTCGGCGCGGGTGAGCCGCCCGCCGCCGGTCAGCGCCGCGCCCAGCACGTCGCCGGCCCGGTCGCAGTCGGCGAGGGTCAGCCCGAGCTGCCGCCACCGCCCGCCGATGCCGGCGAGCGTCCGCGCCCCGGTCAGCTCCAGCATCCACCGCGTGTCGCGCGCCGGCACCAGGTGCACGGTGCCGCGCATCGGCCAGGTGCGCAGCGCCTCGCGCCGCTCCAGCGCCGCGCTGACGTCGGCCTGGGTGGAGCCGGGCAGGCGTACGCCGAGCGACCACAGCCCGCTCGCCGCGTCTTGCGCCTGCATGGCGCCGAACCACTCGACCACGTCGGCGACACCCGTCGGGCGGGCGGTGGGGTGCGGGCGCAGCAGCAGGGCGGTCATGCGCAGCGCGAGCGCCTCGGCGCGGCTGAGGCGTACGGTCACGGGCGTCAGCCTAGGCCCGGGGTACGACAATCCGGCCCCTGATCGCGCTGCGCCGGCGGCGCTGCCGACACCAGCGCGATCCCCCGTTCAGGTTCCCGGCGCGGGGGCGGCCGGTGCGGCCGGCGCCGGTCCGATCAGCATCCCGTGTGAGCTGGGCGCAGGCAGCGGTTGCCGGCGGAACTTGCGCAAATCTTGAGCCACGCTCAAGCCAGGCGCCGGTGCATCACCAGCAGGTCGACGTACCCCCGGGTGGGGTGCCGGAAGCCCTCCGGCACCCGGCCGATCACCTCGAAGCCCAGCGACCGCCACAGCGCGACCGCCCGGGTGTTAGTGGCCACCACGGCGTTGAACTGCATGGCCCGGTAGCCGTCGGCCCGGGCCGCGTCGAGCACGTGCGCGGCCAGCGCCCGGCCGACGCCGCGCCCGGCGGCGGCCGGGTCGACCATGAACGAGGCGTTCGCCACGTGGTCGCCCGGACCACCCTGGTTGGGCGCCAGCTTGGCCGAACCGAGCACCGCGCCGTCCGGCGCCACCGCGACCACGGTGCGCGCCGGCGGGGCCGGCATCCAGAGCCCACGCGCCTGCTCCTCGGTGAGGTCGCGGGGCCAGGTGTACGTCTCGCCGGCCGCCACGATCTCGCGCAGGAACGGCCAGATCAGCGGCCAGTCGGCCGGCGTGGCGGTACGGATCTGCACCCGGCGAGCATGCCACGCCCGGCGTTTGACGGAGCAAGTAACGGGTAGTCGCCGGAGCTGACCCGAAACGAGGAGGAAACGTCTGATGGATGGCCAGGTCAAGGTCGCGGTGATCTATTACAGCGCGACCGGCATCACCTACCAGATGGCGCAGGCGGCGGTCGAGGCGGCGGGGGAGGCCGGCGCCGAGGTGCGCCTGCGCAAGGTACGTGAGCTGGCGCCCGACGAGGCGATCCGCTCCAACTCCGGCTGGCAGGCGCACCGGCTGGAGACCCAGGACGTGATGGAGGCCGAACCGGACGACCTGGCCTGGGCGGACGTGGTGATCATGGGCGCGCCGACCCGGTACGGCATGATCGCCGCCCAGCTCAAGCAGTTCATCGACACCACCGGGCCGCTGTGGGCCAACGGGGCGCTGGCCGACAAGGTCTACACCGGGTTCACCTCGACCGCCACGTCGCACGGCGGCCAGGAGGCGACGCTGCTGTCGCTGTACACGGTCTTCTACCACTGGGGCGGTGTCGTGGTGACCCCCGGCTACACCGACCCGAGCCAGTTCGTCGCCGGCAACCCGTACGGCGCGTCGCACACCAGCAACAACGGCGAGGTGGCCCCGGACCACGTGGCCCTGACCGCCACCGCGCTGACCGCCAAGCGGGCCGTGCTGATGGGGGCGGCGCTGAAGCGGGGCATGGCCGGCTGACCGGCGCGACGGGTGACCGGTGGCCGGGCGGGGGCTCTCGAACCCGTCCGGACCACCGGTCGCCAGTGCCCTACCCGCGATCGGCCGCGCCATGCGCGCTCAGCGCCGGCCGGTCGAGCAGATGCCCGAGCAGATCCGCCAGGACCTTCGTGCCGTCCTGGCTCAGCACCGACTCCGGGTGGAACTGCACCCCGGCGAAGCCCGCGCCGCGCAGCGCGTGCACCGCGCCGTCGGCCGGGTCGCGGGACACCTCGACCGGGCCGTACGTGCCGGCGACCCGGTCGGCGTCGGCGCGGGCGGTGAAGCTGGCGTAGAACCCGACGCGGCGGGTCACCCCGAACACCGGCACGTCCCGCGGCAACCCCTGGTACGGCGCGTCGCGGCGGTGCAGCGGCAGGCCCAGCAGCCCGGCGAGCAACTGGTGGCCCAGGCACACCGCGAGCGTCGGCCGGCCCGAGTCGAGCAGCTCGGTCAGCAGCGCCCGCAGCGCCACCATCTTCGGGGCGGTGGCGTCCCGCGGGTCACCCGGCCCCGGGCCGACCACCACCAGGTCGTAGCCGTCCAGCGGGCCCGGGTCCGGCCAGTCCCGCCGGGTCACCGCCAGGCCCAGCGCGCCGAGCTGGTGGGCGAGCATGCCGGTGAACGTGTCCTCGCCGTCGACGATCAGCGCCCGGCGTCCGGCGAGCCCGCGCAGCGCGAGTGCCCCCGGCTTCCGCTGGTCCAGCCAGAACCGGGCCAGCGGGGCGTTGCGGGCGGCCAGCGCGGCGCGTACCTCGGGGTCGTCGGCGTACCGGACGGCCGGCTCGGTGGCCGAGCGCGGCGCGTCCGGGCCCAGACCCAGCGCGGCGAGCACCCCGGCGGCCTTCGCGTGCGTCTCGGCGACCTCCCCGGCGGTGGTCGAGTGCCGGACCAGCGTCGCGCCGACCGGCACGCGCAGCGCGCCGTCCGGGGAGATCTCGGCGGTACGGATCAGGATCGGCGCGTCGAGCGTCTGCCGGCCCTGCTCGTCGCGGCCCAGCAGGGCGAGCACCCCGGCGTAGTAGCGCCGGCCGGCGCGCTCGTGCCGGGCGATCACCCGGCAGGCGTTCTCCATCGGGCTGCCGGTGACCGTCGGCGCGAACATGGTCTCCCGCAGCACCTCGCGGACGTCCCGGGAGCAGCGCCCGGCCAGCAGGTACTCGGTGTGCGCCAGGTGCGCCATCTCCTTCAGGTACGGCCCGACCACCTGGCCGCCGTGCTCGGCGACCACGGCCATCATCTTCAGCTCCTCGTCCAGCACCATGTACAGCTCCTCCACCTCCTTCTCGTCGTGCAGGAAGCGCAGCAGCTCAGCCCGGTCGACGGTCGCGCCCCGGTGCCGGAACGTGCCGCTGATCGGGTTCATCTCGACCAGCCCGTCGGCGACGCTGACGTGCCGCTCAGGGCTGGCGCCGACCAGGATCCGGGTGCCGGTGTGCACCAGGAACGTCCAGTACGCGCCCCGCTCGCGCAGCAGCAGCCGGCGCAGCGCGGCCAGGGCCGCCGCAAGCGGGTCGCCCTGCACTGTGGCGCGCATGGTGCGGTGGATGACGAAGTTCGCGCCCTCGCCCCGGCCGATCTCGTCGGTCAGCACCCGTTCCACTATCGCCGCGTACTCGTCGTCGGGGATGTCGAAGCCGGCGTCGCGGGTGCGTACCTCGGCGTCGGGCAGGTCGTCGAGGAGTTCGGCGAGCGGTATCCGCCGGTGCTCCTCGACCGCCAGGAACTCCAGCGGCAGCCCGTCGTCGACGCACTCGAAACCGCGTTCGGTGATCTGCCGGTACGGCACCACCGCCAGCGTGTGCGGCCCGGGGCCGTGTTCGGGCAGTGGCAGGTCGGCGAGCCGGTCGGCGGTGCGTACCGGGCCGGTGAACAGGTCGACATGGCCGGCGCCCTCGCGGCGGACGAGCGCGAACGGGCCGGGGTCGCGGCCGGCCGCGACGGCGGCGAGCGGGTCGGACGGGCGGGTCATCGGGTCTCCTCGGTGGGCCGGTGGCCGCCGGTGAAGGCGACCCGGGATGCCGGGGAAGACCGGCGGCCGCCTCGTCGGGCGGCCGCGTGGGGAAAGCTACGCGCGGGGGTGGGCCGCCGGGTCGGCGGGCCACCAGCAGGACAGATGCGCGAGCATGACGGTCACTGTACGCGGTCGGCGGTCGGCGCGGAACCCGATCACACGAGAGCGGTACGGATCTTGGCGTAGCCGCCGGTCACGGCGGGTAGGTTGACCGGCGATGGACATTCTCGCTCTGGATCTGGGCACCTCCTCGGTGCGCGGCCTGGTGCTCGACGCGGACGCCGTGCCCCGTCCGGGCGCGCTGGCCCGGCGCCGGGTGCGCCTGGTCACCGGGGAGGACGGCAGCGGGACGCTCGACGGCCCGGCCTATCTGGCCTGCCTGATCGAGTGCGTGGACGAGCTGGCCGCCGGTGGGCACCTGCGGGACGTGGAGCTGGTCGCCACCTCCGCGCAGTGGCACTCGGTGCTGCCGGTGGCCGCCGACGGCACACCGTCGGGGCCGGTGCTGACCTGGCTGGACACCCGGCCGGAGCCGCTTGGCGGAGCGACCGGGCCGGCCGACCCGGAGGACTTCCACAGGCGTACCGGCACCTGGTGGCACCGCTGCTACTGGTCGGTGCGGCTGCCCTGGCTGCGCGAGCGGGCCGGCCCGGCCGCCCGTTTCACCGGGCTCACCGAGTACGCGCTCGGCACGCTGCTCGACGAGGCGCCGATGTCCGTGTCGCTGGCCTCCGGCACCGGGCTGTTCGACCTGTGGCGCCTGGACTGGGACGCGGAGGCGTGCGAGCTGGCCGGCGTACGCCCGGATGGGTTGGCGCCGCCGGCCCCGCGGGGCTGGCACGGCCGGCTGAACGCGACGTACGCCCGGCGCTGGCCGCAGTTGGCCGGCGCGCGGTGGGCGCCGCCGGTCGGCGACGGCGCGGCGGCGAACGTCGGCTCGGGCTGCGTCGAGCCCTCCCGCGCGGCGGTGACCGTCGGCACCTCGGCGGCGGTCCGTGTGATCCAGGCGCTGCCGGCCGGTGCGCAGCCGCCGCCGCTGCCGGCGCAGCTCTGGCGCTACCGGGTCGACCACGACCACGTGGTGACCGGCGCGGCGTACTCCAGCGGCGGCAACCTCTTCGCCTGGGCGGCCCGCGAGCTGCGGCTGCCGGAGGGCGCGGAGCTGGAGGCGGCGCTGGACCGCACCGCCGGCCCGGTGCGGGCCGATCCGCGCTTCGGCGGCGACCGTCCACCCGGCACCGCCCCGGCGGGCTCGGGGGAGCTGCGCGGGCTGAGCTTCGGCACCACCGCCGTGGACATCCTCGCCGGTCTGATGAGCGGGCTGTGCCGGCTGGTCGCCGACGACCTGACCCTGCTGGAGGCCGACATCGGCGAGCCGACGGAGGTGATCCTCGGCGGCGGGGCGCTGACCGCCTCGCCGTGGTGGCGCGGGGCGTTCCTCGACGCGCTCGCGCCGCGCCGGGTGGCCTGGCAGCGCAACCCGGAGATCGGCGCGACCGGCGCCGCGCTCATCGCGCTGGGCCGGCTCGCGGAGGCGGGCGAGATCGCCGGGGTCGGCCGGACGGACGAGGCCGCCTCGCACGCGTGACCGTCCACCCGCGGCGCTGACCGTCCTGGTCATGCCGTCCGGGCGGCCGTTGACACCGACCGCCGGCCTGATTGGATGGACTCCGCTCCCCGACGTGGTGGGGCGGGACGAGGAGGCAACCGTGGGCGCAGGTCCCGACCCGGTTCGCGGTGCGGCCCCTCAACCGCACCGGCGGCGCTCCGGGTTCCGGCTGCGGGACTGGCGGATGGGCACCAAGCTCGCCACGGTGCTGGTGATCCCCTCACTGGCGTTCCTGATCCTGGCCGGCATCCAGACCCGGGGACTGGTCGGGCAGACCACCACGCTGAGCGCCTTCGCCGAGCAGGTCGGCATCGGCCGGCAGATCTCCGCCGCCGTGGACCGGCTCCAGCACGAACGGGACCGCACCGCCGGTGAACTGGCCGCGCTGCGCCGCGCCGGCACCGGCGCCGACCGGGACGCCGCCGTCGCCGCGCTCAAGCCGCTCCAGGAGGCCACCGACCGGGCGATGACGGAGCTGCGCACCGCCGCCGCGCCGCTGGCCGACGCCGACGCCGCCTGGCGCGTTTCCTACTCCGAGGCCATCGAGGCGTACGACCAGGTGGTGAACATCCGGGCGGCGGTGGCGCCGGCGGTGCTGTCCAGCGACACCGTGCTGAGCAACTACCACAGGTCCGTCGCGGCGCTGCTGCGCCTGCTGGCCGAGCCGTCGCCGGGCGACGGCCGGCAGGACCTGACCGAGGCGGTGCTGCGGTACGTGCAGGTCTCCCGGGTCAAGGAGCTGTCCTCGCGCATCCGCGCGGAGCTCTACGCCGCCGCCCGGTCCGGCCGGTACGAGCCCGACGCCCAGGTGACGCTGAGCGACCTGCGGGCCCAGCAGCTCACCGCGCTCGGCGCGTTCCGGGTCGCGGCGACCTCGGACCAGATCCGCCGCTACGACCGCACCTCGGTCGACCCGGCGTTCGTCGCCGCCACCCGGATGGAGGAGCGCACCCTGCCCGGCGGCGAGGCGAAGCCGGCCCTGCTGGACGCGGCCCAGTGGTGGGCGGCCGGCGAGCAGCGGCAGGAGCTGTTCCGCCAGCTGGAGAGCGAGATCGTCGCCGACGCGGTACGCGAGGCGGACGACGCCAGCGCCCGGCAACTGCGCGACACGCTGCTGGTGGGCGGCGCGATCGCCACGGTGCTCCTGGCCGCGGTGCTGATCTCGCTGCTGGTCGGCCGGTCGGTGGCCCGCGCCATGCGGCAGCTCCGCGGCCAGGCGCTGCGGATCGCGCAGGTGGACCTGCCGCTGACGCTGGAACGGCTGCGCACGGTGGACCGCCCGGTGGGCGCGATCGACGTACCGCCCGCGGTGATCGACTCGCAGGACGAGATCGGCGAGCTGGCGGAGGCGTTCGTGGCGGTGCACCGCAGCGCCGTCGACGTGGCGGTCGAGCAGGCGATGATGCGGCGCAACGTCAACGCCATGTTCGTCAACCTGGCCCGGCGCAGCCAGGTGCTCGTGGAGCGGCAACTGGAGCTGCTCGACGAACTCGAACGCGAGGAGAGCGACCCGGACCAGCTGGAGAACCTGTTCAAGCTCGACCACCTCGCCGCCCGCATGCGCCGCAACGACGAGAGCCTGCTGGTGCTCGCCGGCAGCGAGTCGACCCGGCGGTGGAACCGCCCGGTGGGCCTGGGCGCGGTGCTGCTGGCCGCCAGCGCGGAGATCGAGCAGTATCAGCGGGTGCGCCACGAGAACCGGACCGACCTGCACGTCGTCGGGCACGCGGTGGGCGACCTGGTGCACCTCTTCGCGGAGCTGCTGGAGAACGCCACCGCCTTCTCCCGCCCGGACACCGCGGTGCGGGTGGTCGTCGAGCCGGACGGCCGGGGCGCGCTGGTGCAGGTGGTCGACGCGGGCCTGGGCATGAGCCCGTCGGCGCTGGCCGAGGCGAACGCGGTGCTCGCCGAGCCGCCGGCCGCCGACGTGTCGGCCTCGGAGCGGATGGGCCTGTTCGTGGTGAGCCACCTCAGCGCCCGGCACGGCGTACGGGTGCGGTTGAGCGCCAGCCGGGCGGGCCTGGTGGCCCGGGTGCGGATCCCGGCCGAGCTGCTCGCCGAGGCGCCCACGCCGGAGACGGACCGGCCGGGGCCGGACCGGCTCGGGCGCGGCGCGGAGCAGCGGGCGCTCACCGGTCGGGTCGCGGCGTCCGGGGCGCTCGTGGCGGCGACCGCCGAGCCGGTTCCGGGCCGATCTCGTAAGGAGCAGCGGGCGATCACGAACGACTCCCTGGAGGAGTCGATCGACCGGGTGATCGCCGGCCCGCAGCGCCGGACCCGGGTGATG